>JBELAE010000069.1:0-16810 GCA_049509155.1 Candidatus Sulfotelmatobacter sp.
CGGGACAAGTCCCGTGGGAACAGATTCGCGACCTTCACGCCCGCGAAGAAGTCCTGCTCAACTGCGCCGACCCCGAAGCCGAGCAGCACATGAAAGAAGAAGTCGACAAAGTTCTCAAGACCGGAGACTCGCTCGGCGGAGTCTTCGAAGTCGTGGCCCACGACGTTCCTCCCGGCCTCGGCACCTACGTCCAGTGGGACGAGCGTCTCGACGCCCTGCTCGCCGCGGCAGTCATGTCGCTGCAAGCCGTCAAAGCGGTAGAAATCGGCTCAGGCGTTGCCGCAGCTTTTGCTCCCGGCTCGGCCGTTCACGACGAAATCGGCTACACCGCCACTTCCGGTTTCACCGCCTTCTCCCGCACCCGCAACAACGCCGGAGGCGTTGAAGGCGGAGTCTCCAACGGCCAGGAAATCCGCGTGCGTGGCTATCTGAAGCCAATTTCCACGTTGCGCCGCCCCCTGCAGTCGGTCGACTTTTCCACCCGCGAGCCCGTCAAGGCCGCCTACGAGCGTTCCGACGTCTGCGTGGTTCCCGCCGCCGGAGTCGCCGGGGAGGCCATGGTGGCGCTGACTCTCGCGCGCTGCGCTCTGCAAAAATTCGGCGGCGATTCCATGACCGAAACCCTAAGAAATTTCCAAGGCTACTGCAACCAGCTGAAAAAATATTAGTAGACTCAGACGAAGAACCCATGACGGCTGCAACGACAGCGCAGGTCAGCAAAGAAGGTTCAGCTAGAAGCTAAGAGCTAAGAGCTAAGAGCTAAGAGCTAAGAACTAAGAACTAAGAACTAAGAGCTAAGAGCTAAGAGCTAAGAGCTAAGAGCTAAGAGCTAAGAGCTAAGAGCTAAGAGCTAATAAATGATCCATCCCATTGTAAAATTCGGCGATCCAGTTCTCGAGAAGCCTTCCGAAAAGGTGACGGTCTTCGACGAAGAACTGCAAAAGCTCATCGACGACATGTTCGAGTCGATGTACGCCGCCCACGGAGTCGGCCTGGCCGCCCCGCAAATCGGCATTGCCCGCTGCATAGCCGTCATCGACGTAACTTTCAAAGAAGATCCCAACGCTAAACTCGTCCTCATCAATCCCGAAATCATTCACACCGAAGGCCGCCACACCCAGAGTGAAGGCTGCCTCAGCATCCCCGATTTCCGCGAGAACGTGAGCCGCCCGAGCAAGGTCACCATCCGCGCCCAGGACGCTCACGGCAAGATCTACCAGAAAACCGGAGAAGACCTGCTGGCCCGCGCCTTCCTCCACGAAACCGATCACCTGAACGGCAAACTCTACATCAGCCACATCAGCGCCCTGAAACGCGACCTGATGAAACGCAAAATCCGCAAAATGATGAAAGCCGGAGAATGGTAGGAATTGAGTAATTGGGGAATTTGGTAACTGAGTAATTGAATTGAGGAATTGAGATTCGTATCAGGCGATGCCTTCAGGCATCGCGTCAGGGAACCGATAGAAGGCGCGCCTTCAGGCTCTGCGGTTGTGGTTCGCTGATGAACCGCAAGTTGATCATCGTGGCGCAAACAGGTTTTCAATTACTCAATTACTAAATTTCCCAATTACCCAATGTCTCTCAATCTCATCTTCTGCGGCACCCCGCCCTTCGCCGTCCCGACACTCGAGAAGCTAGTCGACGCCGGATTCCGCGTCCATCTCGTAGTGACCCAGCCCGATCGCCCCAAAGGCCGCGGCCTGGAACTAGTCGCCTCGCCAGTCAAACAATCAGCCCAGAGACTAAATCTCCCCATCACCCAGCCCGACCGCATCAAGACCAACGACGAATTCCGCGCTCAACTCACCGCCCTCCAGCCCGACGCCATCATCGTCGTCGGCTACGGCCGCATCATCCCGCAGTGGATGCTCGATCTCCCAGTATTCGGTAATATCAACCTGCACGCCTCGCTGCTTCCAAAATACCGCGGCGCCGCGCCTATCCAGTGGGCCATCGCCAACGAAGAAACCGTCACTGGCGTCACCACCATGCGCATCGACGCCGGCCTCGACACCGGTGACATCCTCCAACAGCACGAACTAGCAATCGCCCCCAACGACACCGCCGAAACGCTCGTGCCGCGTTTGGCCGCCATCGGCGCCAATCTCATGGTCGAAACCCTGCGCGGTCTGCAAGCCGGCTCCATTCACCCGCGCCCCCAAGACAACTCGCAAGCCAGCCTCGCCCCGATCCTGAAAAAAGAGGACGGCCTCGTCGATTTTTCCCACACCGCCCCCGAAATTTACAACCGCATCCGCGGCTTCCAACCCTGGCCCGGCGCCTACACAAAATTCCGCGGCAAGATTCTGCAAATCATCCAAGCCCGCCCCGCCACCGGCTCCCTTCCGCCAGCCGAGCTCCGCACCGATTCCAATCATCTACTGGTCGGCTGCGGCCACCACACCTCACTCGAACTCCTGGAACTCCAGCTCGAAGGCAAAAAGCGCACCACCGCCGCCGACTTCCTCCGCGGGTATCGCCCCAAGCCCGGTGAAAGACTGGGCTAACCCCTGTGCTTCTCAGTGTCCTCTGTGGTTAAAGCTCCTTCTCTCCGACGAAAGCCTACAATTTGAAACAAATGTCCGTCTCTCCCGCCCGCGCCGCCGCCTTCGATATCCTCCTCCGCGTCGAACAAGAATCCTCCTACGCTTCCGACCTGCTGCACGCTCCCGCCCACGCCAACCTCTCCACCCCCGATCACGCTCTGGCCACCGAACTCGTGATGGGCGTGCTCCGCTGGCGTTCGCGCCTCGACGCCGAAATCGCAGCGGCGTCCTCGCAAGCCCTGTCGAAACTAGACATCGAAGTCCTAATCGCACTGCGCCTCGCTCTCTATCAGTTCCTCTGGCTCGATCGCATCCCGCAGCGCGCCGCCCTCCACGAAAGTGTCGAACTCGTAAAACACGCCCGCAAACGCTCCGCCGCGCCCTTCGTGAACGCCGTCCTGCGCAAGCTCTCCGCCACGCCGCGAAACCAGCACATTGCCGAGACCGAAATCTCCCTCCAAGAAATCCCTTCCCCCGAAACCCTGGCCCGCGCTCTTGCGCATCCACAATGGCTGGTCGAGCGCTGGGCGCGCGCCTACGGGCTCGCAACAGCTCACGAAATCTGCCAACACAATCAGTCCGTTCCGATAACCGCAATTCGTCTCCGCGCACCCACCGCGGAACAGCAACTCAACGAGGAAGGGATCACTCTCACCCCCGGCGGACTTCTAGCCTCCGCCCGCCGCGTGCAAGCCGGAGACATCACTAAAACCCGAGCCTTCCGCACCGGTCAGGTGGTCATTCAGGACGAAGCCTCGCAACTCGTCGCTGCCCTCATCGGCTCCGCCATGCTCAGGGCAGGCTGCCGCATCCTAGACTGCTGCGCCGCACCCGGCGGCAAGACCCTAGCCATAGCAGACCATAACCCTGAGGCCACAATTACCGCCGTCGAACTTCACCCCCACCGCGCCCGCCTACTGCAGCATCTGCTGCACCAAAGTTTGTCGAACCAGAATGTGTCACATCAGAATTCGCAGCCCCCAGGCAAACGGAGTGCCGAGTCCCCTGTGGGTCCGGATCTCAGACCCGCCCATCACGATCCGCATTCCGCAGCCCGCATCCAAATCGTCACCGCCGACGCCCAGCGTCTCCCTATGACGACGCAGTTCGACCGCGTTCTCGCCGACGTCCCCTGCTCCGGCACCGGCACGCTCGCCCGCAATCCCGAAATCAAATGGCGCCTCACCACCGACGATCTCGCGCGACTAGCGCAGCGCCAACTCGCAATCCTCCGCTCCGCCCTGGCCCCGGTCGCACCCGGAGGACGCCTCATTTACTCAACCTGTTCGCTGGAAAAAGAAGAGAACGAAAACGTAGTCGAGCAAGCCTTGTCTGAGAACAAATCCTTCCGCCTGCTCGACTGCCGCACCGAACTCAATCGCCTGAAAGAATCTGGCGAGCTAACCTGGTCTGACCAAGGCTCGCCCGACCCAGCATCGCTAACGAGCGGCCCCTACCTTCGCACCCTCCCGGGCGTCCACCCCTGCGACGGCTTCTTCGCCGCAATTCTTGAAAGAGTTTAGGAAAGTTGGAAAGGTTTGAGTAATGATGTTCGGTTTATCCGTGAATATCCGTGTAAATCCGTGGCGAAAATGTCTTCACCGCACGTCAAAACTAACTGTCGTCCCCGCAACCACTTTCTGCCCCGCCCCCGGCACCTGCGACACAATCACGCTCGAGGGCGAAGGCTGTGCCGGCAGCACTGACGGCGCGGCTGGATTCCCCAGATTCGACGTGTCACCAGCGACGGAACTCACCGGCAACGCCACACTCACATTTCCCAACCGAAACCCCGCGTCCTGCAAGCTGCGGCTGGCGCTCCCAAGCGACTGGCCTACAAAACTAGGCATCACAAATGCCTGCGGCTCCGCGGCCACGGTCACCAGCAAGCTGATCTTCGGCGCCGACACCTGCGCCTCATTCGCCGTTGGACTCTGCGCCAGCACCTGATCCGCCGGAATCCCCGGCGCCGACACCTCCGCCATCGAAGCCACATCCAGACCGCGCCGCCGGATATTCAATTCCGCCGCATGCTCGCTCTCGCCGGTTACATCCGGAATCGTCACCCGCATCTTTCCCAGACTCTGCGCCACCCGCACCAGCCACCCGTGCCGCACTTTCGTCCCCGGCAGCGGCAGTTGCGACATAATTCTTCCCTCAGGAATCTGCGGACTGTAATACTGCCGCTCGATCGACATCTGCAGGCCCAGTCCCCCCACCGCCCGCTCCGCTTCCACCGGGGTCAGCCCCACCAGCGGTGGCACCGCAACCTCCTGCCCGTGAATCGCGAACCGCATCGCCGTCAGAGCCGACACCATCGCGACAATCACCAGCACTAGCGCCAGCAGCACGAATCGAATCACAGATTTCATTTCTCGAAACCACCCGGCCAAGCCATCGGCAGAATTATAGCCGCGTTCTAACGCCGGTTTTCTGTTTTGAGCGAAGCCGGAAGGATCTCGATTGCCGATTTCAAAATTATCTAAGCCCGATGTCATCCTGAGCTTGGCGGCAGCCGGGCGAGGGACCCTACGTCAGTCGACGCCATTAATACCGTGGACTGGACTGCCTGAGCGCTATGCAGCGCAGGCGCGCTACTGCTGGCGGAAATCGGTCGGTTCCAGCGTAGTCCGATACTTCTTTCGAAGGAGTATCATATTGTTCTAAAGGCAAATCCCATGCGCCGATTGCTTCTCATCACACTCATCGCCGCATTTGCCCTACGTGCGAACGCCCAGCGCATGTCGCATGCCTCTCCGCACTTCGCCTCAGGCTTCAACCGAGGCAGCTTCGCGCGCCCTTCCTTTTATCCGCTCGCGTTCTCCGACCCATTCTATTCTGACTATCTCCTCAGCACTGGCTACCCCGTCGCATCTCAGCCGCCCATGATTTTTCTGCAGGGCCCTCCCGCCTCAGCGCCGGCACCTGAGCGTTCTCCCTCGCCGACCCAGCCACTTATGATCGAACTGCGAGGCGACCGCTACGTTCGCGTCAGCGGCCCGGAAACCTCGGGAGCAGAAATGATTGATCGAAACGCGATCGAGCGAGAAAAAACAGATCGAATGTCGGAATCTCAGCCTCGCTCGGAACGCCAGCCCGCGGCGCCCCCAGCCACGGCGTTGCCCGCGGTCCTCATCTTCCGCGACGGCCACCGCGAAGAAATATCCGACTACACCATCGCCAACGGCATCCTCTACGCCCAGTCCGACTACTACACCACCGGATCCTGGAACAGAAAAATCGAGCTCTCATCCCTGAATCTGCCCGAAACAGTCGCATCAAACCAGTCCCGCGGCGCACATTTCCTGCTTCCCTCATTTCCCAACGAGGTAGTCGTCGGCCCGTAGAGACGCACCGCCGCCAGCGCCCAGCGCCCATCCCAAAGATAGACTGGAAAAGCCGTTCCGTGGACCTGCGCGCTGGCCGTGACACGTACCAACACCATTCGCAGTGTGGCCGTGCACCGTGCGGCGCGTCGGGCAGCCCCACACCGTGCAGCCGCGCCGTGGAAGAGCGGCGCTTCAGCGCCGCGTGAGGTTCAGAATAAAAAAGGGCTTTAGCCCCTGTGCCTCTTAGATCGCCGGCGCAACATTTCACCGCAGCCGTTTCAAGCCGCAGCTGCCAACGCAATCTCCATCTTTTTCGCAGCGGCCCTCCTCTCCCGCACCCGCAACATCGGCTGCTCCACCAAATAATAAGAAGCTCCCGCCAGCCCGACCGCCAACAACACGAAATACCAGGGCTTGGAATGCTCTCCGTACACAAACAACTGCTGCCACAAGTAAAGGCTGTAGCTGATCTTCCCCAGCCACTCCACCGGTCTCACGTTCAAAATCCAATAAGGTCTATGCACCACGTGTAACAGCAATCCCGCAATCGAAAGATGCATCACCGGCCACAACACAAACAGCAAAGCCGCCGTCACGTGAAATCGCAACACTCCCAAATAAACTGGAACCAGCACCACCGGCACGATCATCGGCAACGCCCACCCCGCCTTAATCTTCGGCAACCGCGGCGCGAAAATCCCCAGCAGACACCCAATCGCCAGCACATCGGCCACGGCCGGAAATGTCTCGTCCGCCCGCCCGTGCAATCCCAAAAAATGACACGCCACCCGATACACCGGAGCAAACAAAACCACCCCCACCAGAATCGCCACCCGATGCCGATGCCACCTCTTCAACACTCCCGGCCACAGAAAATAAAACTGCTCCTCCACGCTCAACGACCACAAATGCCCCAGATACCACGGGTGCGCAAAATCAAAATTCGCCAAGTAAAACGCCGCAGCCACTATGTGATACCAGCGCAGCTCATGCCAGAAAATCACAAACACCGGCACCATAAACACAATCGCAGCCGGCAAAATCCGATAAGCCCGCCGCACATAAAATTCCCGCAACCCAATCGTCGAAGTCTTCCCATACTCCTTCAACAGCAGCGTCGTAATCAGATATCCGGAAATAACAAAAAAGATTCTCACTCCCAGATTGGCAAACGCCCCCGCTACATCCGAGTGATAACGCAGCTCCGCCCAGTGCCCTACCACCACCAGCGTTATAGAAATCGCCCGCAAGCCATCCAGCGACGGAATCCGCTTCATCCGCGCAGCCTAGCAGCCACGTCGCCCTTTATTCAGTGACAGTCAACCAATTCCGAAAATCATTCACAACGGATTTCCCATGTTGGAACACGGATCAGGGTGACCCACTTCTCGCGTCCTTCGCGAGAAGTGGGTCTTTCGTTGTTACTCGTCGATGGCGACAATCGTGGTACAATAAACAAAGCTCCCAAGGCACATAACGCCCTGTAAATACAAGCAGTTACAAGATCCTAACGGTGCAACGTACCAGATTTCGAGCTGCCCAAGTTTTAGCTAAAAGCTAAGAGCCAAAGGCTAAGAGCGATTCATGGCTGACGATCAAAACCCCGAACTCCCTCTCACTCCTCCTCCCGGCGGCGGCGACGGCCCCGGCGCCTTGAACATTCAACCCGTCAACATTGAAGAGGAGATGAAGCGGTCGTATCTCGACTACTCCATGTCGGTGATCATCGGCCGCGCCCTGCCCGACGTGCGCGACGGATTAAAGCCCGTGCATCGCCGCATTCTCTACACCATGCAGCAGATGGGCCTGCAGCCCAACAAGGCCACGCGCAAATGCGCCAGAATCGTCGGCGAAGTCATGGGCAAGTACCACCCCCACGGCAACCTCGCGGTTTACGACGCGTTGGTCCGCCTCGCCCAAACCTGGAGCCTGCGTTACCCGCTGATCTTCGGCCAAGGCAACTTCGGCTCCGTCGACGGAGATCCACCTGCCGCCGATCGTTACACCGAAGCCAAGCTGGCTCCTGTTTCCACCGCACTGCTAGAAGATCTCGACAAAGAAACCGTCGATTTCCACGACAACTACGATGGCAGCGAGATCGAGCCTGACGTTTTACCCGCGCGCATCCCGAATCTTCTGGTCAACGGCTCGGACGGAATCGCTGTCGGCATGGCGACAAAAATTCCGCCGCACAATCTTACCGAGATCGTCGACGCCACCATCACGTTAGTTAACAATCCCAACGCGCAACTCGCCGAGATTCTGAAATTCGTGCAAGGCCCAGATTTTCCCACAGCCGGCATCATCCACGGCCGCGCCGGAGTCTTCGAGGCCTACCGCACTGGCCGCGGACGCTTCATGATGCGCGCCAAGGCTCTGATCGAGAACATCAACAAAGACCGTCAGGCCATCATCGTCACCGAAATTCCGTATCAGGTGAACAAGGCGAAGCTGGTCGAGCGCATCGCACAACTAGTCAACGATAAAGACATCGAAGACATCTCCGACATCCGCGACGAAAGCGACCGCGACGGCATGCGCATCGTCGTCGAACTCAAACGCGGCGCCGAGCCCCAGATCGTTCTCAACCAGCTCTTCAAGCACACGCAAATGCAGGAAAGTTTTTCCATGATCCTGCTGGCGGTGGTCAACGGACAGCCCCGCGAAATGGGCCTGATCCAGACCATCAAATATTTCATCGAGCACCGCGTCGACGTAGTCCGCCGCCGCACTGCCTACCTGCTGCAGAAGGCGAAAGACCGCGAGCATATTCTCGAAGGCTACCTCAACGCGCTCGATCACCTCGACAACGTCATCACCATCATTCGCGGCAGCGCCAACCGCGCCGACGCCCGTGAAAATTTGGTGCTCTACTTCGGTGGCAAGAAAATCGACATCAACACCACCGGCCGCGCTCCCAAACTCGACGCCGAAAAGCCTTTCACCACCCGCCAGGCCGACGCCATCCTCGAACTGCAGTTGCATCGCCTGACCAAGCTCTCCATCGACGAAATCTCCAACGAGTTGAAAGAAGTCCGCGACAGCATCGCCGAATACGAATCCATCCTCGGCTCCGAAACCAAGCTGCGCAAAGTCATCATCAAAGAACTCGAAGAAGTAAAGAAGTTATACGGAGATGCCCGTCGCACTCGCCTGGAAGACGAAGCCGCCGAAATCGTCCTCGAAGATCTCATCGCCGACGAGCAGGTTGCCGTCACCGTCAGCCACTCCGGCTACATGAAGCGCACGCCCATCTCCACCTATCGCATGCAGCGCCGCGGAGGCACGGGCCGCACCGGCATGAAGACGCGTGACGAAGACTTCGTCGAGCATCTCTTCATCGCCAGCACGCACGCCTACATTCTCATCTTCACCAACAAGGGCCGCGTCTACTGGCTCAAGGTTTATGAAATCCCCGACGTCAGCGCAGCCGGCAAAGGCAAACACGTCGGCAATCTGATCGGCCTGCAACCCGGCGAAACCGTCAAGACCATGCTCGCCGTTCGCAACCTCGAAGAAGAAAACAAATACGTCTTCTTCGCCACGCGCAAAGGCCTGGTCAAGAAATCCGAACTGCGCGAGTTTATGCACGTGCGCTCCAACGGCATCAACGCCATCGCCATTGAAGACGGCGACGAACTGGTCGCCGCCCGCATCACCAACGGCAACCAGATCGTCTTCATCGCCAGCCACGAAGGCATGGCCGTCCGCTTCGACGAGAGCCACGTCCGCCCCATGGGCCGCGCCGCCTACGGCGTCTGGGGCATCGACCTGGAAGAAAAAGACTATGTGGTCGGCATGGCCACCACCACAAAGCCCGGCAGTACCGCGCCTGGGACTGCCGTGGAAGGGAGCGCCGCGCCCGAAAGCGCCGTGCCGGGAGGATCCGTGGAAGAGCGGCGCTTAAGCGCCGCGTCAGGCGATCAAAAGGATGGGGCTTTAGCCCCCGAGCCCATCGACATAGCCGTCAAAGGCACCCTCATCCTCTCCGTAACCGAAAACGGCTACGGCAAGCGCACCCCCGCCGACGAATACCGCCTCACCAACCGCGGCGGCAAAGGCGTAATCAACGTGAAGACGACCGAACGCGTCGGCAAAGTCGTGGCCATCGCCCAAGTCGACGAAACCTCCGAAGTCATGCTGATCAGCCACTACGGCAAAATCATCCGCATGGATTCAACCACAATCCGCGAATCGGGCAGAAACGCCCAAGGCGTCAGACTCCTCAACATGGAACCCGGCGACCGCGTAGCCGCCGCCGTAGTCCTGGCCCCAGAGGCCGAACCAAATGGCACCAACGGAGGGACGCTGATTCAGTAGCGGGCCGATCGTAGCGGAGGGGGTCTTGAGTGTGATTACATCGGTTATCAGCTAGGGCGCCGTCCCGCTTGTATTATTCTGATTTGACGGCCTCGCAGTACAGGATGTTGCGCAGGCGACCATGCAAGTAATCTACGCTGCTCCCTTTATCCTGTTGTCATTAGTCGCTTTCGTACTGTCGCTTGCCATTCCTCGATTGCGGCCATACGCATTTCGTGCTCTAGTAGCTCCCGTCGCCTTCGGATTCTGTTCAATAGTGGCCATGGTGCTTATCTTGGTCGCATCACACGGATTAAATCTTCAATTTGCTAACGCTCCGCTCACTGGGGCGAGAGGACTTTTTGAGGGGATTGCAATTTACTTTGTTCCGGGTTTAGGCGGGGTTTGGATCGCGGTTGAGGTCGTCAGACAGATAGAAATCAGAGCCCTGAAGACGCGCGCCAAACGAGAGTTTGCAACTCGAACCATTGTCGCGCTGATCGTTTTCGGCCCCGTCTTCATCGCGTGTACGGGCGTTCAGTTCAATACTTTTTCCAGAGCCGAGACATGGTGGCCTGCATTTTTGGCGGTTTCATTCACTGTAGCCGTGTTCACTTCGGCATTGACGTATCTCCTGGTACGTACCTTACAGCAGCGCACTCATACCGAACCCCGCTGAATGGCGCCTTTTCGGACATTCCTCACCTCTCCACCAGCGCCATGACATGTTCCGGGTAGCGCGCCCCAGCGGCGGTTTGCGCCGGAAACGCTTCGTCAATGCGCCGCAAGTCTTCTTTGGTCAAACCCACTGCCTGCGCTGCCACATTCTCCTCCAAATATTTCCGCCGCTTCGTTCCCGGAATCGGAACAATATCCGAACCCTGCGCCAGCACCCAAGCCAGCGCCAATTGCGACGCCGTACACTTTTTCTCCCGCGCCATCTCCTCCACCCGCCGCACCAGATCAAGATTCTTCCGAAAATTCTCCCCCTGAAATCGCGGCGAATTCCGCCGATAATCGTCCACCGGCAAATCCTCAAACTTCTTGAACTGCCCCGTCAAAAACCCGCGCCCCAGCGGACTATAAGCCACAAACCCAATCCCCAACTCGCGGCAAGCCGCCAGAATCCCGCTCTCCGGATCGCGCGTCCACAGCGAATACTCCGTCTGCAGCGCCGCAATCGGATGCACCTTCAACGCCCGCCGCAGCGTCGCGACCGAAGCCTCCGAAAGCCCCAGATACCGCACCTTCCCGGCCTTCACCAACTCAGCCATGGCTCCCACCGTCTCCTCAATCGGCGTCGCCGGATCGACGCGATGCTGATAATAAAGATCAATCGTCTCCACTCCAAGCCGCCGCAAACTAGCCTCGCACGACTTGCGAACATAATCGGCCTTGCCGTTCACCCCGCGAACATTCGGATTCGCCGGGTCACGCACGATTCCAAACTTGGTGGCCAGGATGATCCCATCGCGCCTGCCCTTGATCGCCCGACCGACCAGCTCTTCATTTTTATGCGGCCCATAAACATCCGCTGTATCAAGAAAGTTGATTCCAAGTTCCAGCGCGCGATGAATCGTCGCAATCGACTCAACATCATCGAACCCGCTGTAAAACTCCGACATCCCCATGCAACCCAAGCCTTGGGCAGAAACCTTAAGCCCGCTGTGACCAAGTTCACGCATCTGCATATGATTTCCTTTTCGAGCGATGTTACTGATTAATAGATGTGGATGAGCGGCTTCCCGGATTCAGTCACATTGCCGATATGCCGCGCCAATACGCCGGCAGCCCGTAGCTCGACGACCAGCCTCTCGCGCTCGTCCGCGGCAATCGAGATGAGAAGTCCCCCAGCCGTCTGCGGATCGAAGAGCAGAGTCTTGAGATCATCGCTGATCGGCGCGTCGTAGCCGACGACACATTCGGCGAAGTCGCGGTTCGCTGTCAATCCGCCCGGCATGTGGCCGGAGCGAATGCATTCGAAAGCTCCCGGCAAAACTGGAATCTCTTTCGAGAAGAATTGCAACGTGACGTTGCTGGCCAGCGCCATCTCGCGCGCATGCCCGATCAAGCCAAAACCGGTCACGTCGGTCATGGCGTTCACGCGATAATTGCCGTCGACAATGACTTCCGCGGCCCGCTTATTTAACGTGGTCATCGACTGAACTGCGGCGTCGATCCATGCGGGTTCGGCTTTTCCTTTTTTGATTGCCGTCGAGATCACGCCGGTTCCGAGGGCCTTGGTAAATATCAGCGCATCCCCGGGTTTGGCTCCTTTATTCGCGAGGACTTTTTTCGGATGCACGGTTCCGGTTACGGCGTAGCCGAACTTGGTTTCTTCGTCGCGAATGCTGTGCCCGCCAATCACGGTGCATCCCGCCTCAATCATCTTCGACAATCCGCCGGCCAGAATGCGCGCCAGAATTTCCAACTCCGCCTTCTCTGGAAAACACACGAGAGCCAGCGCTGTCAGCGGCTTCCCGCCCATGGCATAAACATCGCTCAGTGCATTCGTGGCCGCGATCTGCCCGAACGTGTAAGGATCGTCAACCACCGGTGTGAAGAAATCCACCGTCTGCACCAGCGCCTGATCCGGCGCGATCAGATACACTCCGGCGTCGTCGGCATGATCAAAGCCGACCAGAACATTCGGGTCGTGTTGCCGGGCTAATTTCCCAAGCACCGTGTCCAGCGCCGCCGGACTCAGCTTGGACGCTCAACCCGCAGCTTTCACCGACTCGGTCAGCCGAAATGGCTTAGTGTTCGTCACCCGCCCATTGTAGCGGAGGGTATTTGTCGGGCGATCCTTCGGCGCCCGGATTTTCGACGACTGAAGGGCGCTTCCGAAGTTGGGTTTCAGGACTTTCAAACTTGAGATCACAATTTGTGATCTCAAGTTCGCAGGCATGCTTCCCGGCGCAAGAAATCGAGACGCGAGCGTTCTATTATCATGAGGCACGGAGACGCTCGAATGGGCCCACGCAATTGGACGCCATTCTTCATCGCGACTTTACTGACCGGGGTAGTCATTGCGAGTGGAAACACCAGTGCGCTCGCTCAGAGCCCGTCGGCGCCGGCCAGCCCCGCCCCCAATGCCCATGTAGTTCGTGTGCAAATGGGATACTCCTGCGGCATGTGTGGAGGTCTCTTCTACCATTCAACCGTAACCACGGTTGAGCCGTCGTTTCTTCTTTGGCAGGGGATGTACTCTTCGAACCCGAAAAAACTGCCGAACAGAAAAACCAAGGTCGCAATCACACCGCGGGATTGGAAAAATCTGCTGCGATCGATCGATGCGACCGCGCTCCGGGCGCTGCCGCAGCAGGGTTGCCTTTCCTGCAGAGATTTGCCCGAATCGTGGGTGGTCATCGAATACAGCGATGGGAACAAGATTGCGGTGAACTACGGTCCGACGGCCATCCCCAAACCGGTCGCCGCGATAAAGTTCCCCGCTGTTCTAATACCGATGGGGCCGTGATGTATGTTGCAGTCTTCAGGCGGCCCGACAGCGAGATTCGAAAATCAGGGTGAGATCGGCAAACCGGACGAAACGGCCCAGCGCACCCCTACTTCGCCACCACATCCGTAACCCGTATCTCCGGATACTGTCGGTTCCACTGCGCCGAAATGCGGTCAAACGTCAGCCGAAAAGGTTGAATCTGCCCCGGCGCCAGCGGAGAAACGCTGAGGTCTACCGGCTCAGGATAAGCTCCGTTCGTCCTGATCACTTGTAACGGCACTTCTTCCTGCTGGGCAACCTGCCCCAGTTCATCCTTGAACACAACTTCCACGACGGCGTGCGAGACCGTCTTGTCACCACCGTTAGTTACACTCCCGTCGATGTAGCTGACCGTGGCCCCAATAAAATTCTCCGCCGCGCTCATCTTGAAATCGGCAAGTTTCAAGCTTGCGATGTACGGCGAAACCGGCTTCGCGACTTTCGCCGGCTGCCGCATCAGCAAGGCGACCGCGAGCATTCCCCCAAATAACACCGCTACCGCAATCCCAATAATCAAACGGCTGGAGTCGCGTTCTTCAGCGACCGGCGTCGGCTGTCCCAAACTTCCCATGGGAAGAATTGTAGGCTGTTGTTTTTTGCTTGTCGATTTTCTTGGTCATGTCCCCCGCCAGACTCTAGATTCCGCGTTCCTCTGTGTTCCTCTGTGGCCTCTGTGGCTAAGATTTTCCGGCCGCCAGCAGTCGAACCGCATTCTCGCGATATACCTGCCGGAGAATCTCGTCGCTCAACCCGAACCCGTTCAGCGCCCAGTGATACCCAAACTGCTCATTCTCATAAAAATGCTCGTCCAACGATTCCAGAATTCTGAACGTAACCCGGTACATCGCCGTGTCGACTCCCATGTCAGTCCCATAAACCAGCCGGTCCACATGCGCCGCATAAAATGCGGCTGCAAAGCGCGGAATCGGCGCCGTCTCCGCATACCGGGCAGAAATATCCGCGTACAGATTCGGATTCCGCTCCAGCACCTTGCCCAGTCGCGCCAAGTCGTAGTCGAGATTCATGAAGTGGCACGCAATGAACGTCGTATTTCTGTGCCGCGCCAGCGTGCGCTCGAAAATGTCCACCATGCCCGACAGCCCCACAATGCCCGGCTGATTATCGAGCCGCCATTCATAGGCGTTCATCAGTCCATCGTTATATTTGTCCATCTTCTGGTACATCCAGATCGGGTCAGCAACGTGCAGACTGACGGGCATCCCCAGCGCTCCGCATTTTTCCCACAGTGAATCCATGCGCGCATCGTCAGGATGCATCCCCGGCGCATTCGATTTCCCCGACCGCAGCCCCTTGCCCTTGTCGTGAATCTCGCCCACGCCGCGCGCCCCGGCTTTGTGGCAGCGTTCCAACTCTCTCGCGGCCGCCGCGCCGAAACCCGGCTTGTCGTAGCCCGAAAAGTCGAACCCGCTCCACATCTCAAACCGCTCGAGATGCTTCGAATATTTCCCGCTGATCTCATCAAACTCCGCGCCAGTCGCCATGGTCAGGATGATCGTCTTCTCAACTCCAACTTCATCCATGGTGCCGACCCACGCGTCAATCTCCTTCGCTGTCTTGGCGTAAGGATGCGAGTGCATGTCAATGATGGGAAATTTCGCCCGCGCAATCTCCGTAACGGGAATCTTGTAGATGGATTTCGGCCGGTAGTCCTTCAGCAGAATGGTCTCAGGCGAAGCGAGCCTTGCTGTTGATGGAGGTTTCGCAGCGGACGTGGAAACCACAGATTCCGCCTCATGCGCGACGGTTCCAATCGCAGGCAGGGAAGGAATTCCGGCCGTCAACCCAGCCAGGTTGGCCCACTTCAAAAACGACCTTCGGTTCATCGCAGCTCCTGTGCGGTGGATTCTATCGAACCCGAATCCCCGAACAGGAATGTCTAAGCCGAAGTCCGAAAGAACGCAAGCAGAAACAGCACGCCGAACAGCGCATCCACTCCGCCAAACACGAGATCGGATGGATGAAGTCGCTGCTGCAAATACAAAACCAGGAAGGAAGCGCCGTAGCCGAATTTCTCCAGCACCGCAGGAATCATCATCAGCCGGAAGCGCGCCGGATCCCGCGCGATCACGAAGAACGCGACCTGCCAGGCCAGTCCCACGCTGACAAAACCATAATAGAAGCCAGGATGCGTGATGGCCGGAGGATCATTGCGACTGATTGCATCAAACATGAACAAAAGAGGCGTAAGGATCAAAACGCCCCAGATGCCAGCAATCCAGAAAACCACCTTGGCGAATTTCATCTTTCTGCTCCACCAAAGTCTACGGCCCCGAAAGCCGCCTTACTCGCCGCCGACGGTGAGTCCGTCCACGCGAATCGTCGGCGCAGCCACCGACCCGCGAAATTCCAGATCATTCGCGATCTCGGAAATATTGAAAAACAGTTCCTTCAAATTCCCGGCCACCGTGATCTCTTCCACCGGATACGCGAGCTCCCCGCCGGAAATCCACATCCCCGAAGCCCCGCGCGAATAATCCCCCGTCACCAGGTTCGCGCCCTGGCCCAGAAATTCCGTCACGTAAAGCCCTTCCTTGATTCCAGCGATCAACTCCTTCGGCGTCTTCACCCCAGCCTGCAGAAAATAATTTCCCGGCCCAATGCCAGGCGTCCCCGCCAGCCCTCGTGAAGCATTCCCAGTAGTCTGCAAACCAAGTTTCTTGGCGGTGTAGGTGTTAAGTAAATATGATTTCAGCACCCCGTTCTCAATCACTACCGTGCGCCGCGTCGGCACACCCTCACCATCGAACGGACTCGTCCCGAATCCGCCGGGGATAGTCCCATCGTCGATGATGTTCACGTTGTCCCCGGCAATCTTCTGTCCCAGCTTGCCCGCCAGAAACGACGCCCCGCGGTACACCGAATCTCCGTTGACCCCCTCAAAAATATGTTCCAGGATCGATGTCGCGACCATGGGATCGAAAACGATCGGCACGCGCGCGGTCTTCGCCTTGCGCGCACCCAGCCGGCGCAGAGTCCGTTCCGCCGCAATCTTTCCAACTTTCTCCGGCGCATCCAGTTTGGTCAACGTCCGCGCGACGGAGTACCAGTAATCTCGCTGCATCGCGCCGGTCTCGGTCTGGGCTATGGGCACGGCCGCCACCGAGCAATAAGAC
>JBELAE010000007.1:0-30504 GCA_049509155.1 Candidatus Sulfotelmatobacter sp.
GTTTGCATTTCTTTACCTGCCGATTGCGGTCCTTATCCTCTATTCCTTCAACGGCCAGGGAGTCGGCGGGTTCCCGCCACACCACCTCACGCTCGACTGGTACCGCATCCTCTTTAAAGACACACCCATCTGGGATTCCGTACTGAACAGCCTGCAAGTCGCCTTCGCGGCAATGGCCATCTCGCTGATGCTCGGCATCCCGGCAGCGCTCGCGCTCGACCGCGCACAGTTTCCCGGCAAAGCGCTCTTCCGCCGCCTCGTGCTGCTGCCGCTGATTCTCCCCGGCATCATCACCGGCCTTTCGCTGCTCATGCTGTTCAACGTGATGGGCGCAAAGCTCAGCCTGATGACGATTATCCTCGGTCACGGCACAGCTCTGATTTCGGTCGCCACCACCGAAGTTTTCGCCGGCCTGCAAAAGCTAGACCGCGCCCAGGAAGAAGCGTCCCTCGATCTGGGAGCGAACTACTGGCAAACCTTCTGGCGCGTAACCGTCCCGAACCTGAAGCTGCCCATCATTGGCGCTGCTCTGCTAATCTTCACGCTCTCGATGGACGAGATCGCAGTCAGCTTCTTCCTCATCGGCCGCGACAACACGCTACCCCTAGAAATCTGGGGCCGCCTGCGCCGCGGCATCACGCCAGAAATCAACGCGGTATCGACGATCATCTTCGTGTTTTCACTGGTAACGATCGTAGTCTGGTATCGCCTGCGCGTACGGGCAGAAGGCGCTGCAGACTTCTCAGCCCAAATTGACGATCAATAACCACGAAGGACACGAAGCTACACGAACGACCCCAAAAGCAAGCGTTTTCCTTCGTGATCCTTCGTGGTTAACGCTCTCTCATTCAGTCCGAGAGACGCCAATCACCGTCTTTCGTAGTGATTTCACTCTCCTCATAGTAAAGTGGTAATACACCATATTTCGGGGAAGGATCCTTTTTGAGTTCAGGCATTCGCAATATCGCAATCATCGCCCACGTCGACCACGGCAAGACCACGCTGGTGGACGCCATGCTGCAACAAAGCGGCACATTCCGCTCCAACGAGCACCACGTCGAACGCGTCATGGACTCGAACGAACTGGAGCGCGAGCGCGGCATCACCATCCTGGCCAAGAACACTGCGATTTTCTATCACGACGTAAAAATCAACATCGTCGACACGCCCGGCCACAGCGACTTCGGCGGCGAAGTCGAGCGCGCCCTCAAGATGGTCGACGGCGTCATGCTGCTGGTCGATGCCAGCGAAGGTCCGCTACCCCAGACGCGCTACGTGCTGAGCAAGGCGCTCGAAGCCAAGCTGCCGCCCATCGTAGTCATCAACAAGATCGATCGCTCCGATGCGCGCCCGCAGGAAGTGCTGAACGAAATCTACGACCTGTTCATCGATCTCGACGCCAAAGAAGATCAAATCGATTTCCCCGTGCTCTACACCAACGCCAAGATAGGCACGGCCTCAACAGACATCAAAGGCGGCGGCGAAGACCTGCGCCCTTTGTTCGACGCTATCATCAAGACCATTCCTCACCCCAAAGGCGACCCCGCCGGTCCGCTGCAAATTCTGGTCGCGAATCTTGATTACAGCGACTACCTGGGACGCCTTGCGATTGCGCGCGTGTTCAACGGCACCATGTACACGGGCGAGGAAGTCGGCATCGCCCGGCTCGACGGAACGCTGCACAAAACGAAAATCACAAAGCTATTTTCGTTCTCCGGCCTGAAACGCACCGACATCACCGAAACCGAACTGGGAGACATCATCGCGGTCGCCGGCGTCGAAGGCATCACCATCGGCGAAACCATTACCGACGCCGAGAACCCCTCCCCGCTTCCGCACATCGCGATCGATGAGCCGACTATCGCTATGCTCTTCACGGTGAACACATCGCCGTTTGCCGGCAAAGACGGCCAGTACGTCACCTCGCGCAACCTGCGCGAACGCCTGGAAAAAGAACTCCTGACCAATGTCTCGCTGCGCGTGCAGGACACTGGCACCACCGATTCGTTCAAAGTGCTAGGCCGCGGCGAACTTCAACTTTCGATCCTGATCGAGATGATGCGGCGCGAGGGTTACGAACTCATGGTGGGCAAGCCGGAGATCGTCACCAAACGCATCGACGGCAAACTGATGGAGCCGGTCGAACATCTCACGGTCGACGTCCCCGAAGATTTCGTCGGCGTGGTGATGGAGCAACTCGGCTCGCGCAAAGGCGAAGTTACCAACATGCACAATCACGGCTACGGCCGCGTGCGCATCGAGTTCCGCGTGCCCAGCCGCGGATTGATCGGCCTGCGCAGCCAATTGCTGACCGACACGCGCGGAACCATCGTCATGAACGCGCTGTTTGACGGATACACGGAATGGCAGGGCGACATTCCTCACCGGCTCACCGGCGCGCTGATTGCCGATCGCGGCGGTGTCTCAACCGCCTACGCCCTGTGGGGCCTGCAGGAACGCGGCGAGCTATTTGTCGGGCCCGGCATTGAACTGTACGAAGGAATGATCATCGGTGAAAACGCCAAAGATACCGATCTCGACGTAAACGCCGTGCGCGAAAAGAAACTCACCAACATGCGCGCCTCCACGGCGGACGAAGCGATTCGCCTCGTGCCCTTCCGCCCGTTGAATCTGGAGCAGGCCATTGAATTCATCGCCGACGATGAGTTCGTCGAGATCACACCCAAATCGCTGCGCCTGCGCAAGAAAACTCTGCAGTCGAATCAACGCAAGAAAAGGTCGTTCGCAACTGTCGAAGAGTCGTAAAGAAGAGTCGTGAAACCGCGACGCAAGCCCGAAGCGCCGGAAAAAGGTGCAAAAGCCAGGCCCCCGCTGCGCATGTTCCTGGTTCCCTGCAGTTGCGGGACAACGTTCGCCGTCGCCGAGAACTACGACCATCAGGGCACAGCCTGGCGCCGCTATCTGATCTGTCCCGGCTGCGGCAAAAGACACGATCCCAAGAACCGCCTGCTACAAATGGGATTCCACTCCGAAGGATATTGGAAGGTGGACGAGTGCTAGCTGGTTCGCGGCCGAACGCGGGCGCTCTCATTTTGAGAATCATTTTCCGGTCAACGCAAATAGCCACGTTTTAACAAGCCGCTCCAGGAAAACCTGCTATACTGCTCGCCGCATTCGATCTGTTCGCCAGCTCCGGTCTCGATTTTCAGGAACGGTCTTCCCGCCCTGCCAAGTCTGCACCGAATTGCTCGCACTTCCGACAGCTCAATGCAGAGGCAGACGCGTGAAGAATATTTTCGTGGGCAACTTGAGCTTCAACACCAACGAAGACGAGCTCCGGCAGCTGTTTGAGCCTTTTGGGCAAGTCGACCGCGTGAGCATCATGACCGACCGCGACACCGGACGCTCCCGCGGCTTCGGCTTCGTGGAAATGGCCAGCAACGAAGACGGCGAGAAGGCAATCACGGCGCTGAACGGATCCTCAGTCGGAGGACGCACCATCAACGTCAACGAAGCGCGGCCCAAAACCGAACGCAGTGGCGGAGGCGGCGGTGGTGGTGGCGGCCGCGACCGCGGAGATCGCGGTGGCCGGGGCGGCGGCGGTGGCGGCGGCCGGCGCGACCGTTACTAGCCAGGAATTCTCCTTGACTCATTAGCTCGCTATTCCGGCGAGGTTTCCTTGCGCGGCAGGCTTTGCTTTATGTGGGGACAGCCGCCCCCGGCTGTCCGCCGAGCAACGCTTCGCCTGCGTTTGACTTATTTGACCTGACTGCGCGGCTCCGAGTCGGCGCAGCTCCAGAACGCGCTCGACATTCCCCCATTGAAGCCGTTTCCCCTGCCCATGTAGACTGTACGTATCCGTGCGCGCCCGTAGCTCAGCTGGATAGAGCGGTTGCCTCCGGAGCAACAGGTCGGGAGTTCGAATCTCTCCGGGCGCACCAGATCCTTCCGCGACACCCACGCCAGGCCCGAAACACCCAGGGAGTGGAGGTTGCACATTGCCCCGCAGCCCGGATTCCCGTATGCGCAGCCGATCTCGTCGTCGCCGCCAAGGACGCAACTTCGAGATCAACTGGGAAACTATTGTGTTTCTAGCTATGAGTGGCGACGCTTGGGACTTCGCCGTCGGGAATGGTCAGCTGTGTCCGAGCGATAACTCGGTTAACAATGTCTTCAGCGCAATCCCGATATAAAGTATGTAACGTGCTCCGCCAACCGGCCAGTTCACCACGCGCGAACTCCGTTTCCGCTCCCTCGGGGTCTTTCTGGTGCTCATCATGGAAACTCTTCAGCAGGAATTCGCCCTGTTCTACCAGGCGATTAATAGTTTCTGCGTTCTGAAGCGCTAGGTGCATGCTGCTCTCCTGGGCGCGATCAAGCCCATCTATTTTGATTGGCCCAAGAAGGCGGATCCAACTCCGCCTCCTCGGCCCAACCTGCTCAGAGCATTCTTTACGCGGTTACGAGTTCGTGCTGGTGCAAGGTCGAGGTGACAACGTCAAAGGTGTGAACCTGGGGCGTTCCCTCGATAAATTTTGCCAGAGTCTTCAACACTTGCGGATACATGCTGGCGTTGTAGTTGTCGGCATCTTTCTTGTTTTCCCACAGACTGATCGCCGTCACATCAACTCCACCGGCGCCGGCGAAAATGATTTCGTCCTTAAAACCATTCTGTTTACGAAGCAACGGCAGGACGTCTTTTTCAAAAGCTCGCGTGCAATCGGACAACATATTCGACTTCAGATGGAAAGAGACATTGCGTGCAAACATATAGGCAACCTCCTAAAGGTTGTAGTGCCTAAGAGGAAAGAACTTCAGATGGGCTGACTTAGTTTCAGGAAACCTGAAAGAGGAGAAGGATACTCACTCGCTTCCACATGGTGCATGTAAGTGGCCCTCTGCCCTCAACGCGCAACTTGCTGTTTGCAAAGCCTGTCCCACGCGAACCGGTCTGGCCCATCGTGTATCTTTGGCGGAATGCGAGCAAGAACGGCTAAGGTTGTTCGCCAAGCTCGTTCCTTAAGAATCGCACCCCGGACCAGCGGGCGACCCGCACTCTTTCCACAGCTTCTCCCAATTCCACAGCCCAGACATCACCGCCATCGGCAACGGGAATCCCATCTGGTGCGCCAGCATACACACCTGCCCGCGATGGTGGGCTTCATGAGCCAGCATGTAGCACAGCATCTCCGGACCAACCGGCCAGGGCCGAGCCCAGCCGTCCCTGAGAAACTTCTGGACGCGGCCTGCGCCGTCACCCCCGCCGAGCGCTTCGCCGAGCATCTCCACGCAGCGAGCGGCGCTCTCGGCCAACCCCGCGCGGGCCTGCTGCGGCGTGCAGCGCGTGCGGTTAAGCTGCGTTGGAATTCCTAAATGCGGAGCCGTCAGCCGGATCCACTTACAACGCATATTGTGCATGTGCGTGAAGATCGCCGCAATGCTGCGAACGTTGTTCGGTGGCTTCGCCTTCCACGCGTCCGCGCCCAGATGTTCGATCAGAACCTGGTTCATGCGTTCATTGGCGGCAAAGATCCGGACGGCGGCCCGGCCGAATTGAGCCTCGACCTTGGGCCCGTCAAGCTTGGATTTGTAACGCTTGGGTTTGCGAAATTTGGATTGACGAACTTTCGGTTGAACAATTTTGGATGGACGCGTGGTCACGGCTCCGTGCTCCTTGGCCTAATCATACTTCCCGGCCGTCGGCAAACCGCCACCACGCTCAGATTTGAGGTGCCCCACTTCTCGCTGCCTCTGCGAGAACGTCTCCGCCTTCGGCCAATCACTCTACGCCTCCGAAAGTACATGACCTACGAAAACTCCCAATCACCGACGTTGGTAACCGCGCGGCCATTAGAGCAAGAACTATGATTATGATGATGCCAGTTTCTGAGGTCCAGTAACTCCATGGAAGGCACACCGCAAATCCGCACTGAAAGCCAGCTCCACGTTCGCGTGTGGGGCATGGACGCGGACGCGCGCCCCTTCTCAGAGAACGCCGTTGCCAACCACATCAGTGGCCAAGGTGCGCAATTAGTGGGCATCACTCATCCCCTGAAGACCGGCGACATCATCGGCATAAAGCACGGCGAAAAAAAGGCCCGATTCAAAGTGGTGTGGGTAACGGACGGCGGAAGTCTACGAAAGATCGAAGCCGGTGTGCAGATTGTGGAAGGCCAGGAGATGCCCTGGCAGGAAATAGCCAACCCGCAAGAGCTCACGTTTGCACCAGGGAAAATCACGAGGCGATTTGTCCGCCACAAAATCCACTTTCCCGTCGAAATCGGATTGGCGGACGCCCGATCGCACATGAACACGAACGCCACAGACATTGGCGGTCGCGGCTGCTACGTTGAAACCATGCTTCCGCTGCCACTCGGCACCCAAGGTACCATCACGTTCTGGATGGATGACGAGAAGGTGCAGACCACTGCGGTGGTCAGGTCGAGTGATCCCGGGGTTGGAATGGGCATCGAGTTCACCACGCTGGACCCTCAGGTTCAGGAACGCCTGCAGCATTTCCTCGACAAGATGGATACCTCCCTGTCCAAAGAAGATCCTGCCAAAAGCTCCACCAATGAAGGATCGTAGGTCCGGCTAGTTCCCCTTTCTCCTAAAGCCGCTTCAGCGTGCCTTTTGTCCGGGCGCTAACTGCCTAAGGTCGACAACTGCTATCGCAGCAATGAGATCAGCTGTCCTTCGCGACTTTTCGAAGGGTGGGAATTAACTGGATGCCCGCAAAAATGACTTTTCCTAACTTTACTTTGAGATTGTCAGTTTATAAACAGATCCCAAACCCGCCGTGCCTCCGGTGAGCGTTGTCCCGTAGAGACTGCCAGCTTTATCCATGACTAGCCCAGGTCCCATGAATACGGAACCGCTGTTGTAAATCAGGCGTTCTCCGCCTCCGGGGATCAGCTTGAATACGCCGGAATTCAAGACGCCAAAGATGTTTCCTTTGGAATCCAAGGTCAGCGACCCCAAGGGGTACCAGCCGTCCGCGCAACTCGGTTTCGAACAGAAGTTATAGAGAGTGGCAAAAGTCCCGGTGGGGCTTATTTTGAATACGGTCCCGAAACCCTTCGTGCCTCCGCCGCTGGCTGTTCCATAGAAATCGCCCGAGGAGTCTTGGACCAAGGCATTGGGATCAGAGCCGTCCGTTCCGTTAAACGTGTGCAGAACCGAATACCCCGACACGGGAGACCACTTGTAAATGAGTCCCCAACTAGTCTCGCCTCCATCTCCTGCTTGTGTGCCGTAAATATTTCCGTTGTTATCCATGACATAGTTGCCGCTGGCATAGAATCCGGTCGAAGCGAAAAAGTACAGCACGGAGTTTTGCCCATGGCTGATCTCATTCAGGCTGGTGTCGTTGTCGCATGTGGGACCTCCGTCGTAGCCGCAGTTCAGCCAGAAAATGTCCCCCGCAGAATTCAGGACCATCTGTGACGGCGAGTCCGGCGCAAAGTAGAGAGAAGTGAACGCGTACGAGCCATCACTGCCAGGGGTCAGCTTGAACAAGTCACCCACATAGGTCCTAGCGGTGTACTGGGTGTCTCCATAAAGATTCCCTGCGCTGTCCTGGAGGAGATTGATCGGACTGGCGGCATCCGTGCTGTCGTTTCCATTGAAGCTGTAGAGGAGGCTGAGGGCGCCTTTCGGAGAAACCTTGAAAACCGCGCCGTTGTCGAAGGATCCGCCATTGATGGAAGCGCCGTACAAATTTCCGCTTCCATCAATGATCAGCGCAGATGGCGTCTTCGGGTCTAAGCCATTGTTCTTGAAGCTGTAGAGCGTGCCGAATTTGTAAGTCTGAGCGGTTGCGGGCAAGGAGAGAGCCAGCGCTAAGACTGTTAGCGCAGAAAGTGAAAATCTGTTTAGCATTTTTTCCTCCATTAAGATTGGCGCAGACGCGTTGAAGTGTTGAGGTGTTCCTCAGCGGCCTGACCCGTATTCGGCCCTTGCTTCAACCAAACGGGGAGGAGGCCCGCGGATGCGAATCGAAGCGATTGAGAGTCTGAAACAAGTCTTCTGGCCTGTCAACAGGAAGTCCCGCAGCGGCGGCACACCAGCCTCCACAAGCTATTCCTAAGAGTGTTGACAAGTCCCCATAGCGCCCATCGACCGGGTGGCCGACCCGCCCACTTCTGTGACATCCGACCTTGACCTTGGGCACGCAATAAGCAGATGATGTTCCAAGCGGAGGCACTAGATATAGGTTCTCGAATAGGAACCTAAGTCATTTGCTATCAAGATTTTGACCTTTAACCCCTTGGCCCTCAATATTTTGCAGACACTATCTTGCAAACCCCGCGCCCCTCAAGCCTTTCAGAGGGATGGGGGGAGGGGGGGTAACCCCCGAGCAGTAGTTTTTCCGCGACAGACCGCGCTCAAAATTCTTCTCCAAAACCCTCAGCAAATATTTTTCGTGAGATATCCACAGGCCCTTCTTAAACCACAAGCATGAACTACGACGCGATTCTAGTGGTCTCCTTCGGCGGTCCCGAGTCCCGGGAAGACGTGATCCCGTTCCTCGAAACCGTGCTGCGCGGAAAGAATGTTCCGCGCGAACGCCTGTTGACCGTCGCCGAGCACTACTACCACTTCGGCGGCAAGAGCCCCATCAACCAGCAAACCCGCGAATTGATCGCCGCGATCGAGAACGAACTGGCGCAGCACGGGCTGACGGAACATGGGCCGACGCAGCATGGTCAGAAAGAGCATGCGCCGAAACTGCCCGTCTACTGGGGAAACCGCAACTGGCATCCGCTCCTCGCGGAAACCTTGCAGCAGATGAAACAGGACGGCATTCGCCGCGCTCTGGCCTTCGTAACCTCGGCCTACAGTTCGTATTCCGGCTGCCGCCAGTACCGCGAAGACATTGCTCGCGCGCAAAGCGAAGTTGGCCCCGGCGCGCCGGAGATCGACAAGCTGCGCCAGTTCTTCAACCATCCGGGATTTGTGGAAGCGACAGAAGACCGGCTGCGCGACGCGCTGGCCCAGATTCCGGCAGACGCCCGCCAGAACATTCAGCTGATCTACATCGCCCACAGCATTCCGGTTTCGATGGCCAACACCTGCGACTACGTGCTGCAACTGCAAGAAGTCAGAAAGCTGGTCTCAGAAAAGCTGGGCATCACCAACGACGCGCTCGTGTTTCAGAGCCGCAGCGGCACGCCGGGACAGCCGTGGCTGGAGCCGGATATTCTCGATTACCTGCGCGAGGTGAAGGCGCGGAATCTGGCGAGCGCGGTGGTGCTGGCTCCCATCAGTTTTATTTCCGATCACATGGAAGTGCTGTACGACCTCGACATCGAAGCGCAGCAGCTTTGCGATTCCCTGCGCTTGCCGATGGTGCGAGCCAAGACGGTTGGCGTGCATCCTAAGTTCATCGCCATGATCCGCGAACTGATTCTTGAACGTGTGAATCCGGGAGCGGAACGGCGGGCTCTGGGATCACTGGGCGCTCGGCAGGATGTTTGCCCTGAGAATTGCTGCCCAGCCTTGCAACGGCCGATCCGGCCGGTTGCGGCAGGAAGACCCGTCAGCAGCGCGTAGATCACAGCAGCTCTGCTCGTCGCTGTTTGTTATCGAGGAACTGGGTTTCTTAAACTGGGCTATCGAGTAGCAGGCATGCTGGCATGCTCGTAGTCCGTGGCTTTAGGCCGGCCTTCCACTAGACGCATTGTGTCGATGATGGTTTGGATCACAGGTTCGTTGCCTACGGCGGTATTGAGCATGAGGTGGTAGAGAGAACGCGTGGGCCAGTCGGCGTTGAAGTAGTGCTTCACGTACGCCATGCGCTCGCGATCGACGGAATCGACCAGTTCCGCGGCCTCCTCCTCGGTGTGTCCTTCCACCACGGTGCGGCGGATTTTCTCGGCGCGCGGAGCGTAGAGAAATACCTGGAAGGCGTCGGGATTCTCACGCAGGAAATACGGCGCGCCGCGCCCGACCACGACCGCATTCCCTTCGCGTCCAATCTTGTTCATGGTTTCCTGCATCATTTCCATCATGCAGTCGGTGTCGAACACCTGATTGCCCAGGGAGCCGGAATGGCGTTCGTAGCTGCCGCGCCAGAAGGATTTCGCGAGGCGATGCAGGCGGCTGTCCATGCGCTCGTCGCACCGCCTGACGGTCGATTGATCGACCTTGGCGAGGCGGGCAATCTCTTCGGTGAGCAACTGGTCCCAGAGCTTCCAGCCCAGGTGATCGGCTAGTTGAGCGGCAATGGCGCCAGCACCACAACCGTACTCCCGCTCGATGGTAACCAGACGAAACATACTGAATTACCCCAGACTGAACTTACCCCAGACTGAACTTACCCCAGACTAAACTAGCCCAGACTGCAATTAGCCTAAAAGCGCGATGCCTAGTGTACTGCGATTCCGCCGCCGGGCTTAGTTTTTTTCATCAGAAACACCATCGGGACCATGGCCAGAATAGCCACGCCAAGAAACTGGAAGCAGTCGATGTACGACAGCATGGCCGCCTGGCGGGCGATCGCGCCCTGGATGATGGCGTAAGGAACGGCTGAGGTCCCCGGCGGTCCCGCGCCGTGAGCCTGCGCCATGAGGCCAAGCGCTTTCAATCGAGCCTGCAGCGCGGGGTTGGACGCACTCAGATGGCTCGACAAGTAGGTCAGGTGCACCTGGCTGCGCCGGTCGAGCATGGTCGTGACCAGGGAAATCCCAACACTTCCGCCCATGTTCCGCGCCAGATTCATCAGGCCGGAAGCGGCGTTGTTCTTGTCGCGCGGAAGGAAGGCGTAGGCTGCAGTGTTAATGGGGACGAACAAAAAAGCCATGCCCGCAGCCTGCACGACACGAGCCATGGCCACACTGCGAAAGTCCATGTCGAGGTCAAAGCCTGTCATATGGAACAGCGACGCCGACAGCATGCATAGGCCGAACAACAAAAGCCAGCGCGGCGAGTAGCGCGAGAGCAGGAACCCAACCAGCGGGAGCAGCAGGATGATGGTAAACCCTCCCGGCATCAGCGCCAGGCCAGCTTGTTCGGCGCTGTAGCCAAGCAGCGTCTGCGAAAACAGCGGCAGCAGCAAGGTGCTGCCCAGAAGGGCAAAGCCCAGCATGAACATCAGCAGATTCGAGACGCCAAACGTGCGGTCCTTGAATAAATGCAGATCGATGATCGGGTCTTTGTGCCGCCACTCCCAGATGGCGACGAAGATCAGAGCTGCGGCCGCAATTACCGAAAGAATCACAATGAAGTGCGATTCGAACCAGTCGTCGCGCTGACCTTTGTCGAGCACGATCTGCAGAGCTCCCAGGCCGAGCGCGACGAAGCCAAGGCCAACGTAGTCGATCTTGGTTTCCTTGAGCTTGCGGCGCTTGAAGTAAGGCGGATCCTGAATCAGGCGCGAAGTCAGCAGGATGGAGAGAATCCCAACAGGGATGTTGATGAAAAAAATCCAGCGCCAGCTGAAATTGTCTGTAATCCAGCCGCCCAGAGTTGGCCCAATGGCTGGTGCGGTGACCACAGCCATGCCATAAACCGCGAATGCCATGCCGCGCTTGGCCGGCGCAAACGTGTCGGCCAAAATGGCTTGCTCGCTGGGCTGCAGACCGCCGCCACCGGCACCTTGCAGGATGCGGCAGATAATCAGAGTCACCAGATTCGGCGCAAGTCCGCACAGAAACGAACTGATGGTGAACAGGGCCACGCAACCCATGTAAAAATTCTTGCGGCCAATAATCGATGAGAGCCAGCCGCTCAGGGGAAGTACGATCGCGTTGGAAACGAGATAGGAAGTCAGCACCCAGGTGCTTTCGTCCTGACCAGCCGAGAGACTTCCGGCGATGTGCGGAAGAGCAACGTTGGCGATGGAAGTGTCGAGCACTTCCATGAAGGTCGCCAGCGTGACCGCGACCGCGATGATCCACGGATTTACCGCGGGACGCCAAGCGGCATCGGCCGGATTCATTGTTGCAGTGGCCGCACTCATCTAGCGAATCCAGACCTTCGGCGTCACCGACATTCCGGGACGCAACTGATGGTCGTTGTTCGAACCGGGATCGAGCACGATCTTGACCGGGAAGCGCTGCACGACTTTCACGTAGTTTCCGGTAGCGTTTTCCGGAGGCAACAAGCTGAACAAGGCGCCGCTGCCGGCGGCGAAGCTGTCGACCTTGCCGTTATAAGACCGGCCGTTGGCGTCGACTTCGACCGTCACCCGCTGCCCAACCTTCATTTCGCGCAGTTGCGTTTCCTTGAAGTCCGCCGTAATCCAAATGTCGTCGAGGTTGATGTCCTTCATCAGTTCCTGGCCGGGGACGACGTTCTGTCCGACTTCCACGGTGCGGTTGCTGACGACACCATTCACCGGGGCGATGATCTTTGTGTATTGCAGATTCAGCGCGGCCTGGTCGAGATCGGCTTTTTTAAGCTGGGCTGCCGCAGCCGCCTGTGCGGCCCGGGAGCGAATGATCTGCATCTGTCGGGGCGCGGTTTCAGCGTACTTCTGGCTGGCTTGCGCCTGAACCAGTTTGCCCTGAGCTTGCGTGACCTGTTGCTGAGCTGCGTCGGCAGTGGCGCGCGCAGCTTCAACACCGGCTGCGCTGGCCTTGGCGGCGGCGATGGCCTGGTCGTACTGCTGCTGGGAAATCTCCTGCTTGTCGACCAACTGTTTGTAGCGCACAAGATCGTTCTGCGCCTTCACGTTGTTGGCTTCCGCTTCCTGCAGTTGGGCCTTAGCGGCTTCAAATTGCTGCCGGGCGACCTGAATGCCCGCGCGCGCGCTGTTCACGTCGGCTTCGGTCGAAGAAACCTGGCTGGTGGTGTTGACGTCGGTGATGGGAACGTTTACTCCGGCTGCAACGGCTGCTGCCTGAGCATCTTCAAAGTCTGCTTTGGCGCGATCGTACGCGACCTGATAGTCGGCAGGGTCGATCTCCACCAGCACGGTTCCCGCTGCTACGTATTGATTGTCCTGGACGTTGAGTTTGATGACGTGGCCAGAAATGCGGGCGCTGATGGAATTCACGTGGCCGTCGATCTGCGCATCGTCAGTCGACTCATAGCTGGTGAGATAGCGGTAGACGAAGAAACCCACGACCAGAAGCACAATGACCGCAATCCCCAATGCAATCCGGAAACCGGAACTCTGCGTGCGCGATGGCTGCCGATGGAAATCCGGCTCGGTCGATGGCAGCGCTTTCGTGCTGGCTGACGGCGTCTCGACTGCAGTCTTCTCTACGTTGGCGGGAGGACTCTGTGTAGTTTGCTCCATAACGTTTTATTGATTGCCTTTCAAGAATCGTTTCACGCCCGCTTCCGCATCGCCGATGGCGTAGGCCAGTTCGACCTTGGCGAGATTGTGGGCGTAAAGACTTTGAATATAACTCTCGTGAGCGCTGGCTACAGCCTCCTGCGCCTGTACCACTTCCAGATTGTCCGCTACTCCGGCGGTGAAGCGATCTTGCGACTGCGTGAGGGCCTGTTCCGCCAGGTCGACGGAACTGCGTGCCACTTCGACTTGCTCGGCAGCGGCATTCAGATCGAGCAATGCGGTGCGAACCTCGTAGTCGATGCGACCGCGAAGGTCTCCCAGTTGAGAACGCGCCTGCTTCAATTGCGCGTCGGCTTCGAGGACATCGCTGTGGGTTCGATTGCCGGCGAAGATGGGGATGTTGATGCCTCCATTCACCTGCCAGGTGCCGTTCGACTGGCTGGGAGTGACGCCGATGTCGCCGAGATTTGCCGCCAGGTCGACCGTAGGCAAGTGCCCGGCCGCGGCTGATTTCCTCGACAGTTCCGCGGCACGAACCTGAGCGAGCGCCGCCTGATAGTCTGCGCGGCCAGCGAAGGCGCGTTGCAGATAGGTGTCGAGGGGAAGGGCGGCCAAAGCCTGGTACGGGGCTTTCTCTGTAAGAACGAACTGCTGACCGGGCGGCAGCCCGATAATCCGCGCCACATTCAATTTCTGCTTGGCGAGATCGTTGCGGGCAACAATAAGTTGCTGCTGGCGGGTTTGCAGTTCCACCTGCGAGCGCAGTGCATCGATGGCCGGGCTCAGCCCGGCTTTCAGCTGGTCGGCCGCTTTGCCATAAAGAGCCTGCGCGTTCGTGACCTGGGCTTCGGCGGTTTCGACGCGAGCCGCGGCGGCGATCGATTCCAGATAGGAGTTGCCGACCGCGAGCACCACCATTTCTCGCGCATCTTTGTAAGTGAATTGCGCCGCCTTTACGCTTTCGGAGGCCGCCCGTTCCTTCTCGTAGTCCTTGAAATTGAAGAGCGACTGGCTGAGCGAGACGCGCGCGTCGAAGTAGTTGAAGGCCGGCGTAACGCGCGGAAAACCGCTGGTGTTGGTGCCTTTAGGGCTCAGCAGGGGAAGCAATTTGTCAAAGCCCAGCGCCGCCAGGCTCTCGTTTTCGACATTCTCCTGCACGCGTCCGCTAATGTTGGGCAGGAGGTCGCTGAGTTCCTTCCAGCGCTCGCCGCGGGCCGTCTGAGCCTGGTCCCCGGCCAGCAACAAGCCGAGATTGTTGCGCAAGCCACGATCGATCGCGTCCTTGAAATCGATTTGCAGGACTTCTGAGGTGGCCTGGCCTTCGGGCGCACTCCCCAGAAACGGGTTCGGCGGGCCAGGAAGGGTAACATTCGGCGTCGACGGGGATGTATCCGCAGCCTGAGCCAGCAGGCTGGGGGCGGGGAGAAGCGAAAGAATAAGAACCAAAAATGCCGTTCGCGAAACTACCAGTTTTCTGAGAGCCATCATTCTAGGAGCTATCTGTCTAGGAACGATCAGTCTAAAAAGAAGCACTAGTGGGTGAGGCTTTAATAAGCAACGCATTCTTGATCGCAGGGGAGTTCGGCAATCCATACGGGAGCCGAGATACCCTTCCTCACCTCTAGCATAACTCGTCCGATTTGATTCGTTTGCGGGCTTTTGAGATGCAAACGATTGTGTCACTCCGGAATCGGGCCCTGGTCTCGGTGTGGACGGTCGCGGGAGAAGCGGCACTGACGTTGGCCTTCCCAGGTGCGGGTGGTGGGGGTGCACCCGAAGGCCAGTAACCTCGGTGTTTTGCCCCACAACGGATGCACGGGTAAGCTAACGGAGTAGAGGAATCGACCGTATGCGGAGAAGTGTTCGACGAAGTGTTCGACTCGCCGCAATTGCGCTCGTGGCTTTGACGACGGGCCTGGTGAGCGCCCAGAGCGCCCCCGCTCCGGCCCATGCCGACCGAAAGATCACCTTGCGGGTCTCGCCGAACTATCCTGAACTGGCGCGAAGAATGCACATCCACGGCGTGGTCCGAGTGGAAGCCTCGGTGCGACCCAACGGCAGCGTCAAGTCAACTCGCGTATTGGGGGGGAATCCGGTGCTGGTGGACGCAGCGATTGACGCTATCCGCAATTGGAAGTTCGAGCCTGCCCAAGGCGAGACCACCGAACTGGTGCAGCTCACGTTCGAAGGCCAGTAGAAGTCCGCTTTTTTCCCTTTGAAAACCAAGGAAATTCCGAAGCATGACTAAGGTCATCTTGAATAGTGGTGACCCTCGGTTCAAGCTGGTTGAGCATCGCAGATTTTAGAACGGCAGACTTGAGAACGGCAGACTTGAGAACGGGAAGTGCATTGGCATGAGTGCGGCCACAGGAACTGACTGGACCCGAATATTATCCGATCCGGACCTCGTCCGCCACGTCGGAAAGCTGCTGCAGGCCTACCGCGAAGCCCCCGTTGAAAAGCGCGAAGAGGCGCTGATAACGGCAATGCGAGAGATCAAGGCAGGCGCGGCTACGCCGGGAAAGTCCGCGTCCCCGGCGGCTCCGACGCCACAGGCCGTTCCTACTCCGGCGTCGTCGACGCCTCCTTTTGAACCGGACTTGTTCAGCCCCAATTGGGGAAGCGACCGCCGTCGCCATCCGCGGATCAAGTGCTTTGTTGCGGTCGAGCTGCGGGTCGACGACACGCCCGCTCCCATCTGGGGCAATCTGTCCAACACCAGTGTTGGTGGATGCCTGGTGGAAACGGCGAATCCGGTCAAGCCGGGGTCAAAAGTCGAGATCGGCCTCTGGGTGCCGAATGGAAAGATCTGGGTTAAAGGATTTGTGCTGACCGGAACAGTCACGCGCGGCGGGCCCGCCAGCGGAGTCCGCGTCCATTTCGAAGGCATGGCACCGGCCGAGCGCGACAGTCTGCGCCAGTTCATCAAGTTCGTGCAGGAAACGACGCGGGCATCCCAAACCGAGAATGGCTATTTCAACCTCCTGAAATAGGCCACATCCCAAATCTTCTGCCCGCTTTTTCACCGCAACTCAATCCACGCGTGCACGGAAATTGATACACTTTCTGCGTAGTGAACCCTTTCTGTAATAGAAAGCTCTAATTCGGTGGGAGCGGTTTTGCAGGAAATGCGCGCCGGCGAGAATCCGCCGGCTGGAGGAGCAGAGTCGCATGGTAGCCAGTGAACAAGTTGTGGTGACGGGACAGCAACTGGAAACTTTGTGCATCAACACGATTCGCACTCTGGCCATGGACGCGGTGCAGCAGGCGAACTCCGGCCATCCGGGCGCGCCCATGGGCCTGGCCCCCGTGACGTATTGTCTCTGGCAGGATTTCCTGCGCTACGATCCTGCGGATCCAACGTGGCTGAATCGCGACCGCTTTGTGCTATCCAATGGCCATGCGTCGATGCTGCTGTACGCGATGCTGAACCTGGCCGAGGTGCGGCGGGTCGACGAGCATGGTCAGGTTTTGAAAGAACTCTCCGTTCCGATGGAGGAGATCAAACGTTTCCGCCAGCTGGGCAGCCGGACGCCGGGACATCCTGAATCGCACCTCACTTCCGGAGTGGAAACCACGACTGGGCCGCTCGGCCAGGGCGTGGGCAACAGCGTGGGCATCGCCATGGCCAGCAAGTGGCTGGCGGCGAACTTCAACCGTCCTGGCTTAGAAATCTTCGATTTCAACGTCTACGCCGTGTGTTCCGACGGCGACCTGATGGAAGGGATTGGCGGCGAAGCCGCGTCGCTGGCGGGGCATTTGCGCCTCGACAATCTCTGCTGGGTGTATGACCACAATCACATCACGCTCGACGGTCCGGCGAGCTGGTCGTACTCTGACGATGTGGCGACGCGGTTTATCGGATACGGCTGGAACGTGACGCGTGTGACCGACGCCAACGATCTGGAAATGCTGGCGCGGGCGTTTGAGACATTCAAGAAAACCACCGACCGGCCGACTCTGATCATCGTCGATAGCCACATCGGCTACGGGTCCCCGCACAAACAAGATAGCAATGCTTCTCACGGCGAGCCGCTCGGCGAAGAAGAAGTCAAGCTGACCAAGAAATTCTACGGCTGGCCGGAAGACGCGAAGTTTCTGGTGCCCGAGGGCGTGCGCGAGCGTTTCCGCGAAGGGATTGGAAAGCGCGGGCGCGATCTGCATGCGCAGTGGTCGCAGCGTTTCGCGGAATACTCGCAGAGGTTTCCTGATCTGGCGGACCAGTTGCACCGCATGCAGCACCGCGAACTTCCGGAGGGCTGGGACAAGAACCTTCCTACATTTCCAGCCGATGCCAAAGGCATCGCAACCCGCGAAAGTTCGGGTAAGGTGCTCAATGTCGTGGCGCAGAACATTCCGTGGCTCATCGGCGGTTCGGCCGACCTGGCCACTTCAAACAAGACCACGCTGAAGTTCGAAGGCGCGGGGGAATTTCAGGCTGGCACTTACGCAGGACGCAACCTGCATTTCGGCGTGCGCGAGCATGTGATGGGCGCGAGCGTGAACGGGCTGGTCGTTTCTGGCATTCGCGCCTTCGGAGCGACTTTCTTTAATTTCAGCGATTACATGCGCGCCAGCATTCGTCTGGCGGCGCTGATGGAAATTCCGTCGATTTTCATCTACACCCATGATTCCATCGGCGTTGGCGAAGACGGACCCACGCATCAGCCGATCGAGCAACTGGCATCATTGCGGGCCATGCCGAATCTGATCGTGCTGCGTCCCGGCGACGCCAATGAGGTCGTAGAAGCGTGGAAGATTATCGCGCCGTTACAGCATTCGCCCGTGGCGCTCGTACTGACCCGCCAGAATCTTCCGACTCTGGATCGAACGAAGTATGCTCCGGCTTCCGGAGTGGCCAAGGGAGCCTATGTGCTGGCCGACGCTCCGGGCGGAAAGCCCGACGTGATCCTAATGGGCACGGGCAGCGAGTTGTCGTTGTGCGTGGACGCTTACGAGAAACTGAAGACCGAAGGCATCAAGGCGCGCGTGGTCAGCATGCCCTCATTTGAAATCTTTGAGCAGCAGGACGCGGCCTACAAAGAAAGCGTGCTGCCGTCCAGCGTGACCGCTCGCGTTTCCGTCGAAATGGCGTCCACCTTCGGATGGGGCCGTTACACGGGCCTCAAGGGACGCAATGTAGGCATGCACCGCTTCGGGGCGTCCGCGCCCTTGAAAGATTTGTTGAAGTTTTTTGATTTCACAGTGGACAAAGTCGTGGCCGAAGCCCGCGCGGCGATGTCCGGAAACTAGCAACGAAGAAAGAAGAACAGCAATCGCAGGAGGATATGATGCAGCCAACTGGAGTAATTGAAGCCTCGAAAGCTACCAAGAATCCGCTGAAGGAATTGCTTAACTACGGCCAGTCGATGTGGCTCGATTACATCCGCCGCGATCTGTTTACCACCGTAAAACTGAAGCAGATGATTGCCGACGACGGACTGCGCGGCATGACCTCGAACCCCGCCATCTTCGAGAAGGCGATCGCCGACAGTTCGCTGTATGACGATTTTCTGAAGACGCTGGCTTCGCGGAAAGACCTCGACACGACCGGCCGCTACGAGCAGATCGCCATTCGCGACATTCAGGATGCGGCCGACGCCCTGCGTCCGGTCTATGACGAGTCCAGGTTCCGCGACGGCTATGTCAGCCTCGAAGTATCGCCCTATCTGGCGCGCAAAACGCCGGAGACGATCGACGAAGCGCGGCGACTGTGGAAGGCAGTGCAGCGCGAAAACGTCATGATCAAAGTTCCGGGCACGGCCGAGGGATTGCCGGCGATCCGGACGTTGATCGGCGAAGGCATCAACATCAATGTGACGCTGTTGTTCGCGCAGGATGTGTATGAGAAAGTCGCCGACGCGTATATCGCGGGGCTCGAAGACCTAGCGGCGCGCGGGGGCAACCTGAAAAAGTTGGCCAGCGTGGCCAGCTTCTTTATCAGCCGGATCGACAGCCTGATCGATTCCCTGCTCAACGACAAACTCAAAGCAACCACCGATGCGAACCAGCAAGCCTTGTTGAAATGCGTGCTGGGCAAAGTCGCGATTGCCAACGGAAAGCTGACCTATCAGGCTTACCAGCGCATCTTCAGCGGACCGCGATGGCAGGCGCTCGCGGCCAAGGGAGCGCAGACCCAGCGCGTGCTGTGGGCCAGCACGAGCACCAAGAATCCCGCTTATCGTGACGTGATTTACGTCGAGGAATTGATTGGGCCGGACACCGTCAACACCATGCCGCCGGCCACCATCGACGCCTTCCGCGATCACGGACTGCTGCGCAACTCGCTCACGGAAGACGTGGCCGGCGCCAAAAAAGTGATGGACGACCTGGCGCGCACCGGCATTTCGATGAAGCAAGTCACCGACAAGCTGACCGACGACGGAGTGAAATTGTTTGCCGACGCGTTCGACAAGTTGCTGGCGGCAGTCGCCGCGAGAACGCAAACGAAAACCACGTAGCGCGAAAGCTTTGCAAATTGTGGCGCCGACGGCCCGCGGTTTTGTCGCGAACGGGCCTCGCCTTCGTAGTGGGACGTCCAGGTTGGAAGAGTCAACGACTGGGGAGCAAGACAATGCAACTAGGAATGGTAGGCCTGGGCCGCATGGGCGCGAACATGACGCGGCGGCTGATGCGCGGCGGACATTCGCTTGTCGTTTCCGATCTTAGCGCCGACGCGGTGAAGCAACTGTCGGGCGAGGGTGCGGGCGGGTCTTCTTCGCTCGAAGACTTAATCGCCAAGCTGACCCCACCACGCGCCATCTGGATCATGGTTCCCGCGGGTGGTCCGACCGAGGCGACAGTGCAGAAACTGGCGCAGCACCTGCAGCCCGGTGACGCAATCATTGACGGCGGCAACTCCTACTTCAAAGATGACGTGCGCCGCGCGAATCAATTAAAACCCAAGGGCATTCACTACATCGACGTCGGCACCAGCGGCGGAGTCTGGGGAATCGACCGCGGCTATTGCATGATGATCGGCGGCCCGGACGAAGCGGTGCAGAGGCTTGATCCCATTTTCAAAACGCTCGCACCGGGCAAGGGAGACATCCCGCGAACTCCCGGCTTCGACAAGCGCGGCGGTACCGCCGAAGAAGGTTACATCCACTGCGGCCCGTCGGGTTCCGGCCACTTCGTGAAAATGGTGCACAACGGCATCGAGTACGGCATGATGCAGGCCTACGCGGAAGGCTTCGACATCTTCAAGAACGCCACCAGCAAAGATTTGCCGGAAGACATTCGCTACGATCTCAACCTGCCAGACATCGCGGAGGTGTGGCGACGCGGCAGTGTGGTCAGTTCCTGGCTGCTCGACCTGACCGCGATGGCGCTGACGGAAAATCCCACGCTCTCAGAATACGAAGGCTTCGTGCAGGATTCCGGTGAAGGCCGTTGGACGATTCAAGCGGCGCTCGAAGAAGCGGTGCCTGCGGAAGTACTCACGGCGGCGTTGTACGTACGTTTTCGATCGCGGCAAACTCATACCTTCGCCGAGAAAATGCTTTCCGCCATGCGGCAGAAATTTGGCGGGCACGTGGAATTGAAGAAATGAAGTCGTTGGTCGTTGGTCGTCAGTCGCTGCGGCCACCGACTCGCGAACGACTAACGACCAACGACAAGACCAACGACTGACGACCTTCGAGGCAGAGGATTCACTCATGGCTGACACAGCGGAACAACCGATATCAACGCCAGCGCCGCCGCGCATCGGCAAGCAGGGCGATCCCTGCGTGATGGTCATTTTCGGCGCGGCCGGCGATCTTACCGGACGCATGCTGATTCCCGCGCTCTACAACCTGGCGCGGGCCGGATTGCTCTCCCGCGAGTTCGCCGTGGTGGGCGTCGCGCGCACCCAGTTTTCCAACGACGAATTTCGCAAACGAGTCCATGACGACGTCAAGGCCTACTGTGGCGACTGCATCTCAGACGATCTCTGGGAGTGGTTCGCGCGCCGCTTCTACTACTTTGCCGGAGATTTCGGCGACGACAAGTTATATCCGGCGCTCAAAGACTTTCTCACCAAGATCGATCAGGAGCACGCGGCTCACCAGAATTTCTTTTACTACCTCGCCACCGCGCCCAGTTTCTTTGGTCCGATCGTGCAGAAGTTGTCCGCCGCCGGATTAATGGAGCAGAGCAACAACCACTGGCGGCGCGTGGTTATCGAAAAACCCTTCGGACACGATCTGGAATCGGCCAAAGCGCTGAACCAGCAACTGCTCAAGGAAGTCGACGAAAAGCAGATCTACCGCATCGACCACTATCTGGGCAAAGAAACCGTGCAGAACATTATGGCGTTCCGATTCGCCAACGGAATCTTCGAGCCGGTCTGGAATCGCCGTTACATCGACCACGTGCAGATTTCTGTAGCCGAAACAGTCGGAGTGGAAGGCCGCGGAAGTTATTTCGATCACGCCGGCTCGCTGCGCGACATGGTGCCTAACCACATCATGCAGCTCATCAGCCTCACTGCCATGGAACCGCCGATTTCTTTCGACGCTAACGCGGTGCGCGATGAGCAGGCCAAGATTCTCCACGCCATCCAGCCCACCAGCGACGAAGAGGTGCTCACCCGCAGCGTGCGCGGGCAGTACGGCGAAGGCACCGAAGACGGCAAGCGCGTCGTGGCTTATCGCTCGGAACCGGACGTCCCGCCCGATTCGCGCACTGAAACATTTGTCGCCATGAAACTGCTGATCGATAACTGGCGCTGGGCCGACGTTCCGTTCTACCTGCGCACGGGCAAGCGCATGCCGGTGCGCAACACCCATATCGTGATACAGTTCCGACGGGCGCCCTTCGTGCTGTTCCGCGACACGCCGGTTGAACACCTGATGCCCAATCAACTGGTGCTGCACATTCAGCCGGAAGAAGGAATCTCGCTGCAATTCGCGGCCAAGGTTCCCGGTCCGGTCATGCGTCTGGGCACGGTGGATATGAACTTCGAATATCAGGAATATTTCGGCAAGCAGCCCTCGACCGGCTACGAGCGCTTGCTGCACGACTGCATGATCGGCGATCAAACCCTGTTTCAGCGCGCCGACATGGTTGAAGCCGGATGGTCGGTGGTCAACCCCATGCTCGATCTTTGGAAGGCGCTGCCGCCCCGCAATTTCCCCAACTACGCCTCCGGCACCTGGGGCCCGAAAGAAGCCGACGAACTGCTTGAACGCGACGGCCGCCGCTGGAGGAATTTCGAGAAATGATCCTGGCCGGCGACATTGGCGGTACCAACGCTAGGCTGGCCTATTTTCAACCCCAGAACGGGCATCTGCGCCTGGTATCGGAGCGCACTTTTCCCAGCCGCGAGCACAGCGAACTCGGCGAGATTGTGACTGAGTTTTTGGACGCATCGGGCACCCGTCCGGAAGCGGCCTGCTTTGGCATCGCCGGCCCAGTGCGCAACGGACGGGTCGAGACTTCGAACCTGCCCTGGGTGATCGAGCAATCTCGGCTGGCGAAACAGATTCATCTTCCCGCCACCCTGCTCATCAACGATCTCGAAGCCAGCGCCTGGGGCATCGGCGCGCTCGAAGCGACCGACCTGGTTCCGTTGAATCAGGTGAGCGGCCCAGCAGTCGGCAACCAGGCGGTGATCGCGCCCGGCACGGGACTCGGCGAAGCTGGTCTTTTCTGGGATGGAAGCCGGCATCACGTTTTTGCCTGCGAAGGCGGGCACACCGATTTCGCTCCGCAGGGAGATTTGCAGATCGAGTTGCTGCGTTTCCTCAGAGCGCGCTTCGGGCATGTCAGCTACGAGCGCATTCTCTCCGGCCCTGGCCTCGTGAATGTTTACGAATTCCTGCGCGACACCGGATGCGAAAAAGAATCTGGCGAGTTTGCTGCGGTTCTGAAGAACAGCGACCCCGCCGCGGCGATTTCCCGGGCCGCGCTCGATGGCACTCAGCCTCTGGCGGAGAAGGCGCTGGCACTGTGGATCGCAGTGTACGGCGCGGAGGCCGGCAATCTGGCCCTGAAGACCATGGCTACGGGAGGAATTTTCCTGGCGGGCGGCATCTCGCCCAAGATTCTTGCCAAGCTGACCGGCTCCATGTTCATAGAGACGTTCTACGAGAAGGGCCGCCTGCGTCCGCTGGTGGAAGCGATCCCGGTGCAGGTGGTCACCAACGAAAAAGCCGGCCTGCTGGGCGCAGCCCGCTGTGCCGCCGTCCGCGGCAAGGGCTAAACAGATCATGATTAGGTTGACGAAAAGCGTAAACGCGTGCAGCACCGTGGCAGAGCGGCGCTTTCAGCGCCGCGAACAGCGCAACGAACTTATGCGGGCTTCGGCCCCCGTGGTCGCGCTCCTGTCATCGAATAAATCCATGCGCGCGGCTTAACAACTAAGCCAAGTCCCGTGACTTCCTCCGTCGAAATTCGCACCCTTACCACCCCGCAGGAGTTGTTCGCCGCAGCGGCCGAAGTAGTGGTCGGCGCCGCTACTGACGCCGTGGCGCAGCGCGGCCGCTTCACCATCGCGCTCTCCGGGGGATCGACCCCCAAGAGCCTCTTCAACCTGCTGGCCACCAACGCCCGCACAGTATTGCCCTGGGAGCGCATGTTCTTTTTCTGGGGCGACGAGCGCCACGTGCCGCCTACCGATCCCGACAGCAATTACCGCATGGCCGAAGAAACCATGCTCTCGAAAGTTCCGGTGCCGCCGGGAAATGTGTTTCGCATGGCAGCCGAGAATCCTGACGCAGCCGCGGTTGCGGAAGATTACGAAAAGACTCTGCGGAAGTTCTTCGCGCTCGAACCAGGACAGGTTCCAGTTTTCGATCTGATCCTGCTCGGCATGGGCCCGGACGGCCATACCGCTTCACTGTTTCCCGGCACCGCCGGACTGCAGGAGAAGTCGCGCCTGGTGATCGCCAACTGGGTCGAAAAGATGAAGACCAGCCGACTGACCTTCACACTGCCGGTTCTGAATGCAGCGCGCTGTGTGACTTTTCTGGTGAGCGGGACGGACAAGGCCGCCGTGCTCCGGACCGTGCTGGAAGGGGATGTTCCGGCCGAGCAGTATCCCGCAATGCTGGTTCGGCCCACGGATGGGAAGCTGATCTGGCTGGTCGATCGGGCCGCGGCCAGCGAACTTACGAACAAGCTAAGTTCCTAACCCCGCCAGTCGCCAATTTCCTTCAAACCCTTGCCGCGTGCATGCTCGAAAAGGCGGACGCGATGGCGGGAGTGTTCAAACTCGTGGATGTCGGCCCAGACCTCGGCCTGCCAGCCCTTTTCGTGAGCGGACGATTCGCCACAGGTGGCGCAACGGGTGTGCAGCGTGACCGGGATGGTTTCGACCCCAACCGGCGTGGCCCCAGGCAGTTCGACGAAGATGCAACGGACTTCCTCGATCTCTTCGTTGGGGCCGAGGATGTGCTCGTAGCGCAGCAGGTATCCGAAACCCAGCTTCTTGGCTTCAGACTCGGCTTCCGTGCGGGTGTGAAATGGACCGTACTCCGCCCGCAGTTGCTCGGTGGAGTCACACGCCATCCAGAAGATCTCTTTGTAGGCCATTGCCGGTTTCGTCCTGGTTGGCAAATCTGCTTTGCCAAATCTCGTTTGCCGAATTCTGATTGCCAAGTCGCTTGCCAAATCTCGTTCGCCAAATCTCGTTAGCGAAATCCAGCTAGCGAAATCCGGTCTTGCGAGATCTGGCGCTGCGAAGAAGTGCTGTACGCCGACTCGCGCCGATCAGTTGACCTAGGGCAATTCTGATGCCGTTGCCCGGCCCCTGGCAATTGATTGCCACACCTAGAGTTAGCGGATCGCTGGACCTCGCCTTGGGGCTGCCCTCGTGAAAGGTTTTGCAGAATTTGGACCGGGGCGCTTCAGCGCCGCTACGTGGCAGAGGCGCAACTGCACTCTTAGCCTGCTGGAACCCCTCCCCAATGGAATTCTCCGAGGCCGACTGACTACGCGGCCCGAGGGCTACGCAGCCAGTAAGGCCCCTCCGCGCTGTAAACTAGTCCGCCCCGACTGCCTGGTCGTAGGAGGCGCCACGACGCTGGGATTCAGGGGGCCAGTTCTTTCCCCCGTGGCTGGCTACGTACATGGCGAGTTCGAGCCGGCTCCAGACTCCCAGTTTGTCGAACGTGCTGCGCAGATGGTTTTTGATAACCTGTTCGCTGGTACCGACGATCTTGCCGATTTCGCGGTTGGTCAGGCCTTCCCAGACCAGAACCGCTATCTGAACTTCCTTGGCTGTCAGGTGCTGGCTCGGTGTCATAACTGTGTTTCCTCCTTGGTAAACATAGCGATGGCCAGCTTGACGCGCTTGCGGCCCTCGCGGATTCCGGCCCGCAGGAACAGCGTGCGCAGGTGTTGTTTTACGGTTCGCGGGCTGATGTTCAGCTGGCCCGCGATCTCTTTGTTGCTGCAGCCCTGCACCAGCAGGTTCAAAACCTGCTGGTCGCGGGGGGTGACTTTGACATGCTCCAGATTGATCACGGGTGGTTTCTCCTGCCTGCCTGACGGTCACATTCGTCTTCTTCTATAGCACGGCTTTCGCCAATTCTTCGCACTCCACTGCTGCCGGGCTAACTACTTAAGGGCAATCGCACTTAGGGGCGCACCCTGTTTTCACATGGCTTTCAGGATGTCCGTGGTAGGCTAACCAGTTCCAAATCGGTCCAGTCGGTTGAAACCATGACCTACGTTCACGCCAACCATGCGGGGTGTCCGGGCTACCGCAAGAGGGCTATTGCGATCGCCAGCGAGGGCCCGCAATTCCCTTTTTCGTCAGCGACTTCGGTCCCGATCGGGAGTCAATCCGACCTTCCGACGCGCCCCCCGAAGCCGCGTCGAAACGACCTCCAGACGGGCCTCAAAGGGCAGTCCCGCATTGGCCGGTGGGCGAAGGCTTGGAATCCTGTTTTGGGACTACTGGCGGGTGCCCGCAAGTTTTGCACAGGAATCGTTGGCGTTGACCATGTCATCCTTGGCCGAGGTGCCGCAACGTTAGGGTCGCAATGTTAGGGTCAATGTCGCTAGGGTCAATGTCGCTAGGGTCAAGATCGCGCAGGCTAACTCCCGGTGGGTTGGTTTTGGGGATGGTCGCTTTGTTTTGCCTGCCCGCCCTAGCCCAGGGCGGTCCGCCTTACTACACCAACGATCCAGGCACGCCGGGGCCATTCAACTGGGAAATCAATCTCGGCTATATGCCGTTTCTCTACGGCAACCAGTCGGTCTCCCACACCCCCGACGTCGACATCAATTTCGGGGTGGGCGAACGCATTCAGCTGACTTACGAAAACGCCTGGCTGCGGGTGCACAATCCCTCCTCCAAAACTGAATTCGGCCTGGGCCAATCCAATCCCGGAGTGAAGTGGCGTTTCTACGACGCCGGCGAGTCGGGCCTTTCGGTTTCGGTTTTCCCGCAGCTGTTCCTCAACAACCCCAACGACGCGGTCCGCCGGGGAATCACGCCCGCGAGTGAGTCCTTCCTCCTGCCGTTCGAATTTTCGAAGAAATTCGGCCCGGTTGATGTGGACTACGAACTCGGTTATCAGTTCGTCCACAAGGGACCGGACGGCTGGCTCACTGGCCTCGTCATCGGCCACGAGTTCACGAAAAAATTCGAAATGGACGTGGAGATCTATTCCCAAGGCACTTTCAACCCTTCCGAAAACCAGCCCAGCATCGATTTCGGGGCGCGCTACAAACTTCACAGCCCGGTCATCCTGCTGGTCATGGCGGGACGCAGCCTGGAACCCGCGCGCAGCAACCAGTCGTATTTCCTGGGATATTTCGGCCTGCAGTTCCTGCTCCCTCCCAAGTCCTACAACCGCGAATGACTCTGTCCTGAATTTGAGCATGGATTGAGCATCCGTCCCCCGCAGCTTGATAAGCGGAAATGCGGAGCGTGACGCGGGTTCTTGCAACTCAGTGTGGTTACTGAAGAGTGGTTACGGAGGCACTTCCGACTCACTCCCGCGCCCAGAAGAACACTCGCCAGTCGCCACATCTGGCGGTAAACTATGGGCAGATTTGTGGGCCTTCGCCTGCCAGGGAGCCCAGGGTATTCGCTTCTCCGAAAGCTTGATTCCCCGCTGGAACCACCTTGGCAGTCTTTCTTGCGCGGAGGTTTGGCAGGAATCCGCGCGGGGGTTCCGCGGGATTTTCCTCGGTCCGCGCAATAGAATCGCCGCCTTCCAGTGAAGTACTGCGGGCGGCGACATGGGACGGTTTCCACTGGTGGAAAAAGAAATCGTGTCCGAAGAAAAAGATAAACCAGTTCTGGACGAGCAGACGCTCGCAAAGCTGCTGGAAGCGGCCTATGTGCTGCAAGAGCATAACCGCGAACTGCAGCAGATGGAACTGAGCCTCGATCTGAAGCGAGATCAACTGGAAGCGGAAGAGCGAGACGAAGTTCGATCCGCCGCCCCGGCCTCGCGTGCTGCGGCGTCGAAAACGCAAGAGACCGAAACCCCCGCCAGCACCGATTACACCTCCACTCTGGCCGAAATCGTCGCCACCCAGCACCAGATTCAGGTTCGCCATCTGGAGCTTGAGCCCGCGATGGCTCTGGTGGCCGATCGGCTGACCCAGATCGCACGCGCCGGCGGCGCCGTCATCGGCATTCTGGACGACAAGAAAGATCCCAAGAAACTCTGTTACCGAGCGACCGCCGGATCGTTGACGTTGCCCGCGGGGACTGAAGTTCCGATGGAAAAAGCGCTCTGCCTGGCGTGCCTGCGGACCGGCCAGGTTTTGCGCTGCGCGGATGTCGATCCTGAGTTTCTTCTCGACACCGAAGAGTGCCGGCGCCGCGGCATCCAGTCGCTGATCGCCGTTCCGATTTTTCATGATGGCGAGGTTGCCGGAGGCTTGGAGCTCTATTTCCCCAACCGGCAAGCCTTCACCGAGCAGGATGTTCACACCTGCCAGCTCATGGCCGGACTAGTGACCGAAGCTCTGGCTCGCGCCGAGGAAGTGAGCTTGAAGAAGTCGGTAGCCAGCGAACGCGCGGTCATGCTGGAAGCCCTGGAAAAACTGAAGCCGAATCTCGCGGCGCTGGTTGACAAGCCTGCGCCGGTCGAATCCGCAGCCAGATCCGGTGCTCCGGCAACTGACGCTTCTGCCTCCGTTCTCATCTGCCGCAAATGCGGACACCGAATCGTAGGGGAGGAACAGTTCTGCGGAAATTGCGGAACCCCGCGCATCGTCGCTTATGAAGCCCCCAGCATGCAGAGCAGAGAGGCATCGCTGAGAAGTCTGCAGGAGGCAATGAAGCAGGAGGCGACGAATACGAAAAACAGCGCGCCTGCGGAACCCGCGCAGCACAAACCCGTTCGCCAGGGGGCGCAGGCGAATTCTGACCGTGGGCAATCCGAGAAATCGCTGGCCGATGCCCTCGAGGAGGAAATGCCCGAGCTTTTTGCGGCAGCCAAACCACTACCGGACGGTCCGGCTCAGTCCCCTCGATTCAACGGGCCGGTAAGCGCGGAGTTCGAGGACTCCATACTTGCGGATCTCGAAGTGCCTTTGGAAACATGCCAGCCAGCTCAGGTTACAGCCGAGGTGGAAGGCGAGATCGCAGATGAGGTCGTCGCGGGCCAGGCCAACAAACCGGAATCGGAAGCCCTCGCAAAGCCGGAACACACCCGAGCCTGGAGTTCTGCCGCGAACGCCCGTGACTTCCTCGAGCAACTGGCCTCGGCCAGACGCCCCGGAGCACTGGCCGGTTTCTGGAATGCGCGGCGAGGCGACATCTACCTGGCGATCGCGGTGATCCTGGTGGCCGTGGTCATTCGCTGGGGAATCTGGTCCAGTCATTCCGTCGGCGCCACGGGCAACACGGCGGCGGCCGCGACCCACAACAAAACCACTCCCGACGCCGATCTCTCACTTTTCGACCGGATGCTCATTCGCCTGGGCCTGGCGGAAGCGCCTCAACCTCCGGAATATAAAGGCAACCCGGATACTCAGGTATGGGTCGATCTCCACACCGCTCAGTACTATTGCCCGGGAGCCGATCTGTACGGTAAAACCCCGAAGGGGAAATTCGCCTCGCAGCGGGAAGCGCAATTGGACCAGTTCGAGCCCGCCTACCGCAAGGCCTGCGACTGAGCATTCGCGGGCGAACATCCTCGACTCTCCATTGTTGCGCCGGATAGGTTGCGCCGGATTTTGTTGCGCTGGATAGAAGGTAGTGGCTCGGTTTGAACCTTCCAGCGTGGCGTTATCCCGAGCGGAGCCCGGCTTCATCGAAGAAAAGCCCAGGCCGAGCGAGGGATCTCCCTGAAAGTCGCGCCCTGGGAGATCCCTCCCGCGGCTGAACTGCGCCGCGGTTCGGGATGACGCAAGGGCGAAGATTCAAACTGAGGCACTACCGGATAGTCGTTTCATTTGACAACCTCGCGCCGCCGGAGTGCAATCATACAGATTAGGATTCACCTGCCGAATTCTCGATAACGCGTGGTTAGATCGGAGAACGCCGATTGCCGCAGCCAGATGACCATTCCGATGGACCCAGCACCCTGCCGCCACCTGATTTGAATCCTCTACTGAATCCACTCCTGGGGCAAAACATGGGCCGCTGGGCGGAGGTTTATTTCACCAGCGCGCCGGAAAAACGCGAGCAGGCTGTGCTCGATCTTCTGCGTGAGCTGCAACGGGAAAACCCCGAGCGCGAAGCCACTCCGCCGGTCTCAGAACAAGCATCGCGGACAGGGGCAGAGCCTGCGGCTCCGATTGCCGAGGGTCGGGCGGGTGTGGCGACCTGTCACGCGTGCGGCCGGGAGAATCCAGCATCGCACCGATTTTGTGGCATGTGCGGCACGGCAGTTTTCAACCCAGCCGATCTTAACGCCGACGATCTTAACGCTGCTCATCTTAATGCTGATCTTAATGGTGATGGTCTTAACGGCGCCGACATTCCCGTTGAAGATCTTCATGTCGACGATCGGCATGTCGAGTATCCAGCCCGGAGTGCGCTCGCTCCGCTGGTATCCAGCAACGCGGCGAGCCGCGTGGCGAGCGATGCACCCCGCAACGAATCGCGATTCGTTGCGCCTGAGAATGCTCTTTTTGATTCACCATTGCTGGGGCATGAATCTACACAGCACCAAGGCTCCCGCGAAGACACGTACTCCGCCAACTATTCGGGGGGCTTTCTTGACCCGGCGCCGGCTTCGAGGTCGTATCGCGTTCCTCTCGTAATTGCCCTGGCGGTTGTGCTGGTTGCTCTTGCGTACCTGACCTGGCGCAACATGCAAGCCCCGGACACTTCGCAAGTGGCACCACAAGCGCCGCCCGCGGTCATGACGCAGCCTGGCACGTCCACTGGCACATCG
>JBELAE010000070.1:0-16798 GCA_049509155.1 Candidatus Sulfotelmatobacter sp.
CTGTAGCGGTCTGCGAGAAACCCGCCCGTCATCGAGAACAGGATGAACGGCAGCGAGAATAGTGTGCCGACGATCAACACCAGCTGATCGCGATCGCCTTTCTGCATCGCCATCCCAAGAATCAGGAATACCACCAGATTCTTCAGGCCGTTTTCGTTGAATGCGCCCTGAAATTGCGTGACCACCAGCGACCAGAATCCGCGCCGCCACGCCGGTGTAGCAAGGCCCTCGACAGGTTCAGTCGTTGGGTTTCCGGTCACGGAAGTTTCCAGGGTCTCAACCAGAGTTGTGGCGCCGCTTTGGCTCATAGGGTGATCTCGCAAGCTCCTGCATATCTTGGAGTTCTGCTCATATTGTGATCAACATGTCGTGATGAACATGTTGTCATGAACAAGTTCTGTAATCCACCACAAGAGACAGAACGCTAGTTACTTCCGGGTTTGCAGGGGCAAATTAAGTGCAAGCCGTTAGTGGCTGTGCGTTCTACTATGGAAGGCTTACAGGATCACGTACATACGGGAGAGTACCGCTAGTGGAGCTCATACTCGTAGTGTTCGGGTTGTTTGCCATCGCCACGCCGTTCGCCACCGTCTATCTTCTCTGGCGGCAGCGCATTCTCCGCCAGCAACTTCTCAAACTCACTGACCTGAGCGTGGAGGTGAGTGACGGCTTTCGGCGCGACCTGCTGGAATTGCGGCGGCAGGTGGAGACGATCGCTAGAGTTCCGGCTTCAGCAACGGAACCGTCGCACCCAGTCCAGGTAGCGCCTGCCGAAAAGCCCGCCGGCGCGCCGGTTCCGCACAAGCCGGACGTTGTTCCGGCAAAGCCCTATCAACCATCTCCGGAGAAATCAACGCCCCAGGTTCTACCCGCTCCGTTTCCGACGACGTTGGAGAAAACGGAACCGAAACCAGCGTCTCCGGTTATTGCGCCTCCAATTGCAACTGCCCCACCGGAACCGAAGCCAGCAGCGCCCAGCGCGCCAAAGCTTGCTGTTCCGACGCCGGCTGTTCCTGCAACCACTGTTCCGGCACCGATCGCTCCAACGCCGGTCGTTCCCTCCCCGGCCACTCCTCCGCTATTGTTGCGCACGCAGACACCACCCAACGCTGCCCCAACTCCGGTCGTGCCCCCTCCGGTTCCCGTACCGACGCATCCGCCTGCGGCTCGGGTCGTCGCACCGGCGCAATTTGCTGCCTTCCGCGCATCCGCACCGGCTTCGCCTGCACCTAATACTTCAGCTGCTTCATCGACACCCAGGCCATCCTCTCAGCAGCGCATGAAGTCGGTATTCGCGTTGGAAGAAGTACTGGGCAGAAATTGGCTGAACAAGATCGGCATCGTCCTCATCGTGCTTGGCGTCGCCTACTTCGGGATTAAGGCGCTCGGCGAACTCGGTCCGTGGGGAAAAGTCGGGCTGTCGTATGCGGTGTCCCTTGTGCTTCTTGGCGGCGGCATTTTTCTCGAGAAGCAGGAGCGCTATCGTCTTTTCTCTTACCCTTCCATCGGTGGCGGATGGGCTCTCCTGTTCTTCACCACTTACGCGCTGAACCATGTGACGGCGATGCGTGTGGTGAATTCACTCAGCGCGGATCTCATCCTCATGCTCATCGTGGCGCTCGCCATGGTGCTGCATACGCTGCGCTATCGCTCCCAGGTAGTCACAGGGATGGCTTTTCTGCTGGGTTACTGGACCGTCTCGCTCAGCAACGACGACGTCTACAGCCTCTCCGCGGGCGCGATCCTCGCCATTGCTCTGGTCGCGATCGTCCTCAAAATGGGATGGTTCGAACTCGAAATCTTCGGAATCCTGTCAAGCTACGCCAATCATATTTACTGGTTGTATCGCCTGCTCGGTCCGAGCGGCGCCGGGGGCCACTCGTTCGCGGAATACCATCCCAGCACGGCCATCCTCTTTTTCTACTGGATCACGTATCGCGTTTCGTACGTCGTCCGCAAGCCGAAGTCACCACGGGACGAGCACATGTCAACCGTGGCCGCGCTGCTCAATACTCTGCTGCTGCTTGGAGCCATGCGGTTCCAATCAGTGCGCCCGGAGCTGGCGTTCATCGCCCTGCTGATCATTGGCGCGGTAGAGTTCACGATTGGTCAACTTCCCCTGCTCAAGCGGCGCCGGGAAGCTTTCATCGTGCTCAGCGTTCTGGGCACGGCGCTCATGGTCGCAGCCGTGCCGTTCCAGCGGTCGAATAACAATCCCATCATCCTCTGGCTGATCGGCGCCGAAGTTTTTCTCGCGGCCGGCGTCGTGGTCAGCGAAGTGGTTTTCCGGCGGTTAGGACTCTTCATCGGATTGCTGGTCGGTTTACATCTGGTCGGAATCGATTTCCAGCAGCTCATGGTGGCCCGCCGCATGAACGACGACGTCGTGCTGGCCGTTGGAGTTATCTTCGCGGTCTGCGCCGTCGTGTTTTATTTGAATGCCCTGTTTGTGGGCAACAGGTGGAAGCAGTTCTTTGATGATGTGCCCGACGCGCCGCTGCTCACCGCTCATTCCTATGTCGGAGCTTTCGCAGCAGCCGCAGCCGCCTGGGCATTCTGCTCCGGCGACTGGACCGCGGTCGCCTTCGCCGGCGTCATGGTCACGTTGGCACTGCTCGGTCAAAGATTGAAGTCTTTCCATCTGCAGTTGCAGTATGGCGTTCTCGGACTGTTGGCCCTGTATCGCGTGGTTGTGGTCAACCTGCACAGCGATGTTCCGCAGTACACGCATGTCCAGATGCGGCTGATCACGTTGCCCATGCTCGCCGCAGCTTTCTATCTCACCGCATATTTCACCTCAAGGTCAGCAGCGGCCAACGACTATAACCGGAGACTCTTCCGCGGGCTCTTCGCCTTCGCTGGCACGGCGCTCGTCGGCGCTCTCATCTACTTCGAAGTGCCCGAACTCTGGCAGCCCCTCGCCGCGATTGGTTTCGCCGTGCTGCTTCTCGAGGTCGGGCAACAGATCGGCTATCCGCTACTGGCATGGCACGCCCATCTTCTGAGTGCGTCGGCGATCCTAGCCGCTGTGACGGCTGACCCTTCTGGTGCTCAGCGCTGGCACGACATTCCTCTCCACGCCCTTGCGGCGTTCCCGGTCGTGGCCGGGGCCTATTGGATCGCCAAGCGAATCAGTGAACCGAACGAGGCTCAGACGAACCTAGTGCATGTAAAGTTGGCATGCATCGCTTATAGCTGGGCGGGCACCGGCCTCATGGTTTGGTTGCTCAACGAAGCCGTGCCTGCGCCGTGGATCGCGGTCTCATGGATTTTATTCGCTGTCGGGCTCGCGCTGGTAATGCGCAAGATAGGTTACCGGCAACTGGGTTGGCAGGCGAACGCCGTAGCTGCATGCTCGCTGATGCGCGCCTACAGGTTCGACCTTGCACTCGAGCAACCTTTCTGGCAGGGCGTTTCTCTCCGGCTGGTCACAATTTCAATCGTAGCCGCGTGCCTCTACTTTCTCTCTCGCAAATCGACGCCACCGGACTCCGATTCCGAACCTCGGCTGGCAATCGCGTACCTGCACACAACGGCTGGGACTGCCTTGCTGGCTCTCCTGGCCTGGCACGAAGTGCCTAACGGATGGTTGGCGCCGTTGTGGGCTGTATTTGCTCTCATCCTCGCGCTGGTGGATCGCCGCTTTGAGTTCGACGATCTCCGCTGGCAGGCCCACGCGCTCGCCGCCCTCACCATGCTGCGCAGCCTTGCCCTGAATCTTTACATAACCGACACCTGGCATGGCATGAGCGTGCGGCTGATTTCGCTGGCGGTTGTCGCGGTCGTTTTCTATGCGATGTCACGGCTCATCCGCATGCCGGAGCAATTGCGCGCTCGCGATTTTCACCATATCTATTCATGGGCTGCATCCACTCTGGTTTCGCTGCTGCTGTGGTATGAGTTGCAGCCCCAGCCCTTGAGTATTGCGGTGGCGTGGGCCGTGTTTGGGCTGGTTCTGTTCGAATACGGCCTCTGGCGCAAGGTCAAGCAGTTTCGCTTTCAAGCCTATGTGGCTCTGGCCGCTTCGTTCGGCCGGATTTTCTTCGCCAACCTTACGGCGGACACTCCCGGCGAATTCTGGGGGCCCCGGATGTACACCGTACTGCCGATCGCGCTGATTCTGTTCTTTGTCTACGCTCAACTGGGCGATCGGGCAGCACGGGAGAGCGCGCGGGAGACCGGGCAAGATCGCGGCTTTCACTTCGACGCGTTACTCGCCTACCTCGGCACCGGCACCGTTGCCGCTCTGCTGTATTTCCAATTCGCCAATGAATGGATCGTCACGGCCTGGGCGGCCATGGTCTTCGTGCTTTTCGGCGTCGCGCTTGCGCTGGATCGCCGCATCTTCCTGCATCAAGCGTTGCTTTTGACTTTGGGCACGTGTACGCGGGGCGTGATGCACAATCTTTTCGGCGCCAGTTATTTCACGGGCACGGGAGTTGAAGGAGAATGGATCGGCAGAGTCGGCGTCCTGGGCTGCGCCATTGCCCTGTTGTTCGCGTGCCTGCCGTTCGCGTTCCAGTGGCGTGATCGCCACAAGGCCGAACCGTCCAGCAATTGGTTTGCAGCCGTGGTGCGGCGCCCTGAGCAGTTCATGTTTTTCGCACCCGTGCTTCTGCTGACGCTCATGCTCGCATTGAAGATGCGGGCTGGAATGGTGACGGTCGCGTGGGGTCTTGAAGCTCTGGCGATCCTGATCTTCGCGTTCATCATTAATGAAAGGAGTTTCCGCCTGACCGGGCTAATTCTCCTGTTGGCCAGTTTCGCGAAAATCCTGCTGCTCGATATGTGGTCGAAGTCCTGGAGCTGGCCGGATCGCTACATAACTTTTGTGATTGTCGGTGTGGCGATGGTCTCAGCTTCATTCCTCTACACCAGGTACAGCGAGAAGATTCGCCAATTCCTATGAAAAATGCCGTCGCGTTTGTGGTTGTGCTGCTGATCGGGGTGACGGCGCTCTATTTCAGCGTCCGCCGGCACGACCCTACGCCGGTCTCCGCCAACGCGGTCGTGGCCCTTGCAGCCGATGCCCAGCGCGACCTAACCCGCGCGCCCATGCGGCTGACACGCCTTTCCGACGACGAGGAAATCGCCGTCGGCAAAGAACTTTCGCAGCAATACTCGATTCCGCCGGAGAAGCTCACTCCAGAAGAAAGGGCCCTAGAGGTCTATGTGCAGCGCGTCGGAATTTCCGTCAGTTCGAACGCGCATCGGCACTTGCCCTACTCGTTTCATCTCCTCCCTGACCGCACCATGATCAACGCCTTCTCTCTCCCCGGTGGCCCCGTCTACATCGGCGAGGGCATGCTTGACCTGATGACCAGCGAAGACGAACTCGCAGTCGTGCTGGCCCACGAGATTGAACACATCGACCACTACCATTGCGCCGAGCGCGTGCAAATCGAAGCCCGGCTGCGCAATCTGCAACTCAGCATCGTGGGCGCCATTCTGCAAATCCCGCTACAGGTATGGGAAGCCGGCTACAACAAAGACGAAGAACTGGAAGCTGACCGGGAAGGAATCCGCCTGGTCGTGCTGAGTGGCTATTCACCTTACGGCGCAGTCACCATGTTTGAGCGCTTCAGCAAACTGCACAGCGAATATGTGATTCACGCCCAGAGCCCGGAAGAAGAGCTGTCGCAACTCGCTATCCAAAGCTTGCAGGGATATTTCCGCTCCCATCCCCTGCCCTCCGAACGCCTGGCGCAGGCCAACCGCCTGATCGCGCAGGAAGGCTGGCAGGACCGCAAGGCACAGAGGCCATTCCGTGTGGAGTACGAAGTGGAGAACGGGAAATACGTGAAGTGAGGAAACGGGGTTTCGGGCGAGATTCGATTGCGGAAGGCCGAGACGAATCGGATAATCGTTAGTAACAGTTACTTCAGTGGGACAAGCGATGGGCGCGCGCTGACGAAATGGAGGCGCAACGGGGCGCACGCCCAAGCCCGGAAAACTTACAGCAGTCCCTGCGACCGGAACCGCGTGACGGGATCAACCACTGCTTGCCGCTTGAAAATCCAGCGGGCCACCGCAAAGCCAATCGCCGCGTAGAACAGGTTCATCTTTCGCATAGACACCCCCCAAAATCCAGAATCGACGATCGACCTCGTTGATCCTCAGGGGAGGAACCAACTACAACCTCATATCGGCACAATAGCAACACGCCTGCAAGCGGACAAGGCACAACAGTGCTATCGAAGTGGCACGGAAGTAATAGGAGCTCGGAGAGTCAACCGGCTGGTTACAAAAGTAGCGCCGCTGAGATCAGCGGCGCTACGCATCCCTAGAAGTCAGTACAAAGCTCAGTGCGCCGGAATTTCCTCATCCGTAGCGCGCCCCGGCGGCGGCACCACGACCGTCGACAGACTGCCCTCCGCCGTCAGCTTCTGAAATGCAGCCAGATCGCGGCGCTGCAGATCTTCCCAGCGCCCGATCAGTTCCCCGCTCTGTCGTTTCAGCTTTTCGAACTCCTTTTGCTCGGCCTCGGTCGGCGCTGAATCGGCAGTACCCAGGTCCATCGCCAGATAGGCCAGCTTCGCGTCCAGTTGCGGAGGATACGCCAGCGAATCCTCGTTGGCGCTGATGGTCAGGTTGACCAGTTCCTCGCGCACTGCAACCAGTTTTTTCTCCAGTTCGTCCGCCGCACTGACAATCGTCTTGGTGCTGGCATTTTCCGGCAGCCGTCTCTTCAATCCGGACAGCTGCGCACGCACATCCTGAATCTGATTGACGGCATCGTAGACCCGGCTCAGTTCGTCGCGCGTCTGCAACAGCACACTGAGCTGCTGCTCCAGATCGGCCTGGCTGATGTGAACCCGTGGATCCAGTTTCAAATCGAAGGCCGCCGTCTGGCTCTGCTCGCCCACCGTGAGCCGAACCTGGTAGTGACCCGGAATCGCCACCGGCCCCCGCGCTCCGCCGCCATATTCCCAGAGATAATATCCCGGCACATGATGCGCCTCGTCGTAGCGCAAGTCCCACACGAAACGATTCAAGCCGGCTTCCGGCTTAATTTGCTTTTCAGGCTTCTTGTCGTCCGGATCGAGCGGCTCATCGAGTGAATTGAACTCCGCGCTCGAATACTTGCGGATCACTTTGCCGGAAGCGTCGAGAATTTCTATCTTGGCCTCTGTTCCGGCCTTCGGCGCGTCCTTCAGGAAGTAATAAATCACCGCACCGCCCGGCGGATTCTGTCCCGTCCGTTTCGAAGGATGCCGCTCTCCACCGGCTCCCGCCTGAATCCGGTAAGCCGTCGCAGGTGCATACAGAAAAGCGTCCTTCTTCCCAATGTCGTCGCTATACTGCCGCAGCGGAGACAGATCGTCGAGAATCCAGAACGCGCGCCCATGCGTGGCCACCACCAGATCGTCGTCTTTAATCACCAGATCGTGCACCGGCGTAGTCGGCAGGTTCAACTGCAGCGCTCGCCAGTTCACGCCGTCGTTGAACGACACGTAGATCCCGGTTTCGGTTCCCGCATAGAGCAGCCCGCGCTTTTTCGGATCTTCCCGCACCACGCGCACAAACGCGGTCTCCGGAATTCCCTGCCCCAGCTTCGTCCAAGTCTTGCCGTAGTCGCTGGTCTTATAAATGTAAGGATGCAGATCGTCGAACTGGTGGCGGTCCACCGCCACATACGCAGTCCCTGCATCGAACGGCGAAGCATCGATCTGGCTGACCCGGGCCCACTCCGGCATATCCTTCGGCGTAATGTTCGTCCACGTTTTGCCTTCGTCCTGCGTGAGCTGAATCAGCCCATCATCGGTGCCGACCCACAGCAATCCCTTGGTAATCGGCGATTCCGCCAGCGCGAAAATCGTGTCGTAGTACTCCGTGCCCGAATCGTCGAGCGTGATATCCCCGCCCGAAACTTTCTGCTTCTCCTTATCATTCCTTGTTAAATCCGGACTAATAGCCTGCCAATGCACGCCCCCGTCGGTCGTCTTAAACAGCCGTTCCCCGGCGTGATACAGCGTGTTGGGATCGTGCGGAGAAAGCAGGACCGGCGCTGTCCACTGAAACCGATGTTCCAGATTCGCAGCTCCATACGCATCAGAGAGTTCTGGCTGCTCGGTGATCGCCTTCACCTGCCCAATGTGCCGGTCATAGCGCGTGATGTTCCCCTGGTAGTCGGCCGCGTAAACAATATTCGGGTCGCGCGGGTCCGGCGCAATATAACCGGCCTCGCCCCCGCCCACGTCATACCAATCGCTGCGGTCGATCGACCCGTCGTCGCTGCGGCTGATGATGGCGACCGTGCCGCTGTCCTGCTGCGCCCCGTATACGCGATACGGAGTCGCCGGGTCGGTGGTCACATGATAAAACTGCGCCGTCGGTTGGTTATCTTCGCGCGTCCAGTTCCTGCCGCCGTCGAGCGTCACCGTAACTCCGCCATCGTTCGAAGCGATCATCCGCCGCGTATTCTGCGGATCGATCCACAGCCCGTGGTTGTCCCCATGCGGCACTTTGAACTTGTTGAACAAATGTCCGCCGTCGGTCGATTTGTAAGAGTCCACATCCATGATGTAGAGCACGTTCTCGTCGCGCGGATCGGCAATCACGTGCATGTAGTACCACGGACGCTGCCACAGGCTGTGATCCGGGTTCACCAGTTGCCACGACTCGCCGACGTCGTCAGAGCGATACAGCCCGCCATCCGGATTGTGGGCCTCGATCAGCGCATACACGCGGTCAGAATTCGCAGCCACGGCCACGCCGATTCTTCCATACGGTCCCTTGGGCAGGCCATGTTCCTCAATGTGCTTCCAGGTCGTGCCGCCGTCGTTCGAACGGTAAAGCCCGCTGCCCGGACCTCCGCTCGCCATGCTCCAGGACGTCCGCCGCGCCTGCCACAGCGCCGCAAAGAGAATATTGGGATTATGCGGATCGAACGCCACATCAATGCCGCCGGTGTTTTCGTCTTTGTATAGAACCTTCTCCCAAGTCTTGCCGCCGTCGGTCGTCCGGAAAACACCGCGCTCCGTATTCGGTCCGTAAGGATGCCCTAAAGCCGCGACGAAAACGATGTCAGGATTGGTCGGGTTAATAATGACCTTGCCGATGGCGCGCGAATCCCGCAGCCCGGTGTTCTTCCAGGTCTTGCCGCCATCCAAAGATCGGTAGACGCCGTCGCCGTGCGAGATGTTGCCGCGAATGCAGGCTTCCCCCGTTCCAACATAGATAACGTTGTGATTGGAATTCGCGACCGCAATGCTTCCAATCGACGACGTCCCCTCCTTGTCGAAAACCGCAGACCACGTCAAAGCGCCATCGGTCGACTTCCAGACTCCGCCGCCCGTCGCTCCGAAATAGTAAGTCGTAGGGTCGCCCGGAATTCCAGCCGCGGTCAATGACCGCCCGCCGCGGAAGGGTCCGATCAACCGGTACTTCATCCCTTTGAACGCCTTCTCCTCCGGCTTCGAGGATTCGGCGTCGGAGTCGCTTGCCGCTGCGGCCGCAGGCTGCGCATTCTGATTGCTTGCTGTCGCCTTCACGGCCTTCGATTGCCGCTCAGGCTGAGCTTGCGCGTTCGCGGCAAGGGTGAAGGAAGCCGAAAGAATGACTGCGAAACCCAACCGTGCAACAAAAGAGATGCGGAAAGTCTGGCCCATGGCGAAGTATCTCCGGGGAAGTATTGGACAATTCGGTTATGGTAATCCACGCGAGGCGTGCTGCAAAGAGCAGCGCATGTTCGCAGCGCGTGTTCGCAGAGTATATTCGCGCCGCCACAAACTGACCGCGAGTCACGCGCCCGTACTCGCTTATTTCTTCGAGATCAGAATCTTCTTTGCCGCTTCCAGTTCTTTCAGCTTCGCCCCATCCACCTTGGGATACGCGAGACCGAGCGAATCCATCGTTTCGATGACCACTGTCGACACCACCAACCGCGTGAACCATTTATTGTCCGCCGGCACCACGTACCACGGCGCATGTTCGGTCGCCGTGTTGCTGATCATTTCTTCGTAAGCCTTCTGATAGTCATCCCAGTATTTGCGTTCGTGAATGTCGGCGGCGGAAAACTTCCAGTTTTTCTCGGGCTCCTCCAGCCGCTCCAGGAAGCGCCGCTTCTGCTCTTTTTTCGAAACATGCAGAAAGAACTTGCGAATGACCGTCCCGCTCCGCGCCATGTGCCGCTCAAAGCTGCGAATATCTTCAAACCGCTCGTCCCACACATTCTTGCCCACCAGCGCAGGCGGCGTCTTCTGGCTCTTGAGAACCTCAGGGTGCACGCGAACCACCAGCACCTCCTCATAATAGGACCGGTTGAAAATGCCGATATGCCCGCGCTCCGGCAAATCGCGCGTCGTCCGCCACAGAAAATCGTGCTGCAGTTCCAAATCCGAAGGCGCTTTGAAGGAATACACCTGACAGCCCTGCGGATTGATCCCCGACATCACGTGCTTGATAATACCGTCCTTGCCAGCGGCATCCATGGCCTGAAATATCAAAAGCAGAGCCCAGCTATCCTGGGCATAAAGCTTGTCCTGCAATTCCGCCATGCGGACAATTCCCTCCTGAAGAGTTTCGGCGGCGTTGTCTTTCGATCGCCAATGCCCCGTGTCCGCAGGATCAAAGTCCTTCAACTGGAAGTGCTTTCCGCTCGTCACGCGATAAGTATCGGCCACTTTCTTTGCTTTCATCTCGAATCGCTCCCCCCACCGTTCAATCGCAAGTTCCTAGTCACAAAAGCCCCGAACGCCGGCAAGAAATACCACCAGAGCAGTTATCTCACAGAACCGCAACCGTGCGGGCAGTCATTTCACGCCGATTTCTGCTCCAGGTTTTTCCACATCCTGATTGTCCATCCGTCACAGACCGCCGAGTTCGCATCACGTTACCGTCAGTTGCGAACGGCCCATTTAAAGCGAGGTCAGCAGAGCTATGAACAGGGATTGTGCGCCCCAGCCGGTCAGATCGAAACCCCGTGACAGCCACGACATCGGCATCACAAGTGCCTCCGATATCGAAGTAAAGCAGCCGAATACCGCGGCGAAACATAAGAAGCCTTACGAAAAGCCGGCCTTCCGCTTTGAAAAGGTTTTTGTCACCACAGCCCTGTCTTGCGGCAAGCTGGCGGGGACGTGCGGCTCAATGAGCACCAAAGCGTCGTGACGCCTGCCGGGCTACCGACCGCATCCCAGCCATTGGCAGCCCGCGAGGCGACTCAATTGGAGTGAGATCGAAAGGTGTACATGGCAGCGACAACTTCGTCAGAGAACCCTCCGGTTTGATGATAGGCTGGTGAATACTTGCCCGCTTAATGATTAGGAGCGTGGCGTGCCGCACTTCTTATGGCGGCAGCGCTGGCTCTCTGAAAGTTGAGCGCAGCCTGATTCTCTGAATGGAGTCCCCTATGAAGCCGCTAGCCCTCGTCGGAGTTTTGCTGCTGATATTGGGATTGCTGTCCTTTGTCGTGCCTATTCCTCACCGTGAGCATCATGGCGTCAGGATGGGCGACACCAGAATCGGAGTCCGGACCGAACATAGCGAGACGCTGCCGCCCGCGGCCGGCATTGTTCTACTCGCCGGCGGTGTCGTCGCTCTGATTCTCGGCTTGCGTAAACCCTAGGCGCCCGATTCAGACCATCGCTCCCCGCGGGATCCGCCTTATTGCGAACCTCGACGAATCAGGGTGGAAGTTCCCTACGTCGGGCGCACCTTAACTCGTTCTAATAGCTATAGTTATTGAGTTTTGTACAACATTGTATGTACAGTTCTGTGCTTAATAATGTTCCTGCAGGAACATTTTTTCCACAGACCGCAGCAATCCCCTAAGTCGTACTCCCCACAGGCTTTGCGCTCGCCAACGGTAGTTTTGCCGCCTGCCAGGCATCAAATCCGCCCACCACATTGACCACGTCCCGGAACCCGGCCCGCTGCAGCAGGCTGCTGGCGATCAGGCTGCGATATCCACCCTTGCAGTGGACCGCGATGGGCGCATCGTGATCAATCTCTGGCGGAGAGACTCGGAAGTTGTCGAGCGGCCACCAGGTCGCGCCTTCAATGTGCCCCGCATCCCACTCCGGCTCCCGGCGCACGTCGAGCACTTGCAATTTTCCCACGTGCACGTCGCCCGCCTGCAACCGCGCGTTGAGCTCGCCCACGCTGATCTGCGCGATGGTCGCCGTGGGAAACCCAGACTGTTTCCACGCCGCGACGCCTCCGTCAAGATATCCACCGAGCACTTCGATCCCGACCCGCGCGAGTCGCAGCCGGGCCTCTTCCAGCTGCGCATCATCTGCCGCAATCAGCACGGGATGCGCCGACAGACCCAGCACCGTACCCGCCCACGAGGCAAACTGCCCGGACAGCGCAATGTTCACCGAGCCCGGCACATGCCCGGCGGCAAACTCCTCTCCCGGACGCACGTCGAGAGCGATTTCACCCGCGCTCAGCATCGCTTTCAGTTCGGCAGGCTGGATGGCCCGCAGCGCCGGCAGTTCAGACAACGCCGCAGCGCCCGTGCGATTGATCTCGGCGTCCTTGAGAAAGTATTCCGGCCGCGCGGGAAGATTGCTGGTCAGCTGAGTGATGAACTCTTCCCTGCTCTTGATCTGCAGCGCATAGTTGGTGAGCCGCTCCGTTCCGATGGCGGACGACCTTTCGGCTCGCATATTCTTTCCGCAGAGCGACCCGGCGCCGTGGGCCGGATAGACCAGCACGTTGTCAGCGAGCGTAAGCAACTTGTGGTGCAGACTATCGTAGAGCAAGCCCGCGAGTTCCGCGGGAGTGTGATTCGGCGACAGGTCGGGTCGGCCAACGTCGCCAATAAACAGCGTGTCGCCCGTCAGAACCGCCCAAGGTGCAGTCGACTTCTCGCCATCGATCACGACCAGACAAATGCTTTCGGAAGTGTGCCCCGGGGTTTCGAGCACGCGGATCGATGCTTTGCCAAACTTCAGCTCAAACCCGTCATGCACCGGCACGTGAGCAAACGTCGCCCCAGCCTGAGCGCCCATGTAGATCTTCGCGCCCGTTCGGGCCGCCAATTCCTTGTGTCCGGAAACAAAGTCGGCGTGCAGATGAGTCTCGAAGATGTGCCGGATCGTGACCCCGTGCTCCCCGGCAGCTTTCAGGTACAACTCCACATCCCGCTGCGGATCCACCACCACGGCTTCGCCTTCCGAAGCCAGCAGGTAGGAAGCGTGCGCCAGACAACCCAGATAAAACTGTTCGAAATACATGAAAGGAGCCCTCAGCGTCGCGCAGTCTAAACCAAAAAGATGCTAGTCCTGATAATGCTTAAGCCTTACGATGCTAGAACAATTCGGGGGGCAATGCCACGCGAGAGTCGCTCGGGGGGTGCGGGAATCATGCGGGCAGCGGACTGATGAATTCCAGACCAAAGCAGTAGCCGCTGCGGGAACGAACAATCGCCGGTAGCCGTGATGGGCTTGGAGTATCGAACTCAATCTCCAGCAAGTCCCCTGGATTCAGCAGGATTCCCGCATACAACACCATGCCCCCTTCACTCATTTCCGTGCCCCGGCCCTCGACCACGGTGGTCGAGAAGCCTTTGGAGGTCACGACGCGAACGGGCATGTCGACGGGGAGGCGAGGCCAGCGGCGCGTGTTGTCGGAATTCGGCATCCTGCCTATCATCGCGCTGGCTGCGGTTTTCTTCAAATTACGAAGGTGAAATGGTCTTGGGGGCCTCAAGGCTAGGTTCGAGAGTGCAGGCTCGAGGGTACAGGAGGCATGCCGGTGGCGCCACACGGTTCGCAAATGCCCCTTAAATATTCTCTCATTCTTCGTCGAGATACTCGCCGGGAACATCGTCCTCCGGCACCTCGTGGGTGTGAACTTCCTGCTCGTCGGCGTTGTCAGCGGCTTCCACACCACTCACCACGTCGGCCTCAAACGCGTTTCCCTCTTCGAGTAACTGGTCGACGCTCTCAGAATCGGCGCCCTGGCGTTCGGATAATCCTTGCAAATCTCCCGCTTGCCCCGCCGAGTCCGATCTCCGCTGTTGCAGAGCCGTGGCATCGGTCTCAATGGTCTGGCGGTCCCGGGCAACCGGTTTCCTGACCACCCTACTCTTGGTTATCGCCGCAGGTTTCGCGGCAGCTGCGGTTTTTCCTATCGACTTGGATTTCCCTGGCGCCTTCCCCCTGGGCGCGGCCGGCTTTCTGGGCGAGGCTGAGCTTTTCGCCGCCGCCGTTTTCGGTGTGGGGTTCCGCTTCTGATTCTTCTTTTTTCCTGCACGCTTGCTGTCTACGTGCTTGTTCTCCACATGCTTTTTCGAGGTTGTTTTCTTGGCGGCAGTCTTCTTCCGCCGGGTCGGCCGCGGGCTGGTTTTTCGGTTAGGCATAGGCGCAGTTTACCATCGTCGATCTGGGCTCACCAAACCGAGCCAGCCAACCCTCCGAGCAATTCCGCTCGCGCGCATTAGAAATGTCTCACGGACGCTCGCGGAGTTGTGGCCTCTCACCTGCAAACACTCCCGTGGCCATCTGTGGCTGGACACGACACATTCCAACAGTTCACCCGTGCGCGTGTCGGTCTTAAGTTCTCGTGCCAATGCCGACCTTAGGTACGAGAGGCTGAAGGACACCCCCGCTGGTTCGAAAGTTTATTCGAAGAAGTTTGGTTTGAGGAAGCTGGTTTGAGGAAGCTGGTTTGAGGAAGCTAGTTTGAGGAAGTCGGTTTGAGGAAGTTGGTTCGAAGACGTTGGTTCGAAAGCAGGTTTTTGAAAAACAAGTCTTAGGAGATCGAACGATGTTCACCAGAAACCTTGCGGCGCTGCTGTTGCGGCGGACTTTCTTCGTCGCGGTTTTGGCGGCTTTGACTGTCGCGGCGGCTGGCGCAGTGCCCAATCCGGTTCCGATCATTACCTTTCTCTCGCCGGTTTCGGCGAACCCAGGCGGGACGGATTTTACCTTGACGGTGAACGGCGCAAATTTCGTGAATGCGGTCTCCGTCGTGAATTGGAACGGCACGCCACTCACCACCACGTTTGTAAATTCCGGAACGTTGACGGCGGCGGTCACGGCAGCGCAGATTGCGAGCGGGGGAACGGGCTGGATTACCGTGTCCAATCCCGGCTGCGGCGGCGATTGCAACCGGACCTCCAACGTAGTTTATTTTCCGGTCATCAATCCTATTTCAACCTATACCGCAATCGAATTGACCGCGTCGGTCGGCAACGGGCCCCTGGAGTTGGCGGAGGCAGATTTCAATGGCGACGGCAAACTGGACCTGGCGGTGTCTAACTACGAAGGCAATAGCTTGTCGATCCTGCTGGGCAACGGAGATGGAACCTTCTCGCCGGGAGTAACCCTCAGCACCCTGATCGAACCGTTTGGAATCGCCGTGGGCGATCTCAACGGCGACGGCATCCCCGATCTGGTGGTGGGCAATGACTCGGCAAGCGGCGGTTTGAACATTTTCCTGGGAGATGGGAAAGGCGGCTTTACGGCGGGCGCCGCGCTGGCGGGCGGAAATTGTCTCCTGACGCCGGTGCTGGCGGACGTCAATCGTGACGGCAATCTCGATATCGTAGTGGGCAATTATTGTGGCGCTGGGATCGAGGTGTACCTGGGCAATGGAGACGGAACGTTCCAGGCGCCTGCCCTGGTCGGCGGGTCCGGCGCAATTTTTGGCCTGGCTGTGGCCGACTTCAATGGCGACGGAATTCTTGATCTCGCAGCCTCAGACTATAGCAACGATCTGCTCGGCATCTATCTCGGGGTGGGAGATGGAACCTTCGGCGGTGTCAGCAACATCGGTCTGCCGGACGTGTATTGGGTGGAGGCCGGCGGTGTATCGAACAATGTGCACGGCGATGGAAATATCAATCTGATGACGGCCAGCACCAGCAACGGCATCAACCTTCTCGAGGGAAATGGCGACGGTACATTCGAAACACCGAGCCTGATCACATCCGGTGGATATTTTGCATTGGCCGCCGGAGACCTCAATGGCGATGGCAGCCTGGACATTATTGATGTCATTAACAGTGATGCGGTGCAGGTGCTGTTTGCAGGGGATGGAGGTACGTTTCAAGCCCCCCAGACCTTTGGCGCCGCTTTTTCTTACGGGATCGCTCTCGGCAATTTCGCCACCACAGGGGGACTCGACGTAGCGGTGGCGGACTACGCGGTCAGTCAAGTCGTCGTTTTCGTGCCCTCCTTAATCTCTCCGACCAGCAAGAATTTTGGCTCGGTCAACCTGGGCGGGTCAGTCCAACAAGTTTTTACCATAACCAACAACAGCTCCAACCCGCTGGCGATCAACGCCATTTCTTTAGCCGGGGCAAATCCAGCTGACTTTTCACAAAGCAATACCTGCGGCTCTTCTCTGGCCTCGGCGGGAAGCTGCGCCGTCACTGTGACCTTCAGCCCTACGGCCAACGGCGCTCTCGCAGCGACGCTCATGGTCGCCGACAGTGCCCCGAATAGTCCCCAGAGCGCGGTTCTGACCGGAACCGGCACGGCGGCTCCGCTGGCCATGATCTCGACCACGTCGCTCACGTTTGGCAGCCAGAATGTCCACATAACCTCGGCGTCGCAGCCGGTAACGCTGGCCAACACGGGAAGCGCCTCGCTGACCGGGATTGCGATCAGTCTGGTGGGGACCAACAACGGCGACTTTGGGCAGACCAACAACTGTCCCGCTACGCTCGCGGTTAGTTCGTTGTGTACCGTCAATGTGACCTTCACGCCGTCGTATGTGGGAGGGGAAAGCGCTGTGCTGCAGTTTTCCGACAACGCGGCCAACACTCCGCAACAGGTGCAGCTGGCCGGCACCGGTGTGGACGTGCCCACGCACCTGAACTACGTGCAGGCGCCCCCGGCTT
>JBELAE010000071.1:0-18167 GCA_049509155.1 Candidatus Sulfotelmatobacter sp.
TCGTGGCAGACGGATAGAACTGCACGTCATAGGGCCACTCGTCGCGAGGTCCGCTCGGACTCAGCAAAACCATGTACCGCCCCGCTGGAATCTTCTCGACTTCGTACGAGCCATCCTTGTTCGTCATTTGGGCGAAATTTACAGAACCGGGCAACTGAACGCCGTCCGCACTCATGAGCACCACCCAGGCGTGGGCAGGCTTGCCGGAATCATCCTCCACGCGCCCTTCGATCCGCCCATTCCAGAACAGTTCAAAATTGTGTTCCACCAGACCCCGATCATCCAGGTGCACATTCGCGGGCGCTTCCTCGTTCTTAAAGAAACCAACGATTTGATTCTCCGGCACAACCAACTGCAGCGTGTAGTCACCCGCGGGCAGATCATCCACTTCGTAAACGCCAGACGCGTCAGTTGTAATGACCCTCATACCTGTCGGCCCCGCCACATTGATTTTTGTGCCCGCGGCCGGCCTCAGCGAGACAGGCGGCACCAATCCGCCCACAAACTTCTGGGGCTCCCGCACGTAACCGATCAGCCGCGTGCCGGTCGAGGCCTGCTCGTGCAGCAAACGCAAGTCGACGACAGCCTCACTGACCGGGCGCGTGCGACTGCAACTGGCTCCACCCTCAATGATGGGAAGTCTTTCGCTCAGCAACCCGTGACCGCGACTGCCATCGACGAAGTATGTCTCGCCCTTCCAGTAAATAAAATTTGTGAGCAGAACCAGCCGCGGTGTCCACGAAGGCAGCCCCCAAAACCTTTCCTGGACAACACCGATTGCCCAATCGCCAACTCGCGGGTCGTAACCCTTCGACGAAAGAAAGCTGCGCCGACCGCCCAAAACGGCCTCAATGGACCGGCCCACGAAGATAATCCGCGCCGTGAATACGGCGTGGTATGGAGAGCGGGGTCGAACCGACGGCGCCGGTCCCCTGCAGTCTCCGCTGAAAAGCGAGGAACCCAGCGCGGAAAGGCCGAACGTGACCATAACGTCGACACAAAAGACAGCCGCACACGTAAGAACAAACGCCGCGACTTGCCGGCTCAGCGGACGCAAGCGAGGCTGGAGCAGAGAAGGCCAACCGCGTTTATTTGTTTCAAGCCAGAACAGCCCAAAGACTAGAAATAGCGCCGACCATCCCGCAAAAGGTGGCAAGAACGCCTTCGTCCAGTGGGACCGGCCGAACACAATCCCTGCCAACACCGCTATGACAACAAACGGATAGACGGCGCGCCTCCTGTATCGGATGGCCTGCAGTGCGGCAAAGATCAGTAGAAAGAAGAGGGTCGCCAACCCATTGGCCGTCGGAATCTCCGGCGGTTCGAACCAGCCGCTGCCGTCCGAATGCCAAACCAGATATCCCGCAGACGGATAGGCGAGAAAAAAAACTGAAACTGGCATGCAGCTCAGGAAGATGATTCCCGCTCGCTTGCGATTTCGTAGCCCGACAATGGTTCCGACGAGAAACACAGACCCGAGAAGCGCACCACCGCCATATTCGATCCAACGGAGGACCCAGCCTGGCAGGTCGTCGTGGAATGGCGGCCATGCCATCCCGAATCTCGCAAGCGCGAGAAAGCCGACCAGAAGGCCCAACCCCACCATCAGCCAGCTCAACACGATTCTCAGTTTTGGTCGCTCTGGAGCCAAAGGAGGCACCTTCCGTGTCACGGGCCCACCACACCAGCCGCTTCATACAAAGCAAACCTGTGTGTTTAGACACCGAACGGCACTTGCATGACAACAGATCTGCCCCTCCCCAGCAAGATTACGAGCGAGGACAGAGATGCCCCAGGCCGTGCTATCCTCGCCCTAGCGCGCCTCATGCGGATTCTAACCCGCTACATCCTACGCGAAGTCGCGGCCCACGCTCTGATCGGCGTGGCCATCTTCACCTTCGTCCTGTTCACCCGCGACCTGGGACGCATTCTCGAACTCGTGGTCCGCGCCAGCGCTCCCCTGCCCAGCGTCGCCGAAATCTTCTTCTTCACCGTCCCGCTAGCGCTCACCTACACCCTTGAGCCGTCTTGCCGCCGACAGTGAAATCACCGCCATGCGCGCCAGCGGCATGGGCATCTGGAGCTTCCTGCGCGTGCTCTCGATCTTCGTACTCGCGACCTGGTTCCTGGCCTTGGCCAACGGCCTGTACATTGCGCCGCGAGCTCAGGCCGCGCTCGGCCACCTCGAAGACCGCCTCAAAGGTTCGCAAGTTTCTTTCGAAGTCCAGCCCCGGGTTTTCTACGAGGGATTCCCGAAGATCGTGCTCTACGTCCAGGACGTAAAGAGCGCGCAGGGTGCGGCGGTGTGGAAGGGCGTGTTCATGGCAGACCTGAGCGACGCCACCAACCCGAAAATCACGCTGGCCAAGGAAGGCATCGTGGTCAGCGAAGGTCAGGACCGCCTGCACCTCCATTTGATCGACGGCTCGTCTCACGAGACCGACCCGCAGGATCCCAGCCACTACCAGATTTCCACGTTTCAGCAGACCGACATGCCGCTCGATCTCGCCTCCAGCGAGAACAAGCCCGATGAGTCACTCCCCGCCGAGGAAATGGACACTTCAGCCCTGTGGCAGAAGGCCTCCCACGTCGATCCCATCAGCGCCCGGCTATATCTCATCGCTTTCCACAAGCGCTTCGCGCTGTCGACCGCCTGCCTGGTACTGGCTCTGGTGGGCATCCCGCTCGGCCTGTCGTCAAAGAAAAGCGGCAAGTCCGGCGGATTCGTGCTGACCATCCTGCTGGTATTCGCCTACTACACAGTTTCGCTGATCGGCGTTTCCCTCGCCCGGCAAGGCCGCGTCTCACCCTGGTTTGGAGCCTGGCTCGCCGACTTCGTATTTCTGGCATTAGGACTGTTCCTTTTGTTCCGGGCCGAGAAGCGGCCGTTCGAGCTCAACTCGTTCCGCGCCGTCTGGAAACGCGACGCCTCCGGCTCCCAGCCGGCGATGGCCCGCAGCCGCCGTGAAAACGCCTTCGAACGCGCCTCCACCCGGCGCCGCATGTTCAGCGCCAGCTTTCCCACTCTGCTCGACGACTACGTGCTGCGCGACTTCTTCCTCTACCTGGGGATGATCCTCTCCACCTTCCTCGTGCTGGTCCTGGTCTTCACTCTGTTCGAGTTGCTGGGAGATATTCTGCACAACCAGGTCCCCGCGACGGTGGTGGCGGAGTATCTGCTCAACGTCACTCCGTATCTGCTGTATAACGTTGCGCCGCTGGTCATGCTGCTCGCCGTGTTGGTCACCTTCGGCCTGATGCAGCGGTCGAACGAGATTACCGCGATCAAGGCCACCGGAACCAGCATTTACCGCATTGTCACGCCCGTGATCGTGGCCGCGGGCCTGATCGCCGTGGGACTGTTCTTCGCCGACCAGTTCTACCTGCCCCGCACCAACAAGCGCCAGGAAGCTCTGCACAACCAGATCAAAGGCAAGCCTCCGCAAACCTATCTGCGCCCCGACCGCAAATGGATTTTCGGCCAGAACAACGACATCTACTACTACCAGTTCTTCGATCCCGACCGCGACCAGTTCGGCAACGTCACCGTCTTTCAGCTCGATCAAGCCAGCTTCAACATCACCCGCCGCATCCACGCCGACCGCGCCCACTGGGCCGACAATCTCAATCGCTGGGTTTACGAACAGGGCTGGGAGCGCTCGCTCAACGTCTCGGCCATGGCCAACTATCGTACCTTCGACGTGTCGACCTTCCCCGACCTGCCGGAAGCACCCTCTTACTTCAAAAAGGAAGTGAAGCAGTACAGCGAGATGAACTACGAAGAGTTGCGCCGCTACATCCGCGATCTGCAGCAGAGTGGATTCGACGTGGTTCGCTTGCGGGTCCAACTGAACAAGAAGCTGTCATATCCCCTGATCACTCTGATCATGGCCGTGCTCGCCGTTCCCTTCTCGCTGTCGACCGGAAAAAAAGGAGCGATCACCGGAGTCGCCGTCGCCGTAGGAATTGCCGTCTTCTACACGGTCGTGTCGCGCCTGTTCGAAGCCATGGGCGACCTCAGCCAGCTCCCTCCGGCCCTGGCCGCCTGGTCGCCTGACCTGATCTTCGTCCTGGTGGGTGGCTATCTGATTTTGAAGGTGCCAACGTAAGTGGATGAGTTTAATTTCCGGATTTGTCATCCCGACCGGAGCTACTCATTCCCAAAGGGAATGAGCAGCGGAGTGGAGGGACCTGCTGTTAAGCCCTACTTCACCGCCACGCCCCACGGATAGTTATCCGTCTGCACCACCGGTTGCACCACGAGTGCGCCGCTTTCCGGGATCACCGCGTATTGCGACACAGTGTTGCCCCCCACCGTCGTTGAACCGTGATTCGCCACGAAAAGCCAGCTGTCATCCGCGCGAATCGCCATGGCAACGGGCCCACTGCCCGTGTTCACGGTGGGCGGAGTCAACGCCGTCAGGGCTCCTGAAATCGGGCTGATTTTCAACGGACTGATCGTATTGGAAAGTGTGCCTAGCACATAAACGAAATTTCCGTAGGGATCCACCACCAGCGGCCCCGGACGGTTCGCGCTTCCCGACAAAGGGAACGGAGAACCGGTAACCGGCACCAGCGCGCCCGGGGTGGCAAGCGCCGCGCAAGGCGTCACTTGGCTCGTCACCGAGCCGTTGCAAATGGTGTAAGCGCTAACTTTGTCGGTTAAGCTGTCGCTGACATAAACAAATCGGTTGCACGGATCGACCGCCACGCCAGCTGGAGTCGGATCGGTGGCAAAAGCCGGCTCGGAAGCGTTGGTGGATGGATTCGTCAAAACGCCCGTCGTTGTATTCACCGCAAACTCAAATACCTGGTTCCCCAGCCCATCCACCGCGTACAGATATTCCAGCGTCGGAGGATTGTTGCCCACATCTGAGCAGACGGCGCTCTGCACTCCGTTGAGGCCGATCGCCGGAAACACCGTGGGCGTCGGCGCAACACTGACGATGTCCAGCCCAGCTTGCGCAAGCGTGGTCGGAAAACTCGACGTAAAGAAAGGCGAGCCGGTCGCTTCCGTAAGACTTCCGCCACTTCCAATGGTAAGCACCGAAACTGCCCCCGGCACAAAGAGTCCCGTGCTGTCTGTCGTGGCCCGATCCGCCACAAAGAGAAACTTTCCGGATGGATCCATTACCATCTGCCATGGAACCACAGCTACCTGTTCAGGGCTCGAGCTCGGATTGCAAAAATTTGAAGGAGGATTGGTGGGAGGAACGACAGGCAAGCAAGGCGTGACGCTTCCCGCGTTAAACGGAACCAGGTTCCCAACCTGGGTTGTGGTCCCGTCGGAATTTATCTTGAACGCTAGGATGCCCGTGGCGCTGCCTGGACACGCTGCCAGGTCTTGGTTGATGATCGTGTACGCGTAAGCCCCAGCCGGGTCCACCACGATCGAGGACGGCACGCCGTTCAGCACGCAAACCTCACTCGAGGTGTCATTCGGCGTATTGCTGATCGCCGTAAGGTGCCCGTTACTCAGATTGAAGCTGAATGTTTCAATCAGCCCCGAGCCCTGGCTGGCCATCAGCATTAGCCCATCGGACGAGGCATTATAGTTGCTCCCGCAAGCCACCAGAACTCCGATTGAAACCAGTACCACCACCCCGAGCAACCACCCCAATCGTTTCGACATTCGCTGCTTGATCTCCATCTTTTATACGAGACTTAGGTTATGTGAGGCTTAAGCGTACGCACACCCATGCCCTGTCGGGCGGGTGCGGCACTCTATGAAAAGCGGGAAAATCTCAATCCATTTGTGTATCAGGAAAGCGCGGCAAGAGCAAACCCCCACAACCGCTATTGGAACCCAGAGAACGCCGCGGAGTTGCCCGCTTTCTAGAGCCATTCTCAGTATACGAGAGGATTGCAGAAGGTGCCGAACCTTGAAGCGTATGTCATTCTGAGCGCGGCGATAGCCGCGCGAGGAACCCTACGCCCGCCTGCGCTGTTGATGCCGTAAACGGGAGTGCCTGCGACCTCATGCTTCGGGCGAGACCCGCCGCTACGCTTCCCGCGCCAGCGGGACAGGTTCAGCCCGCTTGTTGCTCCCCACCACTGGTGCAGGCGCTATTAATGGCAGCCGAATCTCGACCATCAGTCCACCCTCCGCACGATTAAAGGCCTTCACCTTCCCTCCGTGGAAGCGCACCGCCCGCTCCGTGATGGCCAGACCCAGGCCCACCCCTCCAGTGAGGCGTCCCCGCGCGTCATCCAGCCGATAAAATGGCTCAAACAATTTTTCCAGTGCATCCTCGGGAACTCCCGGCCCCGAGTCGCTCACTTGGAGCACGGCCTCTGAACTGCCACTCCGCTCCTCGCTGGCCAGCACAATCTCGACCGACGAACCCTCCGCCGTATAACGAATGGCGTTTCGTACCACGTTCTCGACCGCACTATGCAGCAGCGAATCATTTCCCCGCACACCCCAGTCGCCCTCAGGGATCACCGTGTGCACGTGGCAGCGCCGCTCCTGCGCCTCAAACTCCGCATCTTCGGCGACGTTGGCCACCAACTCGCCCAGCGGCACTGGAGTCTGTGGCACTCCCTGCTCTCCATCTTCCAGGCGCGCCAGCGTCAGAATCCTGCCAATCAACTCGTTCAGTCGGCTGGCCTCCAGTTCAATGCGATCCAGCATGTCGGCGCTCTCCACGCCCGCGCGCTGCCGCGCCAGGCCCAGCGCCACGTTCAGCCGTGCCAGCGGCGACCTCAATTCATGCGAAATGTCGTTCAGCAGGCGCGACTGCGCCTTGACCAGCATTTCCATGCGTTCCGCCATGGCATCAAAGTCGCGCATAAGGCCCGCCACCTCGTCGTTCCTTCGGGTCACGGGAGCACCGCTGCGCGCCGTCAGATCTCCCGCCGCCAGTTGCCGGGTCGCAGCCCGCAGCCGAACGATCGGCTTGGTCAGATACCACGAGAGGAAATAACACACCAACCCGGAAGAGATAATCGCAATGATCAGACCGGGAAGCGGCATTCCCTTGGGCCCGAACATTACTCGCGGCCCCGGCGGCAATCCCAGAACCAGGGTGTAACGATGCTTGCCATCGGAAGAAGCGCGCGAGTCGCGCGGCATGGGCGGCGCGGGGAAAACGAATCCGTCGCGCGGCATGCGTGGTCCGCCCGAGGCCACACGGATCGCCCAGTCCGGCGCGGGACGCCCGGAAACCTCGATTCCCCGCTCGTCGAACAGATAGGCGCGCAAATGCTGCGTCGCCTCCAGGTTCTCCATGTACTGCCGGAGCGGCTGCGCGCCGCCTTCTTCGTAGGCGGTGACCGCATCATTGAGCACCGTCGTGCGCAGAGCTTCCCAAGTGGAACTGCGCGGCCGGAATGCCAGCGTCACCAGAATAGCCAGCACCATGAACAGCGCCAGCGCCATCCAGAACGACAGAAATATTCGCAAGAAAAGACTTTTCATCGTGGACTCTTCAATCTCTACTCTTCAATCTCGCACTCGCTTCGCCGCGAAATACTGCCCTCGGGGCGAAGACCGAAAGGCGGAAAGCCGAGAGGGCGATTAGGTGGAAGAGCGGCCCTTCAGGGCCGCGTACAGCGCCTTGAACCAGCGGGCTTCAGCCCCTGTGGTCGTTCTTCCTCTCGCCTGGCTACGCCTTCACCTTCTCCCGCGGCCTCGCGAAAATATACCCCACCCCGCGCACCGTCTTGATGTGCTCGTCGCTGTCGGTATCGCCCAACTTTTTTCTCACCTTGCTCACGTGCATATCGATGCTGCGATCAAACGGAGAGAACTTGCGGCTCAACACCGCATTCACCAGCCGCTCCCGCGGAACCACGCGCCCCGCCTCACGCAACAGCACTTCCAAAAGATTGAACTCCACCGAAGTCAACTCCACCGGCTTGCCCTCAAGCCGCACCGTCCGCGTCGCCGGGTCCAGTTCCACATCGCCCACGCTGACCATATCGGGCGCGGCCGCCGATCCGCTGCCATCCGCCCGCGTCCGCCGCAGCACAGCTCGAATGCGCGCCACCAGCTCCCGCGGATTAAACGGCTTCGGCAAGTAATCGTCCGCCCCAATCTCCAGCCCGACGATCCGATCCACATCTTCGCCCCGCGCCGTCAGCAACAGCACCGGCAGTCGCGACGTCGCACGAATCCTCCGCAGCACTTCAAATCCGTTTATGCCCGGCAACATAACATCGAGCACGGCCAGCAGATACTCGCCCGCCGTCGCCTTCTTCAGCCCGCTCTCGCCATCATGCACGCACTCGATCGTGAACCCCTCCGCCCGCAGGTACTCCCCCACCAAGTGGCAAAGCTCGACGTCATCGTCAATCACAAGTATTCGTTCCATACTCCCATCATTGTGCACCCGTCGGCGGCGCCCGGTAGTAAAGAATTGTCAAACAATTACCGAGTGGTCTATAGGCCCGTGTTGTCGCCTTGCAATCCCGAACCGCGGCGCAGTTCAGCCGCGGGAGGGATCTCCCCAGGCACGATTCTCAGGGAGTTCCCTCTCTCCGCCTGAAAAGCGGCTACGCTCGGGATGACGCCGCGCGATTGAAAGCTCAGACTGAGCCACGGCCGAATTCTCTTACTAGCCATCGAACCCCATCCTGGAACCTTTGACAAAACTTTACTCCCGTTTACGGTCTTTTTACCGCTTTTCCCTTCCCAGCCGTGTTCCTATCAGAGTACCCACAGTCCCGGGACATCCCGGAGCAACTCCAGGAGTCATCAATGAAAGAGTCACAAATGAAAGCATCACAGATGAAGGCATCACAGATGAAGGCATCACACCTGAAATCGATCAGCTCTCGTTTACTGATTGCCGCCATGGCCGTTCTGCTGGGCAGCGCCATCGCCCGCTCGCAGACCGCCGACGCCGCGCCCCCTCCACCACCGATGCATGGCCACGAATTCGGCATGGGCGGCGAAGGCCGCATGATGGGATTTTTCGCCAAGAGTCTGAATCTGACCGATGAGCAGAAAACGCAGATGAAGACCCTCATGCAGACGGCCCATCCCACCATGAAGCCGCTGTTCGAGCAGGAACACCAGATCGACCAGCAACTGCGCCAGTACGTCGAGGGCACCTACAACGACGCCAAGGTTCAGGCTCTGGCCGCGCAGCGGTCGCAGATCGAAATCCAGCTGACGGTAGCACAAACCAAACTCCACAATCAGCTCTACCAGGTTCTGACCACGGACCAGCAGTCGCAACTGAAAGAGATGGAGGCGAACCACGAAGCCCGCATGCAACAACACATGCAGGATCCCCCACCCACCCCGCCCGAGGAGTAATTAATGGCGACGGTTTCAAACGTGCTCCGATCGCGATCGGTCAAGTCCCGGGCGTTGGCTCAATTTCAAAATTGCCCAGCCCGATGTCATCCTGAGCCCGGCGACAGCCGGGCGAGGGACCTTACGCTGGCCGACGCCGTCGATGCGGTAGACGGGAACGCCCGCGCTTCATGCAGCGCCGGCGTTCCTCGCCCGCTGCACAACGATGTGCGATCTCCGTTAGCTCCCACCATAGTGCTTAACGCGCCCCGGTTGGATGACATCCCTCAGTCATTCGTTAGAGCTCGGTTTCTCCGAATCTCTGAGATTTGAATCTCAGCGATCTAAAACAGCATGCCCCACTCCGACGTCGAGCGACGCAGGAGTGGGGCATTTTACATCTCGTTCAACTTAAAGAACCAAGTTAAGAATCACGATCGACCGGTGGAACCTACGGCACAAACTTCCACAAGTCACCGAACGAACCGATCCCGCTCAAAGGCCCGTTCCCGCCAAACAGCCAGAGACTCCCGGACGAATCGATCCAATTCGGCGAGCCTCCCCGCGACCCGGGGACGATGGTAGGACAGGTTACTGGGACTATTTCGTAGCAGCCCAATTGACTGGCCGTGTTGGCCCCGCTCTGCCACGTCCATTCGCCTGCGGTTAGGTTCGTGAGGTTGGGGGTATACTCCCACAGATCATTGAGCTGACCCGAGGTATTGGTGGAGTCGAAGCCGACCCCGCCGAGCAGCCAGAAATTTCCCAAAGAATCGGTCCAGGCGACCGCTCCTTTTCGCGACCCTGGAATATTAGTGGAAGCCGGCATCCCCATCGTTCCGTACGTCCCTTGTACAGCAGCGTCTTCGGACCCTCCAACCCACGTCCATATGCCCGTACCGATGTTGTACTCCCACAAGTCACCGAGGACCGCCGTGCGGCCGACGGCTTCGACCGAATCATAACCAAACCCGCCGAACATCCAAAGATTCCCGTCCGTATCGGTCCAACTCGTGGCCAAGTATCGCGAGCCGGGGAAGGTTTCAGGCGAAAGCACACCCACTCCCTTGCTTCCGTATGCACCATCCTGGTCAACCCCGTTCGATCCGTTTACCCACGTCCATTCGCCCGCATTCGGGCCTGTCGTGTTGTACTCCCACAGGTCGTTGAGGTAGTCGACAGCACCCGTCGAGTCATAGCCATAACCGCCGAAGAGCCAGAAATTCCCGTTTTTATCGACCCAGCCCACGGAGTTATATCGCGCTCCGGGAACGCTGGTGGTAGTACTCGTTCCCATGGTGGTTGGGTAGATTCCCGACTGATTCACCACGTTCGAGCCGCTCACCCACGTCCATTCGCCCGCGTTCGTGCCGGTCGTGCTGTACTCCCACAGATCATTGAGGTTGCCGGCCGTCTTGGTCGAGTCATAGCCATGCCCGCCAAACAGCCAGAAATTCCCCGAAGCGTCGGTCCAGCTGACGCTCGAGTCCCGCGCCCCCGGCATGTATGTGGTGCCGGAGGTCCCAACGGTGGCGGGGTAAATCCCTTTTGCACCGGACACGTCCGCCCCGCCGACCCAGGTCCATTCGCCCGCGTTCGTGCCGGTCGTGTTGTACTCCCACAGGTCGTTAATGTCAGCATTGTTTCCCGCCGAGTCGTAGCCATACCCGCCAAACAGCCAGAAATTCCCGCTGGCATCGCTCCAACTCGCACCCCAGTATCTCGCCCCAGGAATGTAGGTGCTGCCAGTGGTTCCAGGCGTGGGAGGGTAGACCCCCGGCTGGTCGTCGTTGTCGGGGCCCTGCTCGCCGCCCTCAAACGTCCATTCGTTGAGGTTCGCGCAGGTGACCACAACACTCGTCACGTTTGTATTCGCCGTTCCGCCACCCTCGGTCACCACGCAATTCTGCGTCGGGAAGGATGGTTGCGTAAGAGCTGTGACGCTGTACGCAACTCCGGCGTCAAGCGCCGTGGTGAAGGTGAACGTGGTTGAGTTCGCGGCGACCGTCAGGTTGTTGCTGAGATTGTCCTGCAACACCAACCCCGACCCGGTAAGGCCCGTCACTGTGCCGCCGATGGTATACGTGGTCGTCGTGCAGGTGATGCTAACGTTCGTGACGTTCACACTGGACGTTCCGCCCCCGTTGCTCACCACGCAGTTCTGGATCGGACCGGTAGGCTGGGTAGAAACGGTCACGCTATAGGGCAGGCCCTGGCCAACACCCGCTGTGAACGCGAATGGCCCGTTCGCAGTGACGTTCAGGTTATTGCCGCCGTTGTCCTGCAATACCAGCCCCGTCCCCACCAGGCCCGATATCGTACCGCTGACGTTGTAGGTAAGCGTCGTGCAGGCAATGCTAATGTTCGTGGCAGCCGAGGTAGCCGTTCCGCTGCCGCCGGTCACCACGCAATTCTGCGTCGGGACCGTAGGCTGAGTAAGAACCGTAACGCTATAAGCAGAGCCACTGGCAATCGGCGTCGTGAAGGCGAACGTCCCTGCGCCCGCAGGCACCGCCACATTATTGAGCCCGTTGTTCTGCAACACCAAACCCGTTCCCACTAGATTCGAAATCGTGCCCCCGATGGTGTAGAGCGTGGTACAGGCGATGCTGACGCTCGTGACATTCGCGTTCGCCGTTCCGCTCCCGTTGGTCACCACGCAGTTCTGCGTCGGCGTAGAAGGTTGTGTAAGAACTGTAACCGCGTAGGCGGCTCCGGGGGCAAGCGCCGTCATGAAAGTGAACGTGGTCGCGCTCGCGCTGACTGTCAGGTTGTTGCCGCCGTTGTCTTGCAACACCAGACCTGCCCCTGCCAGACCCGAAATCGTGCCGCCGATGGTGTACGTGGTCGTCGTGCAGGTAACGCTGACGTTCGTGACGTTCGCGCTGGCCGTTCCGCTGCCGTTGGTCACAACGCAGCTCTGCACCGGGCTCGAAGGCTGGGCAAGAACAGTGACTTTATAGCCGGAGCCGCTGGTGATCGCCGTAGTAAACGCAAAGGTTGTGGCGCTCGCGCTGACCGCCAGGTTGTTGCCGCCGTTGTCCTGCAACACCAGCCCCGTCCCCGTAAGGCCTGTGACGGTGCCACCAATCGTGTACGTCGCCGGAGGCGGCGGCGTCGACTTGCCACCACTACCGCAACCTGCTGAAAACAAACACACCCCTAGCGCCAGGACGACGAGGTCAAGCTTCATGGGCCCTCAATTCCGATTGAGAATGCAAGCAAAGTTGTAGGGGAGATTGAATAATTTTATCCGGCGGTTCTAAACCAGACAATGGCTTTTTAGTGGGGGGTCCAGCCGGAAAACGGATTCTGGCCAAGGGCGGGGAGGCACAGGCAATAATCGCGACGACGGAAGCAAGTCTTTTGTTGTCAATATGTTGACCGAGAACGCTCCTCGGTTTTAAACCTGCACCTCGCCCTGCTAGAATTTCATCTACTGAATCTGCGATGCTGCCCAAGAGTTTGCGCCCGCTGCTGCCGTATGTGAAACGCTACCGCTGGGGCTACGCCGCGGGCACGGTCTGCGTTTTCATCACCAACGGCATCTGGATCCTGTTCCCGCTGGTGCTCGGCAAGGCCGCCGACGATCTACATGCCGGCGTAACCCGCCACAAGCTGCTGGTCTACGCCGGACTACTCCTCGCCATCGCCATCCTAAAGGGAATCTTCCAGTTCCTCACCCGCTGGATCGTAATCGGCGTCTCCCGCGACATCGAATTCGACCTGCGCAACGATCTGTTCGCGCGTCTTGAAAGCCTGTCTTATTCTTACTATCAGCGGAACCGCACCGGCGACATTATGGCGCGCGCCACCAACGATCTGAGCGCGGTTCGCAACCTGTTAGGCCCAGCCATCATGTACACCGCCAACACCATCGTCCTGATGGCGGGCGCTCTCGGGTTCATGGTTTCCATCAGCCCCAGGCTGACGCTTTACACATTCCTGCCGTTGCCCGCGGCCAGCATCCTGATTCAGTACTTCGGCCGCCGGATTCACGAACGGTTTGAGCGCATTCAGGCCATGTTCTCGGACATTTCCGCGCGCGCCCAGGAGAATTTCTCAGGTGCGCGCCTGATCCGCGCCTACGTGCAGGAAGAGGCCGAAATTCGAGCCTTCGAAAAAGAAAACCAGGAATACATCCGCCGCAGCCTGAAACTGGTGCGGCTCATGGGCATGCTCTGGCCAACGCTCGAATTGATGATGGGTTGCGCCGTGGTGCTCGTGCTATGGCTGGGCGGACGCGAAGTGCTGAGCGGTCGCATCAGCGTCGGCCAATTCGTTTCCTTCAGCACCTACATGATGCAACTGACGTGGCCCATCATCGCGCTCGGTTATGTCATCAACCTGTTCCAGCGCGGCACCGCATCGCTGGTGCGTCTCAACGAGATCATGCAAGAGCAACCCGAAATCAAGGATTCTCCCGGCGTGCAGGATCTTGAGAACGATAACGACAACGCTCGCCAGATCGCTGGCGAGATCGAGTTCCGCGGACTCAACTTCAGCTACGAAGGCAAGCCAGTATTGCACGACCTGAACCTGCGCATACCCGCCGGAAGCAGCCTGGCCATCGTCGGACCAACCGGTTCAGGCAAGACCACATTGGTAAGCCTGATCCCGCGCATCTACGACGCTGACCCAGGAACCGTTCTGATCGACGGCCGTCCGATTCGCGAATACTCTCTCGCATCCCTGCGCAGAAATATCGGATTCGTGCCCCAGGAAACTTTCCTGTTCAGCGACCGCATCCGCGAGAACATCGCGCTAGGCGTGAACACCGCCACCGACGCCGAGATTCACAACGCGGCCGAAGCCGCCAACATTGCCACCGACATTGAGAGCTTCCCCGAAGGCTAAGACACCATGGTCGGCGAACGCGGCATCACGCTCTCCGGCGGCCAGAAGCAGCGCACCGCCATTGCCCGCGCCCTGATTCGCAATCCGAAGATTCTGATTCTCGACGACGCGCTCTCCAGTGTCGACACCCACACCGAAGACAAAATTCTCAACCACCTGCGCGACGTGATGCGCGGCCGCACCACCATCTTCATTTCCCACCGCGTCTCCACCGTGCGCAATGCCGACCGCATCGCCGTGCTGCACGGCGGACGCATCGTCGAACTCGGCACCCACGACGAACTCCTCGCCTTGAACGGCTACTACAGCGACCTGTATAACAAGCAACTGCTGGAAGAAGAACTGGCCGAAGTTTAAGGATCGAACATCTTTAAATTCGAACATCTTTAAATCTATTTGTCATTCCGAGCGCCGCTTTTTGGCGCGAGGAACCTGCTTTTTGCTGGCATCAGCAAAAAGCAGATTTCTCGCGTTGCTCAGAATGACAAACCGGTGACTTTCGTTCACATGCAGCGCGTTAACACGCAAGAAATCCTCGACTCCACCGATTGCCCGCCCCTCGAAGCTGCCGCTTCGCTGCGCGACCTGAGCCGCATCAACCGCTGGTTCGGCGGTGTGGCAACCACGCGCAAATTAATCGAGCGCGTAGCATCCGCGACCGGCAAAAAGCATTTCACCGTGCTAGAAGTCGCCGCCGGATTCGGCGAGGTCCCGAAAATTGCAGCCCAACAACTCGTGCGCAAAGGAATCACGCTCGATGTAACCCTCCTCGATCGCGCACCTTCTCACCTGCTGCGCGGAAATCGTGCGGTGGTCGCCGACGCGCTCGCGCTTCCCTTCCCGGACTCTAGCTTCGATCTGGTCAGCAGCAGCCTGTTCGCGCATCACCTGGAGCCCGCCGACCTGGCGCGCTTCGCCGTCGAGGCCCTGCGCGTGAGCCGCTGCGCGGTCCTGATCAATGATCTCGTCCGCCATCCGTTGCACCTGGCGCTGGTGTACGCGGGCTTCCCGCTCATGCGGAGCTATGTGTCCCGGTTCGATGGAGTTGTGTCGGTGCGAAGAGCCTATGTTCCCGACGAAATGCAGCGGATGCTTTCGACTGGAGGCGCGTTCGCCGCCAGAATCGAAATCTCGCAGCATTACCTGTTTCGCATGGGAGTGATTCTCTGGAAATGAGTACCGGGCGCGTGCTCTGACGTTTAGTTTTTCACTACGGAGACAGAGAGTCACCGAGAAAAACTTGAACGCTCAAAACCAGAAGCATCAGGGTTTGCCAGACAATCTCGCTTTCTCTGTGTCTCTGTGACTCTGTGGTGAAGAAATTGCAAATAGGTGCGCTTGCTTTTGCGCCGCGAAAACGGCATGATTACCGGCGGCTCAAAAGCCCCTTGCACGCGGGAACTCAGACAACAGGTCAAACAATCAAGTCACACAAGCACCTCAGACAATCAGGAGTTAAAACAATGATTCGCTCTCTTAAAACATCCACGATTCTTGCGACCACCGGCTTTGCCGTCGGTCTGTTCCTCGCCGCGACCCCTTCCCCAGCTCCCGCGCAGAGCACCGAAGGCGTTTTCAACGGCCACCGGATCATCATTCCGCAATCCAGCATTCCTCAGCCCGGCCGTCATCACACGAACTACTTTTACGTTGACTCCAACCAGCCCTCCTCGGGGCCGCCTTCGGGCGTCGAGACGCCGGGCTCGGTGGCCTGCGTCTATCAGCTGGTGAGCGGTCCGTCAGGCTGTCCCGTGGCCACCAGCACCGCCGTGCCCACCGGCGGATGGGGAGCCATCGCCATTGTCGACGCGGGCGACTATCCCACGGCAGCCAGCGACCTGGCGGCCTTCTCCAGCTACTACGGAATTCCGGCTGCCGACTTGACCGTGACCTGGCCCGGAACCACGAAGCCTCCCGTCTATTCCGGCTGGGAAACCGAGGAGGCCCTCGATATCGAGTGGGCGCACGCCATGGCGCCGCAAGCCAAGCTCTATCTCGTCGAATCCAAGTTGGCCAATACCGATCCGACTTGGTCCGCCGTGCGACTCGCCGCCCAGCTCGTCGCTGCAGCTGGCGGCGGAGTGGTCAGCATGAGCTGGGGTGACCCGGAAGTCAGCCAGGAACTTTCCTGGGACAAGTATTTCGTCTCTTCGGGAGTCGTTTTCTTCGCCGCCGCCGGCGACGGCGGATTGGGCGTCAGCATTTATCCCGGAGCATCGCCCAACGTGGTCGCGGTCGGAGGCACGTACTTCAATCGCAATCCGCAAGGCGACTTCACCGATGAGACTTACTATACCGATGGCGGAGGCGGCGACCTCAGCCCCTTCGAACCGCGCCCACCTTATCAAGACGGCGTTTCCAGCGTGGTCGGAAGCCAGCGCGGATATCCCGATGTGGCTGCCGATTTCTGCTGCGCTCCGATTTATCTTGAGGGAGCATGGTATTCGGTCGGCGGCACCAGTTGGGCCACGCCAACCTTTGCGGGAATCGTAAATGCCGCGGAACACAAGTCAAAAAGCAGTGTGGCCGAGCTGACCATGATGTACAAAGAACTCGCCAATCCGTCCGAGTACTCCGCCGATTTCAATGACATTACACAGGGCGCTCCGCAGTGCGGCGTCGGCTTCGACGAATGCACCGGCATCGGCTCGCCGAAAACCTACGCCGGCAAATGAGTGCTTTTGGCGTAAAGCCGTCGAGGATTTGCGCGTGAGCCCTGCCCGGTCCTGATCAATGACCTCGTCCGGCATCCACTGCATGTGGCGCTGGTCTATCCGGGCTTCCCGTTAATGCAAAGTTATGTCTCGCGGTTCGATGGAGTCGCGTCGGTGAAACGAGCTTATGTTCCGGACGAAATGCGGAAGATTCCTTCGAATGGGGGCTGTTCGCCGGCAGAATCGAAATCTCCAGTCATTACTTGCTTCGCATGAGCGTGATCGGATGGAAATCAGCAGGCCAGTCGATTTCGTGACTCTCGGGTAAAGACAAGGCCTCTGTTGCTTGGGACGTGCCGATATTGCAACACTTCTATCGGCCCTCTGTGATCTGTGAGTTGCGAGCTGACCAAGCACTGCAGCCGCTCAAGCCTGTGATGCCGTCGAAAAATCACATCGTTGTGGGTGGAAAGGAAATCGTCTACACTCGCCGCCACCTATGAAATGTCAAAACGTTCGCTTTTTAACTCCGGCATTCACGCGAATTCTTGTCGCGATTTTCCCAGTTCGCATCTCGCATCTGATTCTCATTTTCACTCTATTCTGCGCCTGCTCCTGGTCTCAATCGCTTGTGATCAAACATGTGACCGTGATTGACGCCACCGGCCGCGGCCCCGAGCCCAACCGGACGGTGATCGTAGATGGCGGTCGCATCGTTGCAGTGGGTCCCTGGAGAAAGACCCACATCCCAAGAAACGCTCTGGTCGTCGACGGCACAGGCAAGTTTCTCATCCCTGGCTTGTGGGATATGCACGTCCACGGCTCGTCAGACGCTCGCGCTCCCTGGAGCAATCTTCTTTTTCTGGCTAACGGAGTTGTCGGTGTCCGTGACATGTCGGGGCCGCCTGATGCCCGCGCTTGGCGCGCAACGCAAGCTTCCAACCAGGATCCATCGCCGACCATCTACCTCGGCAGTCCGATCGTCGATGGTCTTAATCCCGCCTGGCCCGACTCGATTGTTGTTACTGACGCAGCTCAAGGGCGCGAAGTCGTGGAACAACAGCGCGAGCGTGGCGCAGACTTCATCAAGGTCTACAGCAGGCTATCCCGCGACGCCTACTTCGCCATCGCCGACGAGGCCCACAAGCGGGGAATTCCATTCGAAGGCCACGTTCCGGAATCGGTGACTGCGGCAGAGGCATCCGAAGCCGGCCAGAAAAGCATTGAGCATCTTACCCGCGTGGCCGACGCCTGCTCAAAAGAAGAAAAGTCGATTGATTCCGAGATGCAGCGGCAGGAAGCCTTGTTCCGGGCGCCGGACGCGACGATGGCGGCAAAGATCGACTCAGGAAAAAGCATCATTCGCCTCAACATGCGCGTGGTTGACACTTTTGACGAAGCGACCGCGCGAT
>JBELAE010000072.1:0-16536 GCA_049509155.1 Candidatus Sulfotelmatobacter sp.
CGAATCGCAAGCAAGCCTTCCGCTCTCGGAACTGTTCTCCTGGCAATCCACCCGCGCCCCTCCGCAAGTCTCTATCGCCTAAACCGATCGCGCGACTGTACCGCCGCTTTGTGTGGGGACAGCCGCCCCCGGCTCTAGCGGCCACAGCCTCATCATTCATCGGAGACTCTATGCGCCCCATCCGCATCTCGCTGTCGTTGTCACTCCTCATCTTTTCCCTATCCCTCGCCGCCTTCGCCACGATTTTCGGTTCCGTTCGAGGCATCATTCACGATCCTCAGCACCGCCCCATCGAAGGTGCCATGGTCATGCTGAAGGCGCAAAACTCGGACTGGGTACAGTCTCAAGACTCCAACAACAGCGGAGAATTTGACTTCCATTCCGTACCCATCGGCAATTACACGGTCACAGTCTCGTCGAAGGGCTTTCAGCAAACCCAACAGATCGTGATTGTTCAGTCCGACACCAGTCCCGTTCTGCATTTCCAGCTGGCGGTTGCAGGCGTGAAGGAGAGCGTCGAAGTTTCAGAGACTCCCGTCGAAGCCACCACCCAAAGCATCACGCCGACCGTCACGCTGAACCGCATCGACATCCAGCAGACCCCCGGCGCCGACCGCACCAACGGCATGGAAATGATTACCGACTATGTCCCGGGCGCCTACGTCGTGCACGACATGCTCCACATGCGCGGAGGCCATCAGGTCGAGTGGCTCATCGACGGCGTTCCCATCCCGAACACCAACATCGCTAACAATCTCGGACCTCAGATCGATCCCAAAGACATTGACTACCTCGAAGTCCAGCGCGGCAGTTACGACGCCGACTACGGCGACCGCACTTATGGCATCTTCAACATCGTGCCCCGCACCGGCTTCGAGCGCGATCGGGAATGCGATTTCGTCATTACCGCCGGCAATTTCTACCAGACCAACGACCAGATCAGTTGCGGAAGCCACACCGCCCGCACCGCTTATTACGCCAGCCTCAACGGCAACCGCAGCCAGTACGGCCTGCAGACGCCCATTCCGCAAACCGTCAACGATGCCGCCAACGGCTTCGGCGGATTCACCTCATTCATCTTCAATCCCGACCCCAAAAATCAATACCGCATCGTCGGCTCCCTTCGCCGCGACTATTACCAGATTCCCATCGACCCCAATCCCAACTCCATCACCAACGTCTACTACCCCAGCTCCGGCCTGCATGACGCCGAGGTCGAGCCCGATGGCTACGCCACCTTCTCGTGGGTTCACACCTTTGATCCAAATACTCTGCTGACCGTTTCTCCGTTCTATCACTACAACGGCGCCGACTATCACGGCGGACCCAACGACTTTCCCGTCATCTCCACCGTAACCCAGACCGCCCAATACGGAGGAGCGCAGATAGCTCTCAATGCCAACGTCAAGCGCAACGATATTCAGGTTGGCGTCTATGGATTCGCCCAGCACCAGTACAACTACTTTTTCAACGATTACACCGACGGCACCACAAATGTTCCTCCGTCCTCGATCGGCGTAAACGGCGGTCTCGCCGCCTTCTTCATCAACGACAAATTCAAAGTCACACCCTGGCTCACCCTCATTGCAGGCCTTCGCGAAACCGCACTCAGCTCCACCATCTCCGAAAACGCCACCGATCCCCGTCTAGGCGCCGCCATCCGGATTCCTCATCTCAATTGGGTCTTCCGCGGCTTTTACGGCTACTTCTATCAGGCTCCGCCGCTTTCAACTCCAACCACTCAGCTGCAAACTCTGGCCGCCGGTCAGAGCTTCACCTTCGCTCCGCTGCACGGTGAACGCGATATCGAGTGGCAATTCGGCGTGACCATCCCTTATCACGGATGGACCCTCGATGCCGACAACTTTGAAACCCGCGCCCACAATTGGCTCGATCACAACAACATTGGCGAGTCGAATATCTTCTGGCCCATCACCTGGTCCTACGCGCAGATTCAAGGCTGGGAACTCACATTGCGCTCGCCCAACATCCTGCATCACGGCCAGTTCCATCTTGCCTACTCCAACCAGATCGCGCAGGCAACCTCGCCCATCACCGGCGGTCTAGTCTGCCCCCAGCCCATCACTCCATCCTGTGGCCTCGACCTCCCCTACGGCCTTTCTCCCGTGGACCACGATCAGCGCAATACTCTAAACGTCGGTTTCAATGGCAGCCTGCCGTGGCATGCCTATGCCTCCACCAACGTGTATTACGGATCAGGATTCACCAACGGGTTCCCCGGCGTGCAATATCCGGGCAACTATCTGCCCAGCCACAGCGCCGTGGATCTTTCGCTGGGCAAGACTTTCGCCGAGAACTTTACGGTTTCCGTGACCGCGGTCAATGTCGCGAACCGCCGCGTCCAGCTAGACAACAGCCTCACCTTCGGCGGATTCCACTGGGACGAGCCCCGCCAAATCTACGGAGAGATTCGCTACCGCTTCCACTATTAGCGTGTGGAGCATTCAATCGGGATGAGCCCAAGATCTCAACTAAGACAGTAAGAACCGATGAACAAGAAACGCTTTACCAGATGCCTATCGCAAGCAGTTCCTCAGGAGGGTCGTATGCGCAGAACAGCTAAAGGGCTATGGATGGCCGCTGTAATCGGGCTAATTCTGAACCTGATGGTTCTTGTGAGCCACGGGAAGGCACCCAACAAACCACAATCTTCCACGCAACAGGCCGGCTCACTGAAGCCGCCCGCTACGGGCAAGATCAACGTAGCCTTCCTGATCTCGGACCTCGCGGACGTCATGGACATCGCGGGCCCATGGGAGGTCTTCGGCGACTCCATGCTTACCACCAAAGGCAAACCATGGCATCCATCGGATGGTGACGACATGGTGATGCTGTTCAACGTCTACACCGTCTCTGATTCGCTGAAGCCGGTGAATGCGAACGGACTGACCATCGTGCCCAACTATAGCTTCGACAATGCGCCCAAGCCGGAGATTATCGTGATTCCCGCGCAGCAAGGACGCGGCGCGACCCAGAAGGCGTGGCTGCTCGCCAATTCGGCCACTGCCGATGTCACCATGTCGGTGTGCACCGGCGCCTCGGTGCTGGCGGGGTATGGCATGCTCGACGGTCAAACTGCGACTACGCATCACTCCTTTGAGCAGGGCATGCAGAAGGAATTCCCTGCTGTGCATTTCGTCAGTGGAACCCGCTTCGTGGACCATGGCAAAATCGCAACTGCGGGCGGTTTGACCTCGGGCATCGATCTGGCGCTGCACGTCGTGGCCAGATACTACGGCACCGAAGTAGCGCAGTCCACCGCCGACCTTTTGGAGCATCACAGTGAGCTGTGGAAAAACCCGGAATACGACCAAGTGAAGCCGGTGTCCGCGTCGCAGTGATGTTGCCGAGTGCCCCATTTCTCGCGCGTCGTTTGCGCGAGAAAGCCTGCCCTGAGCGGAGTCGAAGGGTGGGCCTCGGCCGAAACCCGGCCTCACCCCGGCCCCAGCTTCTCCCTAACCATCTCTTCCACATCCCCCATCTTCTCTCCCAACACATTCAGCTTGCGCGCCAGCCCCTGAATCTCCGCCTCAGCCCGCCGGTTGACGTCGTAATCCAACTCGCCGCGCAGCCGGTCCTTCGTATCCTGCCGGTTCTGGCTCATCATAATGATGGGCGCCTGCACCGCCGCCAGCATCGACAGAAACAAATTCAGCAAAATATACGGATACGGGTCCCATGCTTTCCTGCCCAGCGAAGCGTCAATCGTCATATACACCGCCAGAGCAATGCCGAACGCAATAATAAACGTCCACGATCCGCCGAACCCCGCGACCACATCGGCAATCCGCTCGCCGAATGTCGCATCCTTTTCGATCACATCATTGGGATGCCGGTTCGCCCGCAGCCGCACCAGTTGCTGCGACGCATGAAACTGCCGTCCCAGCACGCGTAGCATATCCATCCCAGCCAGCGGCTTGCGCTGCAGCAGCACCGCAATATCTTTCTGGTCGACTTCCAGGCACACCGCCTCGTCAATCGCCGTTGCCTCGGTCTGATGCGGCGTCTGCTCCAGCATGGACGCGAAGCCGAAGAACTCTCCGTGCGACGGCTCATCGACCACAACCTCCTGGTGGTCCTGGTCAACGGTCGCGACCCGCACCCGGCCGGACACGACCACATACGCCTGCCCGGTCGAGTCGCCGATTTTGTAAATGCGCTGCCGCGGCGCAAACGTCTTCAGCCGCACCTGCGCCGCCAGCACCGCCGTCTCTTCTTCATCCAGCAGCGCAAACAGTGGAACGTGTTTCAATACCTCAGGATTGCATGCCATGAAAATCCTCGCCCCGTGAAATCTCGACCGCTCCCGATCGCCCCGAGGATTTCACAAAACCCGCACCGCAAACAATACCGACGGAGAGCACGCGGAAAGGCAGTTCGAGGATCTTCCACCACGAAGGACGTCGCTTTTATGGATTTCCTTCGTGATCCGGAGCTTGCCCTGAGCGAAGTCGAAGGGTGCCCTTTGTGGTTGTCGGTTTTCTTTCTCAAGTATCAAAATGCCCCACTACCCCAGTCGCGCCGAGTGGCAACACCATCTCTCTCCGCGCTAAAGTATCTACAACGTGAACAACCCTACCCGCCGCACTTTCCTGATCGCTCTCATTCTCGCTGGCGCATTTCTTTTTTCTTCGTGCCATCGCTCCCCGGCGCCCGCGGCGAAACGTTACCCCTTCACCGGACGCGTGGTCTCCATCGACAGCCAGTTCCAGTCCGCCCTCATCGACGGCGACGCCATCCCCGGCTTCATGGACGCCATGGCCATGCCCTACAAGGTCAAGCCTGACTCAACCCTGAACCAACTGCATCCCGGCGATTCCGTTTCCGCCGAAGTGGTAGTCCTCCAACCCAAAAGTGACGACGCCGCTCCCGATTACTGGCTCGAAAACGTCAAAGTCACGTCCCACGTCGATCCCGCTCCCGCCGCGGCCGCGAGCTCCCTGCACATGCCCGCGCCCGGAGAAGACGTCCCCGATTTCTCGTTCACCAATCAGGCCGGCAAACGAATTTCTCTCAAGCAATATCGCGGCAAGGTTCTGCTCGTAACTTTTATTTACACGCGCTGCCCCTTCCCCGACTTTTGCCCGCGCATGAGCAGCAACTTCGCGGAAATCTACAAACAACTCGGCACCAATCCAGCGCTTGCCAACACTCACCTGTTGAGCATCAGCTTCGACCCCGACCACGACACACCCAAGGTTCTTCACGACTATGGCTTCTCCGTAGCCCACACCCACGACCCAGCGCTTTTCAGCCGCTGGGAATTCGCCGCTCCCACCGCCGCTGACTTGCCGAAAATCGCCGATTTCTTCGCACTCACCGTGAAACCCGAAGGCGGCTTGATCACCCACAACCTCAGCACCGCCGTCATCGGTCCCGACGGCAAAATCGTGAAGTGGTACCACGGCAGCGATTGGCAAGTTTCTGATTTAATAAAAGACGCAGCGGCCGCGGGAGGGTCGTAGGAATTGGGAAGCGCACGACTTCAGCTTGTTAGCCTGCCCTAAGCAAGCGAAGCGCGCCGAAGGGTGCCGTAAGACGAAGAAGTGTTGAATGCGCTTTAGCGCCTGAGGGATTCTTGCTCTGCCCACAACCTGCTAGACGAAAAAATCGTCGGCACTCGTCCAACGCTAAGAATAAGGAAACCTAATGAAATACATTCTTCTGATCCTAGCCATACTCGGCATCACCGCTTCATCTCTCGCCCTGCGCGAACACTACCGCACCTACGGCGATTCTCCCTGTAGCATCAACGAGCGCTGGGACTGCGGCGTCGTCAATCACAGTCCCTACGCCATGCTCGCCGGAATTCCCGTCGCCACCCTCGGCATCGCCGGCTACCTTCTCATGGGCACATTGGCCTGGCTCCGCTCCTACCGCCTGCTGCTCGTTCCCACTTTCGCCGGACTCGCCTTCTCCCTTCACCTGGCCAACATCGAAGCCAACGTCCTCGGCGTCTGGTGTATTTACTGCGTCATTTCCCTCGGCATCATTTCGCTGATGTCCCTTCTAACTCTCGGCACGGTCGTCTCGCAGTTTGTCCGTAAACCATCGCCTGCGTAGCCTGCCGCGTGCGCGAAGCAGTTCGCGCTCAAGCATCGCCGAATGCGCAGCCAAAAAGGGCAGGAGGGTCGAGCGCCGTAGCACGAGGGGGCGAACCCCGGCCCGGTGTCAACCCACTGCCCCAGACATTTCAAACACAGATCAGGGTCGTTCGCTATCGGTGCTCACCTAACTTTGAACTCGGGGAAACTCGACTGCGGCCAGCAGGGGAATTCTTACTTCTTTCTCTTCGCGCCTATCGCGCCAATCCTGCGGTTCACGTCCGTCGAAAATTCGATGAACAAATTAAGCAGCGCGCCGAATCCGGCCTGCTCCGCCGAGGCCCGCCCCCCCTCGGCAAAAGCGTTGCGCGGATGCGGTTTCCACGCCGTCGAAATCACTCCCCCACCAAACGACCCTCCATACAATCCCCACTGCGGACGCAACTCCTGCTCGCTCCGATTGTAGGTAAGAAAGTTGCGCATGATGGCATGCCGCGTTCTCGGCCAAAAGCCGCCACAACGGCATTGATCGTAGCGTGGCTCGTATCTCAGCGTCGCATTTCCCAGAGACGCCAGGCTGCTGGATGCAATGAACTGTCCCTCGCGCGACGCAAACCGATCCCCATACGCTCCCCACCCCTGGCCCCATTGCCACGGTGAATCGCGCCACTGATCGATTCCAGCAGCGAACATTCGTTTCAAATACGCTCCCGGAGTCGTCAGCGTCTGCTGTAAATAAATCTCGCGCCGTTGCCGCACCGTCATTGGAACCAGCGCCCGTCCCTTTTCCACGTACACGCCCACGAACCACCCTCTCTCCCAATCGCGCGCCTTGACCAGCGCCGCCTCACCCACGTTCTTGGTGGCTTCTGCCACTTCTTTCGTCACGTCCGCTGCAGCCTGCGCAGGATTCGGGGCGTCGTCTTTCTTTTCCTCCTCTTTCTTTTCGTCCTGAGGCTTGTCGTTCGGAACAGGCTGGTCTGACTGGGAATTGTCTGGCTTGGAATTGCCCTGCTGTGGCGCCGCCGCCGTATTAGGCTGCGGGCTGGGCTGCTGAGGAGGAACATCCTGGGCCAGCACGGTGCTGCAAACCAAAATACAAAAAATGAATAGCCGAATAATTGACGGCAGTCCGCCGCGCCTGCAAAGTGCCGTCCCCAATTCGTCCCCCCCCATTCTTCGCGGCCTGAAATCCTTCGTGATACTTAGCCTGCCCTGAGCGAAGTCGAAGGGTGCCCTTCGTGGTCAACGCCTTTCGCTCCAGCTTCAACCGATCCATCGCCCGGCTTTGCCCGCTTCCCTCCAACCCGCTAAACTCCTCTTCGATGCACTCCCTCTACAACCGCGTTGCAGGAAAAAGCGTTGACCGCCTCGCCGCCCTCAGTGACGGCATCTTCGCCGTATCCATGACCCTGCTCGTGCTCGATCTCCGCGTCCCGGCCCACGACGCCATCCACTCCGAGCGCGATCTCTGGCACGCCCTGGTCGTACTCTCGCCTCGTCTTGTCATATTTCTGATGAGCGTCATGACCAATGGCATTTTCTGGGTCGGCCAGCAGACACAACTCAACCACTTCGCCCGCTCCGACCGCAATCTCGCGTGGATTCACATCGCTTTTCTCTGCGCTATTACCCTGACTCCGTTCTCCACGTCGCTGCTCGCCGAGTTCATCCACTACCGCATCGCGCTCCTGGTCTACTGGTTCAACATCTTGCTTCTGGGCACGATGCTTTACTGGAGCTGGAGCTACGCCACCCGCGCCCATCTTCTCGCCGATGACGTCGCGCCAGAAATTCATGACGCCGTGGTCCGCCGCATCGTGATCGCGCAATCCCTCTACGCCGCCGGCGCCGCCCTCTGCTTCCTCAACACCTACTACAGCATCGCCGCAATCGTCCTGGTCCAGATAAACTACGCCATCGCCCCAAGATTCTGCTGGGGATTGTTTTCGAGCAAGCCGTCAAACGACACAGCTTCGTGAGAGCCTTCGCGGAACGGCGCGTGGATGGTTGTTTAAGGGTTCGTGGAAGGGCACGGCTTCAGCCGTGCCGCCAGGACAAACAGAGTGGAAGAGAAGAGTGGAAGAGCGGCGCTTTAGCGCCGCGTTCGAGGCAAGAAAGAACGCGGGCTTTAGCCCCTGAGGGAATGCTTCGGCTGAGGCCTATCCGCGAGAATCCGTGTAAATCCGTGGCGAAAGAAGTTTCCTACGCTCGCTCAAACGCGTGCTTCTTCTCCAACTCCTCCACCGCCGCGCGCCGTGCATTCTCAAATCGCTCCGCCTGCGACATCAACTCTGGCGTAGCCTCAGCCCACTCGCCGTCGATCCGCAGCAGCCCCTGCGCCGCCACCAACCGCGCCGCGACCTCAATCAAATGCTCCGGAGTAGTCTGCAAATACTGCGCCTCCGTCGGATCCCCAATCCAAACTCGCTTCTCGCCGCACAGCCTCGTCTCCCAGTAAACCTTCCGCTCCACAAACTCCGCCATCACTTCATCGGTCGCCTTGCCAAATACCCACTGCCCGCGCTTGAAGTCATAATGCCGGCTGGAAAACGGCACCGGCAACAATTTCCCCGACTTCACAAACTCAATCTGCCGCCGGTCAACTTCCTTGCGCAGCGCATTGATGACCGGGGCTTCCGCGTCCTTCGGCTCCAACGACGGCACCACCTCGCGCACGGTTTGCGAAAGATTCACCGCCACCGGCGCGTGCAGCCCTTCCGACCCTTCCAGCCGGATGTCCCCATGCAGCACAAAAAAATCTGCCCCTGAGGTCGACGGATGAAACGGCCACTCCAGCCGAATGGTCAGTGGCAAGCCTTTCAGCGTCACCCAGATCTTCGCGCCAGCCGCCGCGCCCGCTTCGTCCACGATCCCACCGCTTGCCTGCACCTTCGTCATAAGCCAGTTTCCTTTTTCTTTCCCGCGCAGTTGCTTTTGTGACTCTGTGGTCCTCTGTGTCCTCTGTGGTTAAAGATTTTTCAGGGAGAATGCGCAGGATCAGCATCGTAGGAATTCTACCGGCTCGCTCTACTTCCCATCCAGCGTCGCCCGCACCTTCAGCGCCAGGTCCGTTCTTCCGAAAGGCTTCTGCAGCAGCTTCACTCCCGGCTCCAGCACCTTGTGCTGCACCACCATATCGTCAGTGTATCCCGTCATGTAGACGATCCTGGTCTGCGGACGCTTGCTCAGAATGTTTTCCGCCAGCTGCGCTCCACTCATCCCCGGCATGATCACATCCGTCAGCAGCAGATCGATGGTCCCCGCGAAAATGTCTGCCGTCTGAATCGCCCGCTCAGCGCTCGGCGCTTCCAGCACTTTATAGCCGTAGCCCTCCAGAAAAATGCGCGCCAGCTGCCGCAGATCGGGTTCATCTTCCGCCAGCAAGATGGTTTCGCTCCCTCCTACCACTTCCTCCCGTACAATCTTCTCCTGCCGCTGGCGCATGGCGCCTTCCGCCACCGGCAAGTAAATGCGGAACGCAGTGCCGCGCCCTGCTTCGCTTTCCACCTGGATGTTGCCCCCGCTCTGCTTCACAATTCCGTACACCGTCGACAACCCCAGCCCCGTGCCCTTACCCATCGGTTTCGTCGTGAAAAATGGTTCAAAAATATGAGAGAGCGTCGCCCCATCCATCCCATGCCCGGAATCCGTGACCCTCAGCATGACGTACCGGCCCGGGACAAGTTCAAGTTCGCGCGCCGACTCCTCGCCCACCTCCAGGTTCGAGGTTTCCATCATCAGTTTGCCGCCGTGCGGCATCGCATCCCGCGCATTGATCGCCAGATTCATCAGCACCTGTTCCACCTGCCCTGGATCCGCTCTCACCGGCACCAGCGACGGATGCAGACTCGCGATCAACTCAATATCCTCCCCAATCACCCGCGACAACATTTTCTGCACATCCGCAACCGCTTCATTCAAGTCCAGAACCTTCGGTTGCAGCACCTGCTTCCGGCTGAAGGCCAGCAGTTGCTGCGTCAGCGACGCCGCCCGATCCGCCGCCCGCTGAATCTGCTCCAGCCCGTTGCGCGCCTGCTCGTCTTCTCCTGCCCCCGCCAGCAGCAACTCCCCGTGTCCCATGATGATGCTCAAAATATTGTTGAAGTCATGCGCCACCCCTCCCGCCAGCCGCCCGATCGCCTCCAGTTGCTGCGCATTCCTGAGTTGTTCCTCCAGATGCACGCGCGTGGTTACATCCCGCGCAATACCCCATGTCCGCACCCAGTGTCCGTCAATAACGGTCCCCATCATGGTGTTGCGAAAAATCTTCTTCTGCCCCTGGGCGTCCACCTCGCGCGACTCCTGGTCGGTAATCCGGTAGCCCGAGCGGATGTATTCCTCCATAAATTCTCGCGTAATTGGATCGTGGAGCACCAGAAACTCCGACAGCGGCTTCCCGATCATTTCCTGCGCTGACTCGCGGCCGTACATTCTCGCCAGCGCGTCATTGCATTCCGCCAAATAGCCGTTCTTCAGAGCCAACGCAAATTGCTCACTGGCGGATAGATGGCACGGGACCGGCGGGGCGTACTCCATGCGGAAAATTCCCTCCGAACTCTGCTCCACAAAAGCCCGGTAGCGCTCTTCGCTCTCCCGCAGCGCCTCCTCGGCGCGTTTCCGCTCTGTGACGTCCACCAGCAGCCCGCGCATCAGCAACTTCCCTGTTTCCACATCGCGAACAAAAATCGCTTCATCCCGCAGCCACACCACCCGCCCGTCCCGCGCGATCGCGCGGTACTCCACCCGGTAAAGTTCCCCTTCCCGGCGGTGTTCAGCGGCAATCGTTTTCGCCACGTCCTCCGGATGCAGAACGTTCACCCAGCTGCGGTCGTCCGCCATCCACTCCTGCGGCGTGAACCCGAGGATGTACTCCACCTGCGGGCTGATGTAATGAAATCGTCCCGACTCGCCCGGCTCCGCGATATACGAGATAGCCGGAACCTGCTCCACCAGTTGCCGGTATCTTCGCTCCGCGTCCTTGAGGGCGGCGGTCGCCCGCCTGCCTTCCTCCTGCGACCGCATCGCCGTGATCCCGAACGCCAGGTTGTTCGCCATCTCGGTTAGCAGTTCCACTTCCGAGCTTTCAAACGAACCCACCTGCTCCGAATAAATGGCCAGCACACCGAACGCCAGCCCCGCCACCCGCAACGGCAAAGCGATCACCGCCGCATATCCGCGCTGCAGCGCAGCTTCGCGCCACAGTGCGAACTGCGGATCATTCGCTATGTCCGCGATCACGCAAATCCGGTTCTCGCGGATAGCCGTGCCCGCCGGCCCCCGTCCCGCCGGAGTGTCCGACCATTTCAACTGGATCTTTTCGAGATATCCGCTGCCGTGGCCGGCATGCGCCATCGGCCGCACCGTCTTCTCTTCATCCTGCTCCGCGTACGCGATGCCCGCCATCCGGTATCCGCCCACGCGCACAATAATGTCGCAAATCTCCTCCAGCAGTTCCCGCTCGCTGCCCGCTTGCGCCAGCGCCTGGTTGCATGCACTCAGCGCATGCAACGCCCGGTTCAACCGCCGCAACTCGCTGTTAACGGAACTTTCCCTGGGAGGTCCTGCAGAAATCGCGGGCGAAGGCTCGCCCAACATCGAAGAAGAAAAAGAAGAAGAGGCCGTCGAGGAAGACTCCGGGGAAAACACCGCCGGAGACGGCGCCCCGGACCCCTCACTCAGCCCGTGCGCCCCAAAATTGTTGGAAGCCTCGCCCGCTCCCCCTGGCTGGTTACGCTGAGACTTTTCCTGCGTCATGGCAACCGCCGGCACCGCTCGCCATTCATTCTGGCTTGCAGTAGTGTACAGGTTCCCTTTGCACCTCCGCTCTGAAAACTGTTGCACCTCGATTATCGGTCACTGGGCACTGATAACTGTTAACTGGCCACCGCTCTTCTCCACCAGCCATCCCAGCAATCCCGCAAGACAGAATGCCACCGCGTTCAGAATGCCGTGGGTTCTCGCCATCTGCGGAATCGTGAACACCTCGCTGCCCGCGTAATCCGCGACCGCATACGACGCCGAAAGCACCATCCCCGCAAAAACCGCGCCGGCCGCCACTTGCAGCAAAATCCGCGCCGTGGCATCTTCCGCTTTCCTCCCACAGGCGCGTACCGCAATCGCCAGCGCCGCCACGCTCGTCGAAAACAGAATCGCCGCCGCCATCTTCACCACGGGAGAAATCACGAACCCAGCCGCGACCACCACCGGCATCCCCGCAACCAGCAGCACCACAGGCTTCAGCCAGCTCTGGCTCAATCCAGACACTCCGCGCCTCTCGACAAATTGAAGCGTCGCCGCCGCAATCATCGCCGTGGCAAATCCCGCAAAGTGAAAATGCACCGCCGTCAACAATCCAATCGGCTCCTGAATGCCCATCGGCCGCATCCCCAACCGCGACGCCACCAGCCACGCCCCACCCACCCCCAAATCCATTTGTGCCAGCGCAAGTGTGGCGCGGACACTCCTGTCCGCGTCTCTCCACGAAGATCGAGTCAGGGAAGATCGAGTCAGTGAAGATCGAACCAGTCCCACCACTCCGCTCCCCGCCATCAACCCACAAACCAACATCCATCCCGCAGCCGCCAGCCCCGCTCTCCTCCCCGGAGGCAGACACATCGCCACCACCACCATCCCCGCGCCCACCGGCTGCAGCCGCCGCGCCAGTTTTTCAAATCGCCCGGTTCCGCCCATAAGCCGCCCCAACTCCATTCCCAGCGGAACAATCACCAGCGGCCCAAACAAGAACAGCAACTCAATCGCCCCCACCCGCACAATCCCCATCCGCGCCAGCACCGCCATCCCCGCCCAAACCCCCGCCCCCGCCGTAGCACAAGTCGCAGCCCACAAATCTCGCCTCTCTCCCGCTCCCGGGCTGTCATCCCATGAATCGATTTTGTCATTCTCTAAATCCACTTTGTCATCCCGACCGAAGCGAGCGAATGCGAGCGCAGTGGAGGGACCTAGGTGGCTTTTCTAACTGACCGCGCATTCGTCATCCATCCTTCAGCGACAGATGGTTCTGTACGCACAGAAGTACCCGAGCAAAAAAGGGGTCTACCCCTTCTTCCGAATCTTCGTCCCCATGCGCAACAATTTCCGCACCGTCCCCGTAGGCAGCCGCTTCATCTGGTCATAAAGTTCGGTTACAGCCTCAAAGAATCCAGCCATAGCCAGCAGCCGTTCCCGCGTATAGTCCGCCCCCGCTTCCTTAGGATCCAAATCCGCCAGACACGTCCGCAAAATCTCCCGCGTCGGATCAATCTCCCGCCGCTTCCTCTGCTCAATCACCAGCCGGAACATTTCCCAAACGTCCTTCATCGACTCATAATGTTCCCGCCGGTCGCCCAGCACATGCACCGCCCGCACAATCCCCCACGTCTCCAGCTCCCGGATCGACGTGCTCACATTCGACCGCGCCACGCTCAGCGTCTCGGCAATCTCCTCCGCCGGCAGCGCCTTCGGCGACAAAAACAGCAGCGCGTGAATCTGCGCCACCGTCCGGTTGATCCCCCACCGCGTCCCCATCTCGCCCCAGTGAAGGATGTACTGCTTCTGCACCTTAGTTAATTCCGCCATAACGTTTCTTTCAGTACAAACTGAATATACAGAATATTAGCCCTTTTGTCAACCGAGCTTATGTGGCGCGGACACTCCTGTCCGCGAAAAGCCGGTAGTGCAACGACTCATGCCAGGTCGCGCCGGGTGCCCCATTTCTCGCGTCCATTGCGAGAAAGCCTGCCCTGGGCCTGTCGAAGGGTGGGGATTTTCGCCTACATCGTGATTGCACCGAACTCGCTATAATTCCCCATCACCCCTTCACCCCAACCCGCAACCTTCCCTTTCTATCTCCACCTCGGCCCCTACACAATCCATCCCCACTTCTTCTTCGAATCTCTCTCCTACGTCATCGCCTTCTCCGTCTACCTCACCCTCCGCCGCCGCTTCGGAGATCCCATCCCCACTCCCTTCCGCTGGGCCGCCGTAGCCGCCGCGGTTGCCGGAGCCGCCATCGGCGCCAAGCTCCTGTTCTGGTTCGAAGACCCGCAACTCACCTGGCATAGTCTCCACGACCCCGCCTATCTAATCGGCGGCAAAACCATCGTCGGCGCCTTAGCCGGAGGCCTCATCTCCGTCGAACTCGTCAAACGCTACATCGGAATCCGCACTTCCACCGGTGACCTCTACGCCATCCCCCTAGCCCTCGGCATCGCCATCGGCCGCATCGGATGCTTCCTCACCGGCCTCTCCGACAACACCTGCGGCACGCCCACGAGTCTCCCCTGGGCCGTCAACTTCGGCGACGGCATCCCTCGCCACCCCACCCAACTCTACGAAATCGCCTTCCTACTCGCCCTCATCCCCGTCCTCTACCGCGTCCTAAATGAATGCGCTCTGAATAAAACCTCGCTCCAAAATAAATCTGTCGTCCTAAGCGAAGCATCATCGTCGCGAAGCGAAGCTGATGCGCAGTCGAAGGATCCCTACCTCCCGCACAAAGCCCACCCCACACAAACCTCGCTCACACAAAACTCGCCAGAACAAGTCTCGCCAGAACCAAACTCGCCCACACAAAAACAGAGTTGTCATTTCGAGCGAGCCGGCGCGAACGCGACGGCGACCCGAGAAACCTGCTTCTCGTCTGTATCGTCACAGAACCTTCAGCAATGGCAACCCGGCGACGCCTTCAAACTCTTCATGGTCGCCTACATGTCCTTCCGCTTGCTCTGCGACTTCCTCAAACCCTACCCCCGCATCTTCCTCGGCCTCGGAGGAATTCAGTGGGCCTGCGTCCTAATCTTGCTTTACTATTCCCCCGACATCGCCCGCTGGCTCAACCGCTCGCATTCGCGCCCGCAGGCACCAATACACAATTAAATGGAACGCTGGGCCGCCAACACGCTACGCACTCTCGGCATCATCCTCACCGCCGGCTTCACCATAATGGCCAGTCTCCTCCTGCTCCTGGCCGCTCTGTGCGCCGGAATGACCAAGAACGGCGATCCCACAACCTGGGGACCATTTTTCCTGGCTCTCCTGGTCGTGATCGCGGTCGGTGGCTCGATCTCAGCCTGGCTCGCCCGCGGCATCGCCCGCTCTTCAGGAACAGCCTCCTCACCGGATGGCTACTGGCCCACTCCGCCACCACCCAATCCTTCAGGTATCGTCCCTCCGGCCCCTCAGCCAGCCGCCCAACCGCGCCCTCCCGCCCCGACCGTTGCCCCTCCCACATCGGACCAAGCCCGGCTCGATCAAGCTCTCGCCCGCTACGAAGCCATCGCCTCCCAGGGCAATCTTCCGCGCAAAGCGGAGCCAGATCCTGCCACTCCGCCCCAAGTTCCACCGCGCGAGGCCCCAGCCTCGCGCCCAGTCGCTGCTCGTCCCATCGATGCTCGGCTCATAGACGCTCGCCGCATCGACACTCGCCCCATAGACGTCCGCCACCTCTCGCCCTCGAGTCGATCCGCGATTCAGCAACTCGCCTACGCCATCACCGCCAAAATCGCCGCGGAAATCGCCCTCGGCATCGTAGGATGGAACGGCGCCCTCGGCGTCCCCCGCGGCGCCCCATTCCCCGTCTACCGCTTCGCCTTCATCGCCTGGGGGCTGGCCGCCATCGCTCCGCACCTGGTTCTTCTCTACGCTCTCGCCCGCCGCCCCGGACCGCGCGCCTTCGCCTATTCCTTAGTCATCCCGTCGCTGCATCTACTCTTCGGCATCTTCGGCCACTCCGCCTTCCTCGCCTTCGCTCTCCGCACCGGACAAATTGCCACCCCTCTGCTCTCCATCGTCCCCTTATTTCTCGATGTCCTTATTCTTTATCTGGCCTGGAAAGCCATCCGCCTCACCGGCATCGAACCCAATCCCACCCGCCTCATCGTAGCCTCCGTAGTCATTCTTCTCTATACTTCTCTCCTGCCAGTCCTTGCAGTTTTCCTGAGGTACTGGCACTGATTGCTGAAAAACGATCGTTGAAAAATAATCTTTGCAACAGCTTCCGGCAGGCGAGCACCCCATGGCCAAAACCCGCCCCTACCTCTTCTACGATGTAGCCATCTCCATCTGCTCCACCTGCTACCGCCGCGTCGACGCCAAAACCGTTTTCCAGGACGGCAACGTCTACCTCCTCAAACGCTGCCCGCAGCACGGCCCAGAAAAAGTCCTGATCGCACATCGACTACTACCGCCGCTCCCGCGAAGTCTTCATCAAGCCCCCCGAAATGCCCCTCGTCTACAACACCCCCGTCAAGTGGGGATGTCCCTACGACTGCGGCCTCTGCACCGACCACGAACAACATTCCTGCCTCACGCTCGTAGAAATCTGCGACTACTGCAACCTGCGCTGCCCCGTCTGCTACGCCTCCAGCGGCCCCGAGCGCCAGCAATTTCGCACGCTCCCGCAAATCGAAAAAATGTTAGACGCCGTAGTCCGCAACGAAGGCCATCCCGACGTAGTCCAACTCTCCGGCGG
>JBELAE010000073.1:0-16954 GCA_049509155.1 Candidatus Sulfotelmatobacter sp.
CAACGGCGCCGTTGCCGCCAACGCACTCCAGTGCGGATTCCCCAGCGTCGCCATCGCCAGCGAAAACGTCACCTCGCTTCGCTTTCCGCCCGCCACTTCTGCAACCCACGCCGCCAGCGCCGAATCCATCTCCACTCCGGCCAATAGGAGCAGCAGCTCCCGCTCAAAGGCGCTGAGTTCAAAGATCTCCGTCAGAGCATCGATCGCCGTTGGTGAACCGCCTGGCGCGCCCTCGCTCGCCCTTACCGCCGCGGACTCGCCGTCCAGCCGCCGCCGCAGCGCGGCAAACTCCTCCACCAGCGCGCTCTGGTTCCTCTCCTGCCATGGAACTGGTTGCACGCCTACAGCGCGTTCGGCCATCATGTCGTCACCAGCGGTCCGGTAAATACCGGGGGATGAACATTCCAGTTCACGTTGACCGTGCTGCTCACTCCATCCACTGTCAGCCGTGCCAGGTAGCTCGCGCCCGTCGGCAGGCTCGCCGGAAACGGAAATGTCAGCGACGCCGCCAGCGTCTGTCCGGGAGTGGCTGTGCCCGTGTCCGCCGTCGGCAGCGCATCCGCCGTCACAAACTCCACTTGAAACTCATTGCTGTTCAGCCCCGACTCCAGTACCACCAGCGTCTGTCCATTCAGAAACGTCGCTACACCCAACCCCGCGAACAGCACGGCCATCCCTGCGGTGAACGAATTCGCCGCCGTCAGCGTCACCACGGTGTCGGTCGCCGCAAACGCCGTAATGTCCGCCACTGCGCCCGCCGCATTGCTCGGAGGCGGCGGCGCTGTGATCGTCGAGGTCACGGTGAACAGCGGGCCCGGCGGCGGTGGCGCAGTCAGGCTACTGAGCGTGAGCGCAACCGTCTGTCCCGCCCATGGATTCGGCGTGAATCCCGCAATCGTGACCAGCACCGTGGTCGCGCTGTCCGGATCGGCTGCCAGCGTCGCCACCTGCGTCAGAGGCAGCGTCGGGGCCAGCCCCAGCACCAGCGCATTCGTCGTCTGCTGGATCAACGCCGGCGTCGAATTCGCATCAAGGATCTGCCCCGCAATCGAGTAAATCCCTGGGGGCACACCGTTCGGATACGTCGTCTGCGTGCCCGTCACAAACGTGAACGACGTTCCGTTGTTGTTCGCGACCGCCACCGTAAACTGCACGCCCAGCTTCGCGTAACTCAACACCACCTGCGTGACGCTCGAAAGGAACTCGCCCGTCACCGTCACCACATCGCTCAGTCCCGCGGCGGGCTGGTTGTTCGGCGGGGTTACCATCAACAGCGATGCCGGCTGGATCGGGATGGCCTGAACATGCCGCCGCAGCACCGGCAGTGCCAGCGACGTATTCCTCTGCGGCTGCAGCAGCACCACCGAAACCTGGAATGGAAACGTCGGCCGGTAGTCCGCCTTCAGCGCGGTCCACAACCACGCCATCTCCTCGCGCCCCAACGTCGCCGGCGTAATCTTGATCATCTCCACCTGGTCCGCCAACCCGCACGAGGCCAGAGGCGCGCTCAGATTGTTCGTGCTCGCCAGGTTGTTCAGGGCATACGAAATGTCGCTGCGGCTGATAATCGGGTTCTGGTGAAACATCATCAGCGCGTAGCCCAGCAAACCCTCTGCCTGCCAGTCCGCAGTCCCGTACACGGTCAGCAGATAATGCAGATCCAGCGCCAGGGGCGGGCACGTCAGCAGCGTCTTGCCATCTGCATCCAGCGATGGCAGTTGGATGTTCCTCCATGCCGCGTTGTAGGTCACCTGGTGTAGAAACAGATTCACCTGGTTCTCGGTCGCAATTGGCGACGCGAACCGAGCCTGCACCAGGTCTGGCGCCTGCGCACTCAGCCCGATCGTCCCCCCGAACTCCGCCGACAGGTTGCTGTACAGGTTCCCCAGATAGAACTGCAGCACCGCCGACACTCCCGAGATGGCCAGGGCATTGCTCATCCCGTCCTCCCGTTTTTCTGCCGCAGATACTCATCCAGCGTCTGTGTCTTCCGCGCCGGGGCTGCCACCGGTCTTGGCGCCGCCGGAGGCATCGCAATCACTTCTATCCGGCCGATGTGGATCTGTATCTCGTCGCCCTGCGGCTGCCCCACATCTCGTTTCTGAGATGGAGGTTGGGTTAGCCGCCGAAGCACGGGTGCTCCACTCGTTGCCGCCTTATCGAAATGAGCGGGAGGCAAAAGTCCAGCTGCTTCATCCTTCGCCGTTGCATTCTTCAATGCTCCAGCGCGACCGGCGGGGCGCAAGATTGCGGGTGCCGTATTACTCCCCTCGGTTCGTGTGTCTCTGATCACCGGTTCAAACTTCCACTCCTCCACGCCGCCCTGCGCACTGGGTGGCACGTCATTTCGAAGTCTCATTGCGAGTTGGGCTGCCTTCGAACCCTCCGCCACACCCTCCCCAAAAACTTCACCCTCCTGTTTGGGAAGTACGAATCCGGCATCCTCCCCCGCAACCTTGGGCAGCAGCGCCTCAAATCTCTCGCCCTCGCTCTCCGCCGGACCCATCACCCCATGTCCCGCATCTCGTGGTCTCCGGCCAGCTTGCTGGTTGGGATGAGCATCTTGCTTCTGAGATGTGGGGTTACCACTCACTCCGGGCATCGTACCCATGACAGCCTCATCGTCATGGGTGAGGTCCATGACACCACGCTGTCCCACCAGGCCGTCGATCGCCGACCGCTGTTCGCTAACCCCCGGTACTTGCCCCATCACCCTCCGCTCCACCTCTTCCATTAGGGGAGCCACACTCTGCGACCGCTCCCCATACATCCCTTCCACAAACGGATGCACTCGCGCTTGTGCCCTCGCCACCTTCGCCGTGCCTGCCATCCGCTGCAGATATCCGCTCATGCTTCCACCATCTCGATGTAGAACTTTCGTCGCGCCGGGCTCAGCGCCAGCACCTCGCCCTCGCCCCATCCGTAGGCCCGCGCCAGCACATGCACATCCAGCAGGAGCCGCTTCGCCCGCCCTTCAACCTCCGACCACAAAAACGCCGCCAGATCCAAACTCTCTTCAAACGCCTCGCCGCACACCGGGCATTTGAAGTCCAGCCGCACCTCGGCCAGCGGATCGGCCGCCGCCAGCCTTTCGCCTGCCTCCTCGATCTCTGCTTCGCTCCACGCCGCTGCGTCTCCCGCAACCAGGCAAAGATCCAGCAGAGTCCGCGCCGCATCCACCCCGTCTGCCTTCTCTGCAATCCGTGCCAGGTCGCGGCTGGTGGGCAGCCGGAACATCCGTTCCCCAATAGGAACCATTTGCGCGGTCGCCGCGGTCGTCTCCATCAACGCGCGCCCATCCACGTTGAACTCCAGCTTCTCTCCACACTTCCCGCACGTCGTCCATCCGCTAAGCTGCGGCCCGAAGCACGCGCAGTGCAGCTGGGCCAGGGCGCGGTTGCGTCGGCCCAGTGGCCAGTCTGCGACGCTCTCGTCGCGAGTCTCGGGGAAGGCGGTCTTTACTGCGAGCAGGCCTTGGTCGATCGGATGTAGCGTCCGACCGCTCTCCCACAAGGCGAGGGTATCGACTTGGGTTAGGGTTCGCATCCTAAGAGTGTGCCGGAAATGAGAAATCCGAATACTTTTAAGTAATTGAGAATCGACAACCTACTAACAAGGTTGATTTTGTAATTTGTTAATCCAAAGCGGCTGAAAATCTATTTCGGACAGACTCCTAGGTCGCCACAGTGCTAATGCTTAGCGTCGGCTCCGTCGTCTCGGTTACGCTGGTGTCGAGTTCCCAGCCTTCGTTCTCCACCTTGATATGCTCGATCGCAATCGCATTCGCGTTCGCATCCAGGTCCGGCATCGCCTGGTACTCCGATACCCAGCAGCGATAGATCTTGTACGCGATCACCAACTGCCCCGCTTCGTTGTAGAACTCCAGGTAAATATCCTTCCGGAAGCTGGCCAGCGAAACCTCCGTGCCCAGACCGGACCCGAAGTTCCACACCAGTCCTGCCCAGTTGTGGAAGTTGTGGTCCTGCGTCAGCCCGCGCTCGAACGTGATCGCGTCATATTTGTTCTTCCCCGGCGACTTGTGCGTGGTCGAGGGGTCGCCGCCGCTGCGATGCTCCACCACCTCGGTGGTCCGCTTCAGCGTGCTCATCTTGCTCACCGCGGCCACATACTGCCCATCCCACTTCAGCCGGAACTTGAAGTTCTTGTAGGGGTCCAGACGAGTCGGATTTGCCGGAAACATTGCCATGTGTTTTCTCCTGGTTTCTGTCGCCTGCGCCGGTTACGAGGCCTGCGCGACGATTTGCTGAATCTGAATCACCACAAACTCCGCCGGGTACAGCGGAGCGAATCCCACCAGGATGTTCACCACTCCCAGTGCAACGCTTGACGGCGGATTGTTCTCCGCATCGCACTTCACGAAGTAGGCCTGCGCCGGGGTCGTGCCCGCGAACGCCCCCTGCAGGAACAGACCCTGCAGGAATGTCCCCACATTCAACCGGATCTGGCCCCACAGCGTAGCGTCGTTGGGCTCGAACACCACCCACTGCGTACCGTCGTACAAACTCGACTCGAGAAACAGCGCGAGCCGCCGGATCGGCACGTACTTCCACTGCGACCCTGCCTGGTCGTTGCCCGCGAGCGTGCGCGCACCCCACACCACGTCGCCATACACCTTGAACTCGCGAAGACAGTTTGCCGCCTGCGGATTCAGCCCGCCGTTCTCGAGGTCGGTCATCACAAACTGCAAGCCCGAGTTCCCGATAAAGGCCGCTTCAATCCCCGCCGGTGCCTTCCACACCCCACGGGCCCCGTCTGTCGCCGCATAGATCCCGGCCACGAATCCGCATGGCGGAAACAGCCTCGACCGGTTGCCCGCCAGCGGATCCGGCGCTTGAATCCACGGAAAGTACAACGCCGAATTCCCCGCGATGCTCTGGTCCGTAATGCTTCCTGGCGTGCTGCCCACCGGACCTGACTGGATCATGTTCGCAATCGTCGTATTCTGTGGCGAATCCACAATCATGAACGCCCGCTTCTGCACGCAATACGCCTGCAGGTTCGAGATCGTCGGCGCGTCTGTCTCTCCCGGCACGCACAGCAAATTAAAGATGTCCACTCGGTCCAACAGATGAACTCCGGCGTTCGGATTCGCCGGCGGAAACAGCGCCGCCTCGAAGTTCCCGTCCATCGGGTTCAGCACCGACCCGTCCGCACCGCCCGTAAACGGCACCTGCGTCGCCGCCCCGGGCGTGACCGTCGGCGCCACCACGATCCCGGTCAGCGGATTGGTAAACGTGATGTAGTTTGAGTCGTTGTTGATTACCGTCACTACGTAACTCTGGTCCGTCGGGAGCACCGACATGTTGACGAAGCTCTCCAGCGTCACCGTTTGCCCGGTCGTCGCCACCTGCTGCAACAGCACACTGAACCGGCTAGGATTCGATGGCTGCGGCGTCACGCTCACCAGCAGCGTGTTGCCCCATATCCCCGGACTGTTGGCAAACAGCGTCAGCGATCCGCCCGCCGTGGCCGCGGCCGACACCACACCCGGCCCGCCAATGGTCAGCATCGGCGACGAACTCGCCCAGGTCGCCGTATTCGTCACCACCTGCAAGTCTGGGTGAGTCGTGGTGTTGTCCGACATCGTCGCCGTCGCCACCAGCGAAATACTCTCTCCCGCCGCTACCGACGTCTGCCCCGACGGCGAAGTCGTAATGGCAATCGACACCGGAATCGCCGCCGACACTGTTACCACCGTCGTCGCCGACGTCCCCATCCACTGCGCCTGGATCGTCGCCGTGCCTGCAGCCACCGCAGTCACAACTCCCGTCGCCGAAACCGTCGCTGCGGTCCCACTCGTCACGGTCCACGTCGCAAACCCCGACATGTTCACAAATGTCCCGCTGTCGAACGTCCCCGTCACCGTCATTTGCTGCTGCATCCCGGCCGCCAGTGTCGGCGTCGCTGGCGACACGCTCAGTCCGGTCAAATGTCCAGAGTTCACCGTCAGTTGCGTCGATGCGGTTACCGGCACGCTCGACCCGCCCGGCGTATAGCTCGCTGTAATCGTCGTCGTCCCTGCAGTTGCCACCGTGAGCGACCCCGCGCTCACCATAGCCACGCCCGCCTCTGTCGTCAGCGTCACGTTTCCATGCGTAAAGTTCGCCTCAAATGTTGTGGCGGTCAGATCGGTGGCGGACACGAACACTACCTGATTGTTGAAGAACGTGCTCGTCGGGAAGCCCGACAGCGTCACCGGCTCACCCGCCGTCAGTGGGCTCGCCGCCGTATACGTGAACGTCGCTATATCCGATGTGATCGAATACTGGCTGATTGCGGCCGTCTCCGGTGCATCGAACCCCGCCACCGCCGGATTGCTAGACGTCCACGTCACTGTCGTCGGCGCCGGCCCCGCCGTCCCGTTCGAAAGCATGGTTGACACGGAGAACCCAACCAGCTCTGTCTGCCCTGGCTCCAACATCGTCGGCAGCGGCACCGTCGCATTCGCCGGCGAGATCGCCATCGATGTCACGGTCGCTGCGGTCACCGTCAAAGCGGCCGTCGTTGTGGTGGGCGCGGACGGGAGCGTCCAAATCGTAGGCAGCGCTGCCCCGATTGTCGCCGCGCCCGCCGTCGTCCCCGCAGCGAACTGGCCCGCGGCCAGCGGTTGCGCAGCCGCACTGAGAAACGTCACCATTCCCGACGGAGTGCACGTGAATACCGCAATCCCAGTAATATTTGGCGACGTTCCATCCGAATAGTTCGCCGCCGCCGCCATCTGCACCGTCTGCCCCACCCCCGAGGTCACCGTCGCCGGCGTCACCGCGATCGACTTAATCTGCGCCTGTGTCACCGTCAGCGTCATGCTTCCCGCGATGATGCCCGACGTTGCCGTGATCGTCACCGGCCCCGGATTCGTCCCCGTCGCTGTCACCACCCCTGCCGAAACCGTCGCGATCGTCGGATCGCTCGTCTCCCACTCCACGCCCGGCGGCGCGGACGAACTCCCGTCAGAAAAACTCCCCGCGGCCGCGAGCGTCAGCGACGCTCCATACGGCAGTGGCGGCAGCGCCGCCGTTGCCGGCAAATTCTGCGCCGTCACGCTAACGCTTTGCAGCACCGGCGTCCCCACACCCAGCGCAATCGTTCCAACCACCCCATTCAGCGTCGCCGTGATCGTCCCCGTCGCATAACCCACACCAGCTGCCAGCGCAGTCGCGCTCGCCACCGGGCTATTCACTCCGCCCTCCATCCCCACCGCCCACACCAGCCGGATGATGTAGCACTCGCTGCCGCCATTGGCAAAAAACTGGTTCACCGCATAGCCAAGCCAGCTCCGCGTGTCCAGCCCGCCGAACTGCGCCACATAGTCCGACCAGCTCTCCACCAGGGTCGCCTCCGCTACCGGCCCTTGCGGAGCCCAGCCCACAAAGGCCCCAATCGACGTGGCTACGCCGGTAATGGTGTGTTGGCCGCTCGACAACTCTTGGATATAAACTCCGGGGTAGGTAAACGCAGACATGAATCCATCCTCCTTCGGTGATTGTGGGGAAATGGCCCTGTTGCTGCTTCGTGTTAGCTTTGCCGCTACCGCTGCTTCGAACCGCTTCGCCGGCGCCGCTTCACAGCGCGGCTTGCGGGTTTCGTGGACTCGCTCACGAAACGCTCTGCCGTGGAACGGTTCACATCATTCAGTTGGTAAACGGATTCGGTCCACTCGGAGGAAACTTTCACGAGAAAGCCACGACCGACCAGCCAGTCGAGCGCCTGATCGGTGTTTTCCAGTTGGCGGTGCACTCTCTCCTCCATCAAGCGCCATCGCGCCACGCCTTCCAAACTGTCCGCGGCGTGCGGGTTTCGCAGGAAATAACTCAAGATTTCTTTGGCCAATTCTGTCGGAGTTGACGCCTTGCGTGGCAAAAGCTCCCTCCAACTTGATTTGGCTGGCATTTGTGTTGCCAGAACACGAGCCTTCCCATGACATTGAAAAATAAGGAGCAGTGGAAGGGCTGATGTTTTGCACTGATCGCAGCCCGGGCGGAAAATGACCATGCGCTTTTGCAAGCCTGGGTCACAAGTGACGTTCAGGGCCAGTGTTTGCGAAGAAAATAGGGACTGGGCGCGAACCGACCCGGTGGTGGGACGAAATTGACCCGGTCGCGGCTGAGAAGGTAATGCTTGCTGATAGAGGACGTGCTGAAGCGTTGATCCAGAACCCGCTATGGAAATCGAAGAGGTTGGGAGTTGATTCTGCCTGAGCAAAAAGGCAAGATTCGCCTCCCACAAGTTCGCTGCCTTTTGCCTCGCCGTTTGCTTACGCTGCCGGCACCATTCACCGCGCCGTTATCGGTTCGAGTCCGCTCAGCTCCGCGGAAACTGCCGTCTGGGGAATTGATACAGAAACCCGCGTTCCATTCTCTCCCGATTCGATTTTCAACTCGCCGCTGAACTGCCGCAGCCGCTCCCGCATTCCGCGTATGCCGACTCCAGATCCTTCCGACAGGATCTCAACAAGTTTTTTCGACGCAATTCCCTTGCCCCGATCTTGAACCTCCACGTTAACCGTCCCCTCGCCCCGCACGATGCGGATCATGGCCGTCTCGCTGCCCGAATGCCGATAGACGTTGGCTAGCGACTCCTGCACCAGACGGAAAACCGCCAGTTCGATGTCGCGCGGCAATCTGCCGAAATTGGGAGCGATCTCCAACGCGATTCGCACATTGCTGCGCTTGTTCAGTCCCTCCACATACCAGCTCAATGCCGAGAAGAGCCCGGCTTCATCGAGCAGCGGAGGGTGCAGCAGATAGGAAGTCGTGCGGATCTCCTTCTGCAACTGCTCCACCAAGCGCTCGGTCTCCTCCACCTGCTCACTGAACTGAGGAGCTGCCTTGCGAAGGTCCTCGGCGAGGGTATCAAGTTGCATGTCAATGACCGCCAGCAACTGGCCGGAGCTGTCATGCAGATCGCGTGCAATCCGCCTGCGCTCCTCGTCCTGCACCGCCATCATGCGCGTCGAAAGCGTCCTCAGGCTCTCGTACATGCGCAGTATTTCTCGATTGCGGGCCTGCAGCTCCAGGGTCCGGGCCTGCACCTGCTGGTCGAGGCTCTCGGCCAGCACCCGATAGCGAGACTCGCTCGCACTCAAATCGAGCTCGGACTGTTTGCGGTCGGTGACGTTCAAAGTGACGCCGTCGAAGCGCGTAGGCTGGCCCGCTGCATCGTAGAATGTGCGGCCGATGGCGCGAATCCAGTTTTGCCTCCCGTCCGGTGCCACGGTGCGGTATTCGACGTCGTACTGGGTATTCGTGGCGATCGATCTTTCGATGGCGCGGCGAGTGGGTTCCCGGTCTTCAGAATGCAGTCGCTCATAAAACGTGTGGATGGTGACGTCTGCGTCGGGCGGCAACCAGAAGTGGCTCTTCACGCGCTTGTCCCAGATCAGCTTGTCGAAGGGAAGGTCGCAGAACCAGAAGCCCATGTCGGAAGCGTCGGCTACGAATTCGGCGCGCTCCTGCTGCTGCCGCAGGGCTTCCTCCGCCTGCTTGCGCTGGGTGACGTCGCTCGCGGCGCCAAACCATTCGAGAATCTCGTCGTGTTCGTCGAAGATCGGAATGGCGCGGGAGTGAATCCAACCCAGCGAACCGTCGGTGCGAATCACGCGGTGCTCCAGCTCAAAGATGGTTTTCGACTGGATCGCACGCTGAATCATTGCCATCACATGGTGCTGATCATCGGGATGGATGTATCTGTCGACCCAGGTGCGGCTGGAGTCCATTGTGTCGGCGATGAACTCCTTTCCATCGAGATGCCGCATCTCGGTCCAATCGGCACTCATGCGGTAGACCACGTTCGAAGTCGCGCTGATAAAAGTGCGGAATCTCTCTTCGCTTTCGCGCACCGCCCGGTGCGCCTGCTGCAGCCGCGTCGAGTCAAAGTAATAGCAGACCACGCCAGGTCGCCCGTCAGCGAGGGTCACTCGATTCACTTGCCACTCGTAGGACTCGATCGCCCCGATGTCGTTGCGCTTCTCCGTCAGCCCCGGCGAAACGTAGGGCTCACCGGTCGCCAGGGTGTGCTGGAAAATTCGGATCGCCTCGCCGGCGAAAGACTCCGGCCAAAGGATCCTCATCACCTCCGCGAAGTCGCGCCCAATCAGCGGGCGAACATTGCGGAAGGCTGGCATCGCGCCAGCGCTGACGTTTCTGACCCGGAACTGCGAATCGACGGTGTAAATTCCCAGCGGCGACTGCTCCACGAGCGCCGCCAATGCCTCGGCGTTGCGCAGCAGAGCTTCTTCGGTCTGCATCCGATCGGCGGCGGCTGCTGGGCTGCATTCCGGGGGTGTGCTCATTCCATCCTCCATTCAATCGCCCGCAATCCTGACTGGTGGTTGGGCATCGGCGCGGCTCATAGCTCGAGGTCAATCGATCGAGGCCGACACGCGATAATAGGTGAATAACACTCGCTGTGGACTACAGTGAACACTGTAGTCTTAGGGCACTAGCGCTGTCTGTTATAGAAACACGATACTCTTCCGAAGCTACGGGGTGCGGCGGAGTCGTCACTAATCTTTGAATCAATGATCTTTGGATCACTGCGCTCGCTAAGCCAGCAGGTTTAGAACAGACGCTGAATTTCCAGAGTTGCTCGTGTCAAGACTTTGTAGCAGTTGGGTAACCGAACTGGAGGAAGATGAGCTAGAAGAGGTAGAACCGAAGCTTTCGCTTGCCTGCTGCAGGGCGCTAGCTCCTACAGAATTTGGCGAAATAGCCGCCAACTGAGTCAAGGTGCTGCTGGCCGCCGAGTTGTCACCGGCTTCTAGTGCCTGAATGGTCGCTTGAATAAGCGCGGCGCTATCATTCGAGCCTGCCGATACAGAAGTCGTTGAGCCTGAACTGCCGCTCGACCCGCCACTGGCCGCAGATGCTGCGTTCAAAGCCGTAGAATCAACCGCAAGCAAATCTTGCTGCGCGGAAGTCAGATCGCCGTTCTGGAGATCCGAGCCGAGCTGATTGAGTTCGCTGGTGAATGTGCTGGATTCGCTTGGCGAAGCTGCGATGTTCGACAGCAGGTTCGTCGTAATCCCGCTCGCCGAGGTGTTAGCAGTCGAGGACGTGGCGCCATTCAGCGCATCTTCCGTGAGCGCGAGGTAGTCCTGCTGCGCAGTAGGCAGGCTGCCACTCTGGAGGTCCTGCGCTAGTTGGTTCAGGTCACTGGCGAACTGGTTGGCAGTCGATGGCGAGCCGACAATCTGAGACAGAAGGCCGCTGGTGATTGGGCTGGTGGACAAGACGTACCCCCCTTCTCCGACCTGTAGAGGCTTACCTTGTCTCCATCGGCATACGCGCACAGAAGCTTTAGTTCTCTTCTAGCACCATCCGATTCAGTGGCTTGAGCCGAACCCCGGGGAACGAGAATCCAAGTCAACGAGCGTAAGGGGGACGTTTCACCAGCTATTACCCTGACCACTTAAAACAAAAACATTTCGCCCTCGCCTGTCGAATTTCCTGCTCCGCGACGACTATAGAATGAACAATTCAGCGGCGCTGAGTCGCCTGCCACAGGCGAGCGTCAGACTGCCTAGAAATCAAGGGAGCAACATGAGAAAGCTCAGGATTTTCGAACATATCTCGCTGGACGGCGTGATCCAGGCCTCCGCCGATGAGAACAATTTCCCCTACGGCGACTGGTCAGCGCCCTATCGCACTCCTGCTGGCAGAGAGTTACTCCTTGCGAGGTATGGCGAGAGGTTCGATCTGCTGCTTGGCCGGCGCACCTACGATGGCTTTTCGAGCTTCTGGCCCAAGGCGCCAAGCAGTCCGATGGCTGACCGTCTCAACGCCGCGAAGAAATACGTCGTGACCCATCGGCCGGAAAGCTTGGAATGGGGCCCATTCGAGGGCGTTGGGCCGGACCTCGTCGAGGACATTCGCCGCATCAAGTCGCACGACGGCCCTGACTTGCTCCTCATGGGCAGTTCAACCCTGACATCGACGCTGCTCGAACAGGGTCTTGCGGATGAGGTCGTGCTGCTCGTCGATCCAGTCCTGCTGGGCACGGGGAAGCGCATTTTTGCAGATGGCACTCCGGCACGCGCATTCGAACTCGCCAGCACAAATGCTACGCCCTCAGGCATCGTCGTCAATTCCTACAAACCCGTTGGGCCTTTGAAGACCCAACCGTGAGGAGCTGCGCAATGCGTGTAATGGGGATACTCGTCGGTTCAGGTCGCGGTTTGATTTATCTTAGGGGCGATAGCTGATCGCAAAGAAGATACCGAGGGTAAGCAGCAGGAGACCGGTCAACAGAAGGATGGCTACGGCTTGGTAGGAAGTCGAGGGCAATCGCGCCAACTGAAGCGATGCCGGATCGACTGTTGTCAGCGACGAACAAAGACCATCCAGCACTCTGCGGTACACGTTCCATAGCAGGAGTGCCGGCCCAATGTAGAGCAGCACCGAGGAAATCGCGTAAACCACAAGGCCAAATCTCAGTTTGTAGGCCAGCGGAGCGGAACGCTCGTCGAACGTGAGCGCCTGGGTAAAGGCAAGGCTCGCCATGGATCCGGTCAAGTTGATGATTGCGGCGGCAACGCCGTAGACCTTCACCACCGATTTGAGCTTGCTCTCATCGCTGCTATCTACGAAGTAAGCAGGCCGGTGTCGCCCACGGGGAAGGAAGACCAGCCTTCCATTCTCGTCTTTCGCGAACTGGCGGTCGGCGAATTTGTCCCACATTCCCATGACAGTTCCTCGCTCGGTTCCCAGCCGTGACTGGGGCCGATGAATCAGAGCCTACCGTATCGCAAGAGCGACGCAAGTCACAGAGGTAACGCAGACACCTCCTCGCCATGTCGATAGCAGTCAAACCTGACCTTCATGAATCGTGATGTATCGGTCGATCGGAAGATCGGTAATCCTCTGGACTAATCCGCTGGGTTGTGGCCATTTGATTTCGACCCAGTCGATTTTCGTCCTCGGGCCGATTCCCAGCACCAGGCGCGGGTCATGGGAGGAAAGATAGCTGCCACCACCGACTTTCATTCGGCTGCGTTTCAAGTCGCCCGCCTGATACGTGACGATGGCACCGATCGCATCGATGTTGGCTTTTTTGCCGACCAGCTTCAAACCCAGCCAGTGATTCTGGCGTCCGATATTGTTCTGCAGCAGCACGGGAGATTCGTTGTTGCAGGAAATCAAGACATCGACCGCGCCGTCATTATCGAAATCCCCGAGGGCGAGCCCGCGAGCCGACATGGGACGAGCGAAGGCAGACCCGCTTTCATGGCTTACGTTCTTCCAGGCGCCGCCCGTGTTGTGAAAGAGCAGAAGCGGCTCCCGGTAGGTTACATTGTCGTAAATCTTTTCGATCAGGTCGTCGGGATGTCCATTGGCGATGATCAGATCGAGATTGCCATCGTTATCGTAATCAAAGAACTTCACTCCCCAGCCGCTCATCAGCTTGGTCGCGTTGGCGATGCCGGAGGGAGCGGCGATGTCGTCAAATGTTTCATCGTGCCGGTTCTGATAGAAGCCATCGAATTCGTGGTTCAGGTTGGTCACGAAAAGATCCATCCAGCCGTCCTGATTGAAGTCGGCAGAATCGACGCCCATACCCGAGCGCGCCTTGCCGCCTTCGCCGAAGGCCACTCCTGCGGTAAACCCGACTTCTTCGAAACGTTTTCCACCGCGGTTCATGAAGAGGAAGTTGGCAACCGTGTCGTTGGCCACGAACAAGTCCATCCGGCCATCATTATTGAGATCGGTGGCGACCACTCCCCAGGACTTACCCGGATTGTCGGCAATCCCCATTTTCTGGCTGACGTCGGTGAAGGTGCCGTCGCCGTTGTTGTGAAACAGCCAGCTCGGCATCGGCGTGTAGATTCGCGGATAGCAATATTCATTCAATCCCTTGATCGCCGGGATGTTGAGCGCACCGCAGTTGTGATGCTTGGATTTGTCGAAGTCCACGAAGCGGCAGACGAAAAGATCCAGAAGCCCGTCGTTGTCGCAGTCGAACCACACCGCGCTGGAGGCCCATCCTGGAGCCGCAATGCCCGCCTGTTCCGTAACGTCAGTGAAAGTTCCATCGCCGTTGTTGCGATACAGAATGCTGCGCCCGTATTGGGTCACGTAAAGATCAGGGAAGCCGTCAGCGTTGTAATCGCCGACCGCGACACCCATACCGTAGCCGCCGCCGCCAACGCCAGCCTTCTCGGTGACGTCGGTGAATGTGCCGTCGCGATTGTTGCGATAGAGAGCGTTGCGCAAGGGCTGCGTCGGCGTAAAGATGTCGCACTTGCCGCTGTTTACGAAATAAATGTCCATCCAGCCGTCATTGTCATAGTCGAGGAAGGCGCAACCGGCCCCGGTGGACTGGGGCAAATATTTTTCAGGAGAAAGGCCGGCGGTGTGAGTAAAAGTGATGCCGCTGGAAGAAGACAGTACCTCAGAAAACGGACTCGCCGCGGGATCGGCTGCAAACGCCAGCGGGTTGAGAACCGGGAGCGCCACGGTTCCGGCAAGGAGGCGCAGAAAATCTCGCCTTTTTATTCGATTTTTTTCTTGTCGATGACGGTCGATCCCAGAACTTCCGGAACGGCGCGACATGGTTACTTCTGCTCCGGAGCGGTCGAGCCGGTAGGCTGCTGTTTCTCCATTGCCGTAGCGGCTCTGCGTTTCACCGCTTCCAGCGCCTCAGAGGTCTGGCGTTGCAAGGCGGCTTCGCGGTTCGCGTCGTCTTTGCGTCCTGCGCCGGCGTAGGCGACCGCCAACTGATAATGTCCGGTGGGGCTGTCGGGTTCCATCTTTTCGTAAGTCTCGAGCGCGGGCAGAGCTTCGGTGTAACGTTTAGTCGAGTTCAGCGACGTCCCCAATCCCAGGAAAGCTTCGGCGAATCCGGTGTCTAGCTGCGTGGCTCGCGTGAAGTGGCGGATGGCAGTCGCGGAATCGTTGGAGTCCGCCGCCAATTGACCCAGGACATACTCGGCTACGGCATTGCGGGGGTCGATCTCAAGCTCTTCCTCGAAGCTTTTTTTGGCTTCTTCTAACTCGGCCGACGAAGGCTGCGGTTTCGCCAGAAGCGCGCGGCCGAGTCGTGCGTGCATCCCCTGAAGAGTGGGGTTGATTTCGAGAATCTTGCGATATTCCGTTGCAGCCTCGATCCACTTGCCCTGAAGTTCGAGCGCCTCGGCGTTCAATTCGTGGACCTGGTAGGAAAATGGGGCGTCCCGCGCCAGATCCTGGGACGAGCGCAATGAAAGATCGGAGTAAGCATGCGTGGCCGCATACAGCGCCTCGGGATCATGCGGGAAATCGCGGCTCAACACGGCCAGAAAATCGAGCGACTCAAACGGAACATTGTGCGTCATGGCGCAGTGCAGGCCATCGAGAGCGATTCGCTTCTTCAGATCGTGATCGGGCGTTTGCCGGACGGCGCGCTTGAGCAAAGGGAGTGCTTCCGCGCAATGTCCGCTCTCTGCCAAATTCGCGGCCCGCTCGGCTTCTCCACCCGCAGGAGGTGTTGCATTTTTCTTTGCGACCTGCCCTGCCGAAAGCGTTGCCAACAACAAGAGAAGGAGGAGCGAAGAAGAAAATCCGGCTCGCCGGAGGAATTCACGCTCACGCATTGTCCGATTATATTCCGAAGTCACGGCTGTCCGACTCTCGCAGCGCTTCTGCGCTGCGCAAAAGAAACGGCAGGCGCCGGGGGGAAGCGCCTGCCGGGTTTTGACCGCCTTCTCTACGAAGGCAGTCGTTGGGTTAGAAGTAGAACTTCATTGCGAGTTGCAGTTCCCGCGCTCCCTGAGAGCCGGTGATCTTGCCGAACGTTGGGTTTGAAGTAACCGGCTGACCGTTGGTACCGGTCGTCCATAGACCCGGATCAAACGATCCTTGATCGGGCCCATTGGTGAAGTCCCACACCGGATGGTTGAACGCGTTGAGCGCTTCAATGCGGAATTCCAGTCGCTTCGTTTCGGTGATCGAAAATCCTTTGTGCAGGCTCAGATCAACGTTGGCGTAGGCTGGACCTCCATTCGCAGCCGCTACGGTTTGTTTCGAAAGCTGGACTGTGCCGTTGCAGTCCGGCAATCCAGCCAGCGTCTCGGGGTCGACGCCGTTGGTGTTGTCGGAGTTGCCGCCAATGCCCCAGCCTCCAAAATTGTTGAGGGTCAAAGCATTTCCGCTGTGCAGGGTAACAATTCCGCCGATCTCCCAGTTCCCCAGCACGGCATTCAGTACGGGGTTCAGGTCGTGGCCAAACTGTTTGCCGTGGCCTAGCGGCAATTGGTAGGTAACGTAACTAGTCACGATATTGGTCTGATCGTAGTAGCACGGTCCCCAATCGAGACGTGGGTTGTAGATGTTTTCCCAGCCAGGGTTTCCGCCTGAACTGGTGGCGCCGGTGCTGCCCCAGCCCGTCCCGAAGTAGCCTGGGGAATTGCTCAGGCACTTCGACCAGGTATAGGACACCTGGGCTTGCAGGCCGTTGCTCATGCGCTTCTGCAGCACAGCCTGGAGCGCATTGTAGCTCTGGTCGGAGTTTGACATATTGGTTCCGGCCAGAGTTTCCACACCGCAGATCGGGTTGCCAGCGGTGCCGCAATTGGCAGAGTTGAACTGCGGGTTGTCCGCCAGATAGAGTGATCCGGCCGTGGCGCCTCCGAGAAATGGTCCGGGATCGCGAGTCACGATTGGATCCCCGCGTCCGGCGATCTTCCCGCTTGCGTCCAAGGGGATGGACTGCGCAATGTCCTCAAAGTTGAGCAAGTGCGCTCCCCGCTGGCCGACATAGCCAATCTGGAAGGTGAGGGAGTTGGCCAGCTGCTGCTGGAACGTGAGGTTCCATTGATTGATCGTGGCTGGTCTGAAGTTCTGATCAAACACTCGGATACGCTGCCCGTTGTAGCAGGCTTGATTGATGACACCGCCGCATGCCTGAGCGGTGGTGGCCCCGAAGCCATTTTCAACTGTATAGATGCCCCCGGCTGCCT
>JBELAE010000074.1:0-15840 GCA_049509155.1 Candidatus Sulfotelmatobacter sp.
GCCATGAGGCAAACGCCAAGACCGACACGCTCTCTCGGGCTGCTTCGACGAGTTCAATCCTCGGGAAGAACCCGCAGGCGGAACCTCTGGCGGGAAATGGCGGCCAAGAACTCGCTATGGCGCAGCGTTATCTGAATGGAACCGCCGGCCAGGCGCGCGACAGCGCTGAGGCCGCGAAGTGGCTGTGGAAGGCCATCGCCAAACATAACGGCGAGGCCACGCTTCTTCTTGCGGATCTCTACCAGAAGGGTGATGGAGTAGCGAAGAATTGCGACCAGGCGCACATATTGCTCGACGCCGCCGCGGTTCGGTCAGTGCCCGGCGCCGCGGAACGGCTGCGGAATCTTCAGGCTTTTGGCTGCTCGTAATTCCGAGAACCAATTCTGAGAACCAACTCTAAGAACCAATCCGGGGAACCAATTCGGACAGCACTTGCGCAGAATCTACTGCGTTGCCAGCACCGATGGGATCCGCCGCGACTCGTACCAGAGCGCCAGTTCGACGCGATTCCAAAGTCCAAGTTTGTCGTAGATGACGCGCAGGTAGTTCTTAATGACATGCTCGGTCGTCCCGAGCGCTTCCGCTACCTCGCGATTTTTCAGACCTTCGGCAACGAGTTGGATGACTCGCTGCTCGCGCTCACTGGGGACCCGAGACCCATAACGCCCACTTGCAGACATGCTTGCCTCCGGTATAACAGGGTTGCGAGTTTCACTCGCTTGATACCGCCGTTGATGCCGAAACGAAGAAATAATCGATTGAAATGAGCTTTCACGGTGCGCCGCGCCATGTTGAGTTGACTGGCAATCTCAGCGTTGTCACACCCCTGCAAAAGCAGTTCGACAATCTGCTGTTCGCGCGGACCTAGCCGATGAGTCGGCTCATTCATTCCGATCCCCTCCTGTGTTATTGTCGCTTCGCACTTTCGCATCGCCTTCGCCAACGCATGGGGTGCGTGGCTAAACCCGTTCTGATTCTCACAGCAACCACATTGCCATTTTTAGAGAACTTCCGTCAGTGACGCATGAACAGCAATTTCCACAGGCACTTGCGGACCATCGCACGCAGTCGGTGAAGCCGTGGCGCATTTCCAGAAAACCGTAAGTACGCCCGCCAGGAGCGGTTTTTCGCTGGCTAAAGCTCCGCCAACACAGCCTGGGGCCATCGAACTCAATCACAATCGGCGCGAACGGCACCCGGCAGCCGTTCGTTTTTTGTCACATCTTTTATCGCCCCAGAACCCTGCGAGACCGAGGAACGGCACGGAACTCAGGTGAATCCCTTAGACGAAACTTCCTTCCCTCAGGAAGGCCCTGGCACAAATTACACGATCTACCGTAACCCTTCCCATGCTCCTTAGTTTCGGTGAAAAACCGGAAATCGCGCTTCTTGCTCGGCTTAGCGGCCACCATTTCGAGCCTGGTGCATACTTTTGCTTTAGACTGTCATGACTTTGCAACGTGACCGACATGATGAACATCGCCGACGTTGCGTTTCAGCCCGAGACGCAGACCACTCTCCCTGAGAACGAAGTCCATCTGTGGCGGGTCGACCTGGCCGCCGTGGCCGTGGGGGAAAAGCGCTGGCAGCAGCTCCTCTCGGCGGACGAAAGGGCGCGGGCCGCTCGTTTTCACTTTTCGAAAGATCGTCAATACTTCACGGCAACCCGTGCTTTACTGCGAACGATCCTGGGCAGCTATGTTGGTCGCGATCCAACTGAACTTGTCCTCCGTTACTCGGAAAAGGAAAAACCATCGTTGACTCCGTCCCGGTCTGGGAGCCAAGTGGAGTTCAACGTTTCCCACTCAGGGGATGTAGCCGTGCTGGCCTTTTCGAGGGGGCGGGCACTCGGGGTTGACGTGGAACAACTTCGCGAGGATTTCGATCACGCCGCAATCGCACGCCGGTTCTTTTCAGAGCGCGAGCAGAATCAACTCGCAGAACTACCGCCGTCGGAGCGACATCACGGTTTCTTTCGTTGTTGGACTCGAAAGGAAGCTTACATCAAGGCTCAAGGAACCGGCCTGTCGCTGCCGCTCGACCAGTTTGACGTTTCGCTAAAGCCCGGGGAACTAAATGCTCTGCTTTCCACCCGCCCGCACCCGGCTGAAGCTGCGCAATGGTGCTTGCAGGAAGTACCGGCGGCCGAGGGATACGTCGCCGCTTTGTGCGTTCGAGGACACGGATGGCGGCTGAAACTTTAGCTTCGCATTCCACCGCCGCGCACCACTCCGTTCAATGGACCGACTATGCAGTTCCTTGCACACACAGGTTGAGAAGAAAAGGTCGCGCCCTCATGCGCAACACTTTGCATATGGGGGAGGCGTAGCCGCGGGGCCGCAGAGAAAAATAGAGACCTTACCCTTTATCCTTATCAATTTACAGTACAATAACCAAAACCTCTGCGGGCATGGCACGTGCGTGCAGTTTAGGGACGCAATCTTGCTGATATAGACTGGGGTTGGTCAAGATCATCTAGCCCGCAAAGAATTGTATCGTTTCGTTAGCAAGTCCCCCCCGATTAGCCGGTCCGGAAGTCTGCATTGATTCCTTACTGCGAAACGTTATTAAGTAGACACTGAGTTACACGAGCAAATCTAAATCGACGAACCTGGGAGGTTCACGCACTTGTCTGCTTCGACTAGTCATTTGATTTCTCCGCACGGGGGCGAACTTGTCAATCTCATCGCTTCATCCGAAAAAGCCGCTGAACTGAAAGCCCACTCTCGCGAGTGGCCGTCCTGGGACCTTACGGCCCGTCAAGTTTGCGATCTTGAACTGCTCATGAGTGGAGGCTTTTCTCCCTTGCGCGGCTTTATGACCAAAGCCGACTACGAGGGCGTTTGCCACAATATGCGGCTGGCCAGCGGCATCCTCTGGCCCATGCCGATCACGCTCGATGTCACCGAAGAATTCGCCAAGAAGCTCACGCCCGGCAGCAGCAAAGTCGCGCTGCGCGACGCCGAAGGCGTCATGCTGGCCGTGCTCCACGTCGAAGAAGTCTGGCAGGCCGATCGCACCGCTGAAGCCAAGGCCGTCTTTGGCACCACCAGCAAGGCTCATCCCGGCGCCAACTATGCGATCAATCTATCGAACCCGTGGTATGTTGGCGGACGCATTGAAGGGCTTCAGGGTCCATCGCATTACGATTTCCGCACGCTGCGCTTCACTCCGGCGGAATTGCGCGCTGAGTTCGCTCTTCTTGGTTGGCGGCGCGTCGTTGCCTTCCAGACCCGCAATCCCATGCACCGCGCCCACGTGGAACTCACTTTCCGCGCGGCCAAGCAGGTCGAAGCAAATCTGCTGATTCATCCCGTGGTCGGCATGACCAAGCCCGGCGACGTGGATTACTACACTCGCGTGCGCTGCTACCAGTTGCTGAGTTCGAAATATCCGCAAGGTACACAGAAGCTGTCGCTTCTGCCGCTCGCCATGCGCATGGGCGGACCGCGCGAGGCCATCTGGCACGCTTTGATTCGCAAGAATTATGGCTGCACCCATCTCATCGTGGGGCGCGATCATGCCGGACCGGGCTCCGATCCTGAAACCAAGAAGCCGTTCTACGGTCCTTACGAAGCCCAGGAAGTTTTCAAGAAGCACGAAGCCGACATCGGCGTCACCATGGTGCCTTTCAGCATGATGGTGTACCTCGAAGAGGAGGACCGCTACGTTCCCGACGATGAAGTCAAGAAGGGCGACAAGGTTCTGAACATTTCCGGCACCGAACTGCGCGACCGGCTCAATGAAGGCCGCGACATTCCGGCGTGGTTCACCTATCCGGAAGTTGTCCAGGAACTGCGGCGCAGCTTTCCGCCACGCGCCAAGCAGGGTGTGACCATCTTCTTCACCGGACTCTCGGGTTCGGGCAAGTCCACCATCGCCAATGTCCTGATGACGAAGTTCCTGGAAGTCGGCGGGCGTCCGGTGACCATGCTCGACGGCGACCTGGTGCGCAAGCATCTGTCGTCGGAGCTTGGATTCTCGAAGGAGCATCGCGACATCAACATCCGCCGCATCGGTTACGTCGCGTCGGAAATCACCAAGAACGGCGGCATCGCGATTTGCGCGCCCATCGCGCCTTACGACGCGACCCGTAAACACGTGCGGCAGATGATCGAGCCTTATGGCGGCTTCATCCTGGTACACATTGCCACGACGGTCGAAGTCTGCGAGCAGCGCGACCGCAAGGGTCTCTACGCCAAAGCGCGCGCCGGTATTCTGAAGGAATTCACCGGGATCTCCGATCCCTACGAGGTTCCGGCGGATGCCAACGTGACCATCAACACCGGCGAACTCTCAGCCGAAGAAGCCGCTCAGGAGATTATTCTGCACCTGGAGCGGGAAGGCTTCATCGGCGTAAATAGAGAGGGCGAGTAACGAGTAGGACGGGCAGGAATCGACTATGCCAGTAATCGCAATCAAAATTCTGGTTGGCTTTATCGTAGGCATCCTCATCGGAATGACCGGAGTGGGGGGCGGAGTTCTCATGCTCCCCGTTCTGATCTTCGGCTTGGGGTATTCGCCTATCGTGGCCGTCGGTTCCGACGCTCTGTTCCAATTCTTCACCAAAATCCCGGCCGGACTGCTCCACATGAAAAATGGAACGGTCCGCCGGAAGGTCGTCCTCGCATTGGCGCTGGGAAGCATTCCCGGCTCCTTCGCTGGCGTCAAATTGCTGGTCTACATCCGTCTCCTTTACGGAAACGGGGTGAATACCTTTATCAAGATGGCAGTGGGTGTGCTGCTCCTCGTGATTCCCACCTTGCTGCTCCTCCAGAAAAACATCGAAGAGCGAATCGCGAATCGTGAGCCGTCCATGAAGGGTTTCGCAGGGATGGCAGTGATCGGCCTCACGGTGGGATTCATCGTGGGCCTAACCTCGGTCGGTTCGGGCAGCATCATCATGATGCTGCTTCTCTTGTTCTACAGTTTTCCGCCTAAGATCAATGTCGGGACTGACGTGGTGCATGCGGTCATACTCTTCGGCGTGACGGGCTGGCTTCAGTTCAGGGCTGGCAATGTGGATTCCAGACTGGTGGTTGCGCTATTGATCGGCTCCATTCCTGGCGGCTTGCTGGGTTCGCATCTGGCCACGCGGGTTCCCATGCTCTGGCTGCGCCGCATGCTATGCGCCTTATTGTTGATCACTGGCGCTCGCATGTTGTGGCCCGCTTAACAAATTCATTCCAAGGGATTGCATGACTTCTGCCTATTCGGACATTCTCGCCCGCATTGAAGCTGCGTTAGAAGCTGCCCGCACCGTCTTCGCACGCTTTACTCCGGGCGCGATTGAAACCGAATATAAAATCGGCCGCGATCCCGTGACTGAGGCCGATCGCGCGGTGGACGCCGTCTTACGCCAGAGCTTGCTGCGCGACAGCGAAGGTTGGCTCTCGGAAGAAACTGTGGACAATCCCTCGCGCCTCGACAGAGAACGAGTCTGGATTGTGGATCCTCTCGATGGCACGCGGGAGTTCGTGAAAGGCCTGCCCGAATTCTGCGTCTCGATCGGCTTCGCCGAAAACGGCAAGCCCGTGGCGGGAGGAATCTACAACCCCGCCACGCAGGAAACTTTCCTGGGCGCCATTGACACCGGCGTGCTCTACAACGGACAGCCCTCGCGTCCCAGCCAGCGCACTACGCTGGACGGGGCACTTATCCTAGCTAGCCGCAGTGAGGTCAAGCGCGGCGAATGGAAGGCGTTTGAGAACGCTCCCTACAAAGTTCAAGCCATGGGTTCGGTCGCCTATAAGCTCGCGCTGGTCTCAGCCGGCCTCGCCGACGTCACGTTCACTCTGACACCCAAGAATGAATGGGACGTAGTAGCCGGCGCAGCCCTGGTGAAAAGTGCAGGCGGTTTCGTCAGCACCCTCGAAAAAACCGACCTGACCGCGAATCGCCGTGACCCGCTGCTCTCGGGTCTGCTGGCGAGCGGACCATTCCTGAAAGACCCACTACTCTCGCTCGTCGAGCCGCACCTCAAGCTGACGACGGCGGCAATCAAAGAGTAGCGAGCCCTCCCTCGTAGTTCGCTTCGGACCCGTGCTCGCCACGAGCAAACCCATGTGGCGACGGCCGCCTTCGGCCGTCCCGCCAGCGCGAAGCCCGGCGAAATCGTGAGCGCACCCACCTCAGGTCAGTGGAAGGGGTTGGCGACAACCACCCCAAAGTATTTCTGTTGCGAGTTCAAATCTTCCGACAGGATTTTTTCACAACCGGCGCGCTCCGCTGCCGCCACGATCATGCCGTCGTAGAAGTGAATGCTGTAAGCCGCCCGCGCTTCCACCGCGCGGCTCACCATGTCCCCATCGGGAACAATCAGCGGGATCGGCCCCAGGCCATCCAATGCGATGGCGACTCCCTCCATCGAAAGCGGAGGCTGCACCTTGTGCAGCAGCGTCGCGGCGAACTCCGCGAGCACTTGCGTTGAGATCGTAAGTTCGCCAGCAACCGCTCGGGAAACCAGTTGTCGCGCAATTCGTTGTTTCCTCAAGTCGCTCGTTTGGTAGGCGTACACCAGGACGTTGGTGTCCAGAAAATCACGACCGGTCATACAGATCTTCCCGCCGCCAAGTTTTCTTTTCCATGCGGAACTGCACTTGGCTGAAGCTGCGTTCCAATGTTTCCTGGTCTCTGCGTTTTCGTCCCGTCCGAGAGTACTCAGCGGCGAGCTCTTCAAGATGAGCCCGCACCAGGCCGGTCAAAGTCGTATCCCTTTCAACGGCTATCTTGCGAACTTCTTTGACCAGTTTGTCCTCGAGAGAAAGCGTGATATTCATTGACCCATAATAAGGGAAACCCTTAACCCGTGCAAGCCCACGGCACAGCCCTTACAAATAACCCGTAAATGTCATTTCACTGGTTAGGCAGCCGTCCTTAACCCAGCCCTAACCTGCTATAGAACGATCAAGGGTTAGATTGACGAGCCAGGACGACAAACTAGGAAGAAGTTCCACCTTACGCAGAATTCAGATCGAACAAGCTAAGACTATTAGTCCGCCGCAACATCTGTGGGCGTGTCGGCTTCGCGATGCTTCACGGTGCGATTCGAGGGCAGCCCAGCGTCGCGAATCTTATAGAGCAACGCGCGGTAGCTGATGCTCAACGCACGCGCCGCCTGCTTGCGATTCCAGTGACAGTTCTGAAGAACTTTCAGGATGACTTTCCGCTCCAACTCACGCACCGCCTGGCGAGTCAGCTTCTTCAGCGAAATCTGCCCGTCGACGGGAATCTCTGTGTTGAAGAAATCCGTAGGCCGCGGCGTCAGATCGGACGAGATCACATCTTCATTGCCCAGAATCACGTAGCGCTTGATCAGGTTTTCCAGTTCGCGAATGTTGCCCGGCCAGTGATACTTGCGCAGTTGGCTCATCAGCTCGAGCGACAGCGCACGCGCGCGGCAATTGTATTTCCGGTTGTGATAATCGAGAAAGTACGCCACCAGTTCAGGAATGTCGCTGGCCCGTTCGCGCAGCGGAGGCAGGTGAATATTCACCACGTTGATGCGGTAAAACAGATCGGAACGGAACGTGCCGTTTTCGATCTCTTCTTCAAGCTTGCGGTTGGTCGCGCACACCACGCGCACTTCAACTTTTTTGTCTTCCTGCGCGCCGATGCGGCAGAACTGCCCGTCCTGCAGCAGCTGCAGCAGCTTGGATTGCAGCGACATATCCAGCTCGGAAATCTCGTCCAGAAACAGCGTGCCGCGATGCGCCATTTCCACGCGCCCCGGCTTCATGCCATAGGCGCCGGTGAACGCGCCTTTCTCGTAGCCGAACAATTCGCTTTCGAGCAGCGTGCCCGGAATCGCCGGGCAATTCACTTTCACCCACGGTCCCGTGCGCCACGGCGAAGCTGCGTGGATCATGCGCGCAATAATGTCTTTGCCGGTTCCACTCTCACCCTGGATCAGCACGGGAACGTTGGCGCCGGCCAACTTCGTTAAGCGGTCGCGCACCGCCTGCATGCCCTCGGTGCGCCCAAAAACAATGGCGTCGGGTGGCATTTCACCCAGAGGCTGGGCAAGCGTATTCAGACTGCTGGTTGTCATATTTGGCGTACCAGTTTGGCTTACCAGTTGGCTCTTACCAGTTTGGGGGGAGACCTTCTAACTTGCACCCGGAGAGCCAAAGATCTCCGGGCCTGCTGCGGGCCACTCAAATCTAACTTATGTGGTTGAAGGGTATCAACTTACCAAAGAGCCGGAGGGTCGCACCCTGGTAATCCGGGAACGGTGTCTACAGTAACACCCTGGGCAGGGTGATGCGCAAACATTTTCACACGGTAGAAGCTATTTTCCGCCTCCGGCCGTTCGAGGTAGAGCCGGAATTGGAGTGCGCGTGGCCCGCAAGCAGCAGCGGACGAGCGAACTTGAGGCCTAGCAAGTAGTAGCCTTCGGCTGGAGTGCTGCGTAGAGCCCTGGCCCGCAGGGTACGGGAAGCTCTCGGCAACAGACATAACGCTGCGACCGGGGCGCTGGGGATTTCCAGCCGGAGCTGGGCGACGGCGGGCAGGAGCCGGCGGATCGCCAGCAACATTCCGCCCGCGCTCACGTTCAGCGCGGTGGCAAACTCCAGAAACTCTTTGCCTTCACCGTCGAGGCTGCGCACGAAAACCGGAATCGCAAGCGGCAACCTGGCCCACTTCCGCCGCTCACCTCCCGCTCGCCCAGCATTCATGCAGACTTCTCCTATCAGCGTCCGACCGTGCGTAAGGAGCATCTGAGGGGCCAAATCTCAGGCAAAACCTGCACAGAACCATGAAGGAACACTAACCTTCGGACATCCGGAACGGCAGAACCCTTAAGAGAGCAGGAGTTTTCCGCTCCTTTCTTCGCCTTTTCTTTGCTTGATGAAACGCCCGCTATCGCCTCCGGGAACTGGTGAAAGTGCAAGCTTTTGCTACACTTGGGTAATTTCCGCGCATTTTCCGTTGACAACAAATTGCGCCTGACATACGATTTTGCTACTGGCATTCGTCCTTAAGAAGGCGCGTGCGGTTTCCCTCCCCGTTTACCTGTGGTTTTTCCCTAATGGCCTCTGTCCACAAGAACACGTCGGTTTCTGGCGCGGCGGGAACCTTGCAACGTCTGCCCGCAGCTCCCGTGCGTCCGGACGGCGATGTGCCCAGCCCGGAAAACTTGCTGCAGGAGTACAAAGAACTGCGCGAACGTTTCCAGCGCACCACCAACGCTCTGGCGTCCGCGGCCCACGACCTTAAAACGCCGCTGTCGATTTTGAATGGCTACGTGGAATTGCTGCAGAACGAGAAACTGGGTTCGCTCAACGACCGCCAGCGCGAAGTTTTGCGCGACATGCAGAGCAGCGGAAAACGCCTGCAGCAGTTCATTCAGGATTTTCTGACCTACAGCGCGCTTGAAACCGGCGGGCTGCGCATGCACTTCGATGCCGGCAACATCAACGATTGCCTGTCGGAAGTGTGCCGCATGTGGTCCAATCGTTTTCAGGAAAAAGGGCTGGCGCTTTATTTTCTGGCCAACGACAAGCTGCCGGTTTTTCCCTTCGACACTCCGAAGCTGGAGCGCATCATCTCGAACCTGCTGGAAAACTCTTTCAAGTTCACGCCGCAGGGCGGAACGGTGTGGCTGCACGCCGAGCCGTACATGTGGGAACGCCGCGCTGCTGAGTTGCCTTCGTCCGCCGAGCGCCGCCGCCAGAACGTAACTCATCCCAACTCGGTGAAGGTGAGCGTTTCCGATACCGGGCCGGGCATCCCCGCGGAATTTCATCTGGAAGTGTTTGACGATTTTTTCCGCCTTCCCGGTACTGAAGCTCAGGAAGGCATGGGATTAGGCCTCGCCATCGCGCGCCGCCTGGTACAGGGCATGGGCGGCAAGATCTGGGTGGAAAGCGATGCCGGAGCAGGCTGCAAATTTTCTTTCCTGATTCCGTATAAACCGGTTGCGGCTGCCGCCAGCAAGGGGAAAACTCGATGAAGCCAACCGCCAAAATCCTGCTGGTCGACGACGAACCCGGCATGCTGCGTTACATCAAGACGCTGCTCGAAGTGGACGACTACAAAGTCGAAACCGCAACCACCGGCGAGGAAGCGCTGCAGCGCGTGGAAAAAGGCCTGCAGCCCGATCTGGTATTGCTCGACGTGCTCATGCCCGGCATCGACGGCCTGGAAACGCTCGAGCAACTGCGCCAGCGTCAGCCCGGCGTGAAGGTCGTGATGTTGTCCTGCGTCAACGACACGCGAAAAGTTGTGCACGCCATGAAGCTGGGCGCTCTCGACTACCTGACCAAGCCATTTCAGAAAGCCGAACTGGACGCCGTGATCGACCTCAGCCTCGGCCTGGGAAAAAAGACTTATAGCGGAGAAGTGGAAGAACTTTCCGAGGACGTCTTCTTTATCGCCGCCAGTCCGCAGATGCGCAAGATCCGTTCGCAGGCGGCGCTGGTCGCTAATGTCGACATACCCGTGCTCTTGCTGGGCGAGAGCGGCACCGGCAAAGAAGTTCTGGGACGATTGATTCACAAGCTTTCGCCGCGCGCTCATCGCACGTTCCTGAAAGTGAATTGCGCCGCCGTTCCCGCCGACCTGCTGGAGAGCGAACTGTTCGGCTACGAGCCGGGCGCTTTTACCGGCGCCACGCACGCCAAGCCGGGCAAATTTGAGTTGTGCAACAAGGGCACGATTCTGCTCGACGAAATCGGCGAGATGCCGCCGCTTTTGCAGGCCAAGCTGCTCCACGTTTTGCAGGACCAGCAGTTCTCGCGGCTGGGCAGCAGGTCCGTGATCAAAGTTGACGTGCGCATTCTGGCCGCGACCAACATCAACATTCCCGAAGCGCTGGCCAACAAGCGGCTGCGCGAGGATCTCTATTACCGGCTGAATGCCTTCACCATGCAGATTCCGCCGCTGCGCGAGCGCAAGGAAGAAATTCCCATCCTGCTCAAGCATTCGATGACGCGCATGGCGGAACGTTACGCGCGCGCGCCGCTGCCGCTGTCGCCGGCTCTGCTGCAGGCCTGCCAGAATCATTCCTGGCCGGGCAATCTGCGCGAGTTGAACAACTTTCTGAAGCGTTACCTGATTCTGGGGGATGAGAATTTGGCGGTCAGCGAACTGATTCCCAGAAATGACGGCAATGGGGGAAGTTCGGGAGAATCTTCGGCGCGCGGGACGGAATCAGGCGGATTGAAATCCCTGGCGCGGACCGCCAAAGATGAAGCTGAAGCGCAGGCCATTATGCAGGCTCTGGAACAGACGAATTGGAACCGCAAGCAGGCTGCAGTAATTCTGCAGATCAGCTACAAAGCTCTGCTCTACAAGATCCGGCAATATGGAATTGCCGACGCCAAGGCACATCACAAGCTTTCGGCGGGAGCGTAGCGGGCCGCACAAAAACTTGTTGCGGCAGCAAACAGCGCACCTCAGGCGCTAAAGCGCGGCTGAGCGTAAGAGACTTAACGGCACGGCTGAAGTCGTGCCCTTCCCAAATGCGGCTACATCATTCGCTTGGGCTCAAGCGGCCGGTCAACCACCAGTTCAGGATGTAGGCGGCGGAAGGTTTCCGTGACGTGGCAGTTCCAGCAGACCGGCTTGTGCGTGGCGAAGACATCCGGAAGCTGTTCGGGGCGAAAGTTCCTCCACTCGGCAGTCCTCGAATCCGTCCCTAAGAGCGCGGGCGCGTGATCGAGATGATGAAGCGAGCCGAAAGGCTTGTGGCAAAACGCGCAACTCTTCCCGTCGTACCAATTCGAAACGATATTCCAGACCAGGCAGTTCTCCGGACCGATCTCGATCTGCTTCAGGCATTCCTGGCCGCAGTCCTGGCGCTCGGGCCAGCGCGAACATTCTTTCAGGCGAAGCGTGGGCGCGAAGAGGAAGGCTCCCACCGCGGCTTCTGTTGCGGCAACGTCGACGGCTTCCGTCTTGTGCGTCTCGGGGCAGGTGATCAGACGTTTCCCGCGGTAATCGAAATACGCGCGAATGCCGGGGATGACGCGAAATACGAAAAGACCGACAGCCAGCAAAACCACAACTGTGGCGATGAGCGCGGTGACGGACATAAATCACCTCCGGTCCGGCGGAATGTCGCGGACTGATGCCGGACCATCCAGCAAGCTCATTGTGCGCGGGAATTCGAAAGCGGGCGGTGCGGAGCGTCACCGGGAAATGTGATTGGAGTCACGCGGAGGAATATGAGGAATTGCTGTGCGGATGAAGCTTACACCTTGCTTCCCGAGATTGGCCCCGGGGAGGCACGGCTGACGCCGTGCCCTTCCCCAAACGATTTACCGATTAGCGAGCTAAACGCCCTACTGGACGTACAGAGTGATGGAGCCACTCTTGGTGTCGCTGCCGGAGACCGCGGTGACTGTAATGGTGTACTTCCCGGCCGGGGTCCCGCTGACCGGTGCCTGCGTATTCTTGCTGCTACACGCCGGCAGGAGCAGAAGCAGCGCGAATAGAGCGGAGGACATCAGGACGCCCATGAGTCTGCCGAGGATGCGCCGGCGGCGCCGATCGCCTCCGACGCCCACGCCCAGCAAGGTTAATCCCGGGAATGCGAGCCAGACCGCGTAGAAGTGCCGAGTCAGCAAACTCGTAGTTGTGGGTGTAATCGGACGAGCCGTAGTCGTGATGTTGAGCGTGGAAGTTCCCGGACCCGCCACCAGCGAGACTGGGCTGTTGGTAAAGTTGCAGGCCGCGCCGGTGGGCAAGCCGGTGCAGGCCAGCGTGATCTTCGAGGAGTAGACGGGCTGCGGCGACAGTTCCACCTGGTAGGTGGCGGTTTGTCCGGCAGGCACGGTGTTATCCGCGGGACTGATGGCGACGGTGTAGTCGCCCATTTGCGCCGATACCAGGGTCTGCGCCAGCACAATGTTGCCCGTCCCGATCACCTGCACAGAACCACCGTTGAAGGTGGCTTCACTACCATTGCTGTAGGGCGTAGGCGTCAACACGATGGTGACGGTTGCGGTCGCGCCAGAATTCAGCGGCGGAAGGCTGCAGGTCACGCTGGTATTGGTTGAGCCTCCTCCGCAGGTGCCGGAACTGACGCTGGCAGAAACAAAGGTGACCGGCACACCCGTCACCGCGGGACTTATATTGTCGAGAACCGTTATGCTGTTGGCCACGTCGGGACCGTTGTTGGTCACGGTGTAGGTGAACGTCGCCGGGTTCCCGGCGTCGACGAAAGTCTGGCTCGTGCCCAGCGTCAGGACTCCATTGATCGACAAGCCCACGACTGATCCCAGTTGGGTCACAAAGGCGTCATAGCCGCCACCGTTGGTTGTCTGTAACGGAGTATTGACCTGGAGAGTGGTCGAATTGGTGTCGCCGGCAAAGTACGATGCCTGGTTCACGTCGAGGGTGACGCCGGTGCCCTCGGTGAAGACCGTAGTAGTGCTGTCCGAGGAGGCTCCGCCGAAGTAGTTCGCCCAGGTGCCGTTGGTCTGCCCGACCACGGCGGCGGTGTTGAGGCGGGCCATAAACGCATCCTGGGCACCGGTGAGAGTGCTCTGAATGGCATTGTTTGCTGGAAAAACGGGGAAGGCGGTGGCCGAACCCGGGGGGCCTGTGGATTGAGTCCACCCGGTCACCAACGCACCGCTGGCGGAGTCCACCGTGATGGCCAGTCCGGCTTCGTTGGCACTGCCTCCCAGATAGGAAAAATAGTTGAGCGACACGTTAGTCTGAACCGTAGTGGTGGAAGGAGTCGGGTTAGTCAGGCGCGCCACGAAGGCATCGTTCGGGTAAGGCGCGGTCCCGGCTTGCGCCGGGCAGGCCACGCCGGATGCGGGATTCGGCGGCGGAGTGTTGAGGCAACTTTGATACGCGGAGGAAGTATTCAGGCTGGCGATGGCCGTGTTGATGTCGGTGGAATTCGTGGTTCCGACAATATAGACGTTCGCGGCGCCGGTATCGAGCGCAACTTGTGCACCCAAGTCGCTTCCGGTTCCTCCCACGTAGGTCGACCAGATCAACTGCTCGCCCTGAGCGGCATTAGGATTGAGCTTGGTGACGAAAGCGTCGGAGAAGGTGGGGATGTATGGCGGCGTGTACGTGCACGTCGGAGGAGTGGTGATTAGGGCCGGAGGCGCCTGATCGAGACAGGGCTGGTAGGCATTCAGGATGGGAAAGTCGGTGCTGCTGCAGCCCGAGCATCCCGTATAGAGGAAATTCGTGGTGCCGGTGAAATAGATGTTGCCATTGGTGTCGACGGCGATGCCGCCGCCCACGGCGATTGGGCACGGTTGAGTAGGTACCAGCGGTGGACATGGCGCAGTCGTGTCGAAGTCCCCTCCGCCAAAATACGTGGAGTAGGCGATGCTGCCGGTGCGGGGCGCGTTGGTGTTGACTTTGGTTACGAAGAATTGAATGGGCGCGCGCGGCGAGATTTGAAAGGGCAGCGCCTGGGGTAGCGTGCTCGCCGGAAATTGATCGGTGGTACTCCCCACGTCGGTGGACGTGGTGATCCCCGTGACGTACATGTAGCCGGATGCGTCGATGGTCATCCCGCTGGCGTTGTCGGTGCCGTTGCCGGAAAGGTACGACGAATACTGCAGCGTGGCGAAGTCGGCCAGCATCTCGGTTACAAAGACGTGGGTGCCTGGAACCTCTGGCGTGGATTGATATGCGTTGGTCAGAGTCGTCGGAAAGTTGCTTGACGAAGTTGTGCCGGCGACGAATGGATTGCCTGCGCTGTCGACGCTGATTCCAACCGGGGTGTCGGTGCCGTTGCCTCCCAGGTACGTGACGTATTTTAGAGCCGCCGGGTTTGAGCCCAGAGTGGGCGTGATCTTAGCGATATAAATGTTCTGGGCGGCTCCGGCGGCGAGCGTGGACTGATACACCGGACCGATCGATGTAGTCGTTGGAAGATTGGGCGACGTGGTCGATCCCGTAAGGTAAATGTTGAAACTGCCATCGACCGCAACCGAAGTGTTCAGCTCGTCTCCGGTGCCGCCGAAGTACGTCGAAAACTTCAGGATCGGGTCGATGACCAATTCGCGTGAGTGGTCAAAGGGTCCGATTGCGAATCCCGCACGCTTGGAGCCTCGCAGCACGAAGCTGCCTTCGACTGGTTGCTCGCGCCCGGCAATCTCCTGGTAGACCCGCGGAGCCTGTAGCTGCAGGCTGCCGCCGGCGCTCTTGATGACGAGTGCGCCGTTTTTGAGTTCGAGTTTTTTCGCGCCGTTGAATTCAAGCTCAGCCCGCGAAGGATCCGCTCCGGGGGCGACCTGGAAGTCGTATTCGAGCTGTCCCTGGTTTCCGTAGAAGACCAGATTGATTCCGGGATAAATATTTTCGTAACGCACCCGGGCGAACTGCGGCACGCCGTGCTGCCACTTCGCCGGATCATTGCCCAGAAAGTAACTGCTCTTGCCGGGCAGCAGATCCGTGCCGATAACCGTGGGGTTGGGATTCGCGCCTGCCAGCTTCATCTCCACGGAGTCGATGCGCGTCAATGACGCGGACGCCTTCGATGCATGTGCATTCGCGTGGTCTCGGTTTGAACGAACTTCGTTAGGGTGACTCCGGGAAACCATGCTGAGAATCGCGCCTTCTGATCCTAAAAAAAGGCTGTAGCCGGATCCGCGGGTGATGAACTTGGCGCGCGGATCGGCGGGATCGAGGTTCGCCTGGCCTTGATTCGGCTCGAAGATCATGGGCAGTCCGGCGAAAAGAGAGCGCGCCTGCGACTTCGCTGCGCTGCTGACCTGACCAGGAGAATTCTGCGGCGAATTTTGAACTATCGCCCCCAGGCCGGGTGGAACGGCGGCCGGTGCGGGACTCACTGAGGCGCTGCCGGCTGCAAGGCGATTCGCGGCGTTCGCGGCGGTTTGGCGTGAGCGGGAACCCCAC
>JBELAE010000075.1:0-18274 GCA_049509155.1 Candidatus Sulfotelmatobacter sp.
GCGAACTCTCCAGCAAAGCGGCGCACCGCGTCTTCGGAGAATCCATTGAATACCAGCGGCGCATCGATGGGCTTCAGATAGTTGGCAAAATTCTGTGTCGATGCCGGGAGCGTGCTTCCGTCGCCCGGGGCGGCGGTTTCTTCGGCCGGCGACTTATCGAGGGCGTCGATCTCAAGCATGTCGGCGATCGGGGTGACGCCGGCGATCGGCTCTTTCGAGAATTCGCCGATGCGGAAGGCGAGCGCTCCAGCGAGCTTGCCGTCGAGATAAACTGGGCTGCCGCTCATGCCGGCTACCACGCCGGTGTATTCCACTTTTTTCCCGTGCAGCCGGACGAGGATAATATCGCCCTTGGGCCCGTTCGCATTGCGCAGCACGCCGAGAACTTCCACGTCCATGGACTCCGGCTTCACGCCTTCAAAAACCGTCAGGGCGTAGCCGCGCATGCCGGTATGAATCTGGTCTACCGGGATGGTCGGTTGCGTAGTTTGGGCGGACAGAATACTTGCGGGTAGGGATAGACCTAAGACGAGAAGCGCAAACAATTTTCTCATGTAATGCACCGACGCAGGGCTCGCCAACAGGCCCTATTACAGATTAGACTCAGACCAACTGCGACTCGTTGCCAGGAGGGGAAAGATCTGGGACCGGGCAAAACATCCCAATTGCGAATCCTTGCGTCTATACTAGCACAGAGAGTTTTCGGGGTTCACCAATGTTTAATCGTCACAAAGATAAGACTTTACAGCGCAAAAGCGGGAGGAGATTGCTGGTAATCGGGGGGGCGCTGATCGGTCTGGCGCTGCTCTGCGGTACTCTGCCAGTCGCGGCGCAAGATCAGCAGGGTCAGACGCCGTCGTCGCCATCGCAAACTTCTTCCCAAGCTCCTTCTCAAACCCAGGACGACGGCAAGCCCAAGCAGGATGTGCCCGACGAAGCGGGTGGTCCCACCGACAACGTGGGTCCGTACGCCATCCCAAAGAAAAAGGCGGAAGACCCTCCGCCGCCTCCGCCCCCGGTTACGCCGAAAAAACTCGAGGATGTTCCTGACTATTCGCTGAAGGTGAACGTGCCGTTGGTCAACGTGGACGTGCTGGTCACCACCAAAGACGGGCAATTCATTCCAGGGCTAAAGAAAGATAATTTTCGCATTATGGAAGATGGCGTAGCCCAGCAGGTGACCCACTTCAACGTGTCGCAGGCTCCGATCACGGCTGTGTTGCTGGTGGAGTTTGCCTCGACGAGCTACAGTTTCCTGAGAGATGCTCTGATGGCGTCGTACGCGTTTGCGAATTCACTGAAGAAAGACGACTGGGTCGCGGTGGCTTACTACGACATGCAGCCGCACATCCTGGTGGATTTCACCCAAGACAAGAAAGCTGTCTATGGCGCGCTGAACCAGTTGCGCATCCCGGGCTTTGCTGAGACCAATCTTTTCGATGCCCTGTATGACACGCTGGATCGCCTCGACCGCGTGGAAGGGAAGAAGTATGTGATTCTGGTGACGACCGGGATCGACACGTTCAGCAAGCTGACGCTGGACAAGATGATGAAAAAGATTAAAGACACCAAGGATGTGACCATATTCCCAATCAGCGTAGGGTGGATGCTTCGGGAGTACTGTGAAACGCATCGCGGGGCCTGCCGCAATATCCACGGCATGGGCATTCCGGTCTCACAGATGGACTATATACAGGGCGATAACGAGATGAAAACCTTCGCCGCGATGACCGGAGGGCGCGCCTATTTTCCGCGTTTTTCAGCAGAGTATGCCGAGGAATTTCAGGATATTTCCAGCGACATTCGCAACCAGTACACGCTGTCGTATGCTCCCAGCAACTCGAAGCTCGATGGCACCTACCGCAAGCTCAAAGTAGAGGTGGTCGGACCTGACGGCGCCCCGCTGAAGGTCACCGACCAAAAGGGCAAGAACGTGAAAATCGATGTCGTCGCGCGCGATGGGTATACGGCGAAACATACGGTGGATTAGGGGCGCTCTCGACGGTCAGTTGCAGCTAGGCCACCCTGGGGGTGGGAGACGGAGGCGGCGCCGCGGGGTGGGCAAAGACGACTTGTAAAGAAACGGTTAAATCTGCCGAAAAGTGCCTCCGTTCCGGCGCCACTGTTGTATTCTTCTCGGGCGATTCTTGGTTGTTCCTGTTTCCAGTTCAAGGAAGAAAAGGAGTATGCCTTTGCCCAGGAAGTGTTTTCTTGCAGCTATTGCCTGCCTGTTTGCGTTTTCCTCAATTGCATTAGCCCAGACCACGCAGCGCTTGAATCATCAAGCACCCGATGGAGCCGAACTCTGCTTTCAGCTGACCGACGGCACAGTCCTGTGCCAGGGCAACGCCGAGTCCGACTGGTACAAGCTCACTCCCGACAATACTGGCAGCTACGTCAATGGAACCTGGACGAAGCAGGCGAATCTTCCGGCCGGATACGTTCCTGATGCGTTTGCCTCGGCCGTGCTCGCCGACGGGCGCCTGGTGATTACCGGCGGCGAATATCTGAACGGTGTTTTCACGCTTACAAATCTGGGTGCGATTTACGATCCCGCAGCGAACACGTGGACGAATCTTCCGCCTCCGGCGAGTTGGCAATATATCGGAGATTCGCCTTCAGTGGTGTTGCCCAACGGCACATTCATGGTGGGAAACAAACTGACGAAGAGCATGGCGATCCTTAATCCCAAGACTCTGACATGGACAGTGTTGCCGGGAACGGGGAAGAGCGATTTCAACGCCGAGGAGGGCTGGACCTTGCTGGCGGACGGCTCGGTCCTCACCGAAGATGTGAAAAATGCTCCGAACTCGGAGAGGTATGTGCCCGCGAGTACTACCCGCCGGGGGAAATCGGTCCTGCGATTCTGCGTCCCGACGGCACTGTGTTTGCCACCGGTTCGAACTCTAGTACTGGAAGCGGCGCGGGCCACACCGCAATCTACGATACCGAAACGAAAACCTGGACTCCGGGTCCGGATTTCCCGAACGGCGATAACGCGGGCGATAACTTCGCCGTGCTGCTGCCCAATGGAAATGTTTTGGTGGAAGGTGTTTCAGGATCGTATTTGTGGGACGGGGTGACCTTCACTCAAACTCTTTCGACGTTCGGCAGTTTGATGATGCTTCCGACGGGGCAAGTACTGGTGGGTGGAACGGAAGTCTATAACCCGACGGGCACATTTGAAGCGGGATGGGCCCCGGTCATCGCATCGGTTACCACGAGTGTGAATCGCGGATCGACCTACAAAATCTCGGGCACGCAATTCAACGGGCTTTCGCAGGCGGCGGCTTTCGGGGACGAGTTTCAGACGGCCACGAATTATCCTCTGGTGCGAATTACCAACACCGGCACCGGCCACGTTTTCTACGCCAAAACCCACAACCACAGCACCATGGGGGTCGCCACTGGATCGGCTATTGTATCGACGAACTTCGATGTTCCCGCAACCATGGAAACCGGAGCCAGCACGCTCGAAGTCGTGGCCAACGGAATTCCGTCTGCCGCGGTGAGCATTACGGTGAATTAAAGGCTCGTTTCCCCCGGTGTATTATTTCTCGATCAAGCCCCCGGTCTCACGGGGGCTTTTGTTCTTGCGGAGATTCCTTTTCGCTAGCATGTTTTGACATTGGCATTAGTCATACCATTCGTAATAAGTGCTACCTTAACAATAAAGTACAAGCATCATGATACAATTCCAACATGGGAATCGAATACGCAACCGTCAAGGCCAAAGGCCAAGTCGTGATTCCGGTGGACATCCGGCGCAAGTTCCAGATTGATACAGGGACTCGGGTAGCCTTCCTCGAAGAAGAAGGCCGCCTGTTTATTCAACCGGTGACGGATGAATTTATTGAGGGCATGAAGGGGATTCTGGTTGGGCGGGGCCTTCCTTCCCGCATCGAGCGAAGTCCTGATCGGAAGCTGCGATGAAGGCCCACGTGCTCGATGCCAATGCGCTGTATCGCTTTCTCACGGGCGGGCCCGGGGCCGATGTCGTAAGCCGGCTTTTCCGCGAGAGCCGGGATGCAAATGAACCGCTGCGCATGTCAGTGGTCAACTGGGGCGAGGTCTACTGCACAATTGCCCGCGCAGAGGGATTCACGGAAACCGACAAGATCATGGACCGCGTGAGGATGCTTCCGCTTACGATTCTCGATGCAGACGAGTCGTTGACGACGAGAGCCGCCAGGTTGAAAGCCGGGCGTGGCCTGCCTTACGCGGACTGCTTCGCGGCGGCGATCGCCAGAACCGGCGACGTTCTCGTGACCTCGGATGCGAAGGATTTCAAGAAGGTTCCCGGCCTGCACATCTTGGCGCTGCCTGGGCACAAGAAATAAGAAGGCGCTTCATTCTCGCTCTCGGGCCCTTCATTGTGCGTGGAAGAAGTGGTCGAGCAAAACGAAGACTCCGGCGCCGACGAAGACCAGCAGAGCCATCTTCATTGCAGGTTCTTTGTTGACTTCGGGAATCAAGTCGGAAGCCGCGACGTAGATCGTAACTCCAGCCGCCAGCGGTAAGCCCGCGCCGACATGATGGCGAAACAGCGCCATGGTTAGAACACCCGCCAGGGTTGATCCTCCCAGCATGACGGACGCGCCCCAGGCCGTCCCGCGGCTGCGCCCACTGGCCAGCATCACCGAACTCACAGTGAAGCCTTCGGGAATTTTGTGGAGAAAGATTGCGAGAAAAATCAGCCAGCCCAGCCAGTTCGATACCAGAAATCCGGAGGCGATCGCGATGCCGTCGAAGAATGTGTGGATGATAAGGCCGAGCAGCACGGAGTATCCCTTGTGGGAGTGAATGAACTCATCGCGATGCGTCTCTTCGCCAAAGTGAAAGTGCGGCGTGACCGTGTGCTCGAAGAAGTGGATGATCAAATAGCCGAGCAGAACGAGAAATGCCGCAGACCTTCCGCGCAGTTCGAGGCTCTCAGGAACCATCTCAACCAGAGCTGTCGCCAGCATGAATCCCGCGCCCAGAGCGACAAAGTAGCGGAGATAACGCCGCTCCCAATGCCGCTGCACGATGATGGCCCCGCCGAAAACGTTGGCGGCGGCAGCGGTCAGGCCGAGCAGGATGCTGATGAGGATCGGGTTCATGGGCAGGTCGCGAGGATGATATCAGAGAGAATTCACCACAGAGGCACAGAGACGCAGAGAAAACCAGTTCTTGATCTTCTCTGTGTCTCCGTGGTGAATTTATCCCGAATGCCGGATGTGCATCACGTCGCCGTCCTGCACGATGTAATCTTTGCCTTCGAGGCGCAGGGTGCCTTTGGCTCTCGCGTTAGCTTCGGAGCCGGCTTCGAGAAGTTGGTCCCAGCGGATGGTTTCGGCGCGAATGAAATGCTTTTCGAGATCGGAATGGATGGCGCCGGCCGCTTCCTGGGCGCGGGAGTTCGCGGGGACTTGCCAGGCGCGGCATTCGTCTTCGCCGGCGGTGAAAAATGAGATCAGGCCAAGCAGTTTGTAGGTTGTGCGGATGAGCCGAACCAGGCCGCTCTCCGTGAGTCCGTAGCTCGAGAGAAATTCCGCGGCGTCGGAGTCGCTCATTTCCGCGAGTTCGGCTTCGACCTTGCCACAGATGGCTGTGGCCGCGGCGTTGGGGCGTGCGGCACTTTCGGTCAGGTTGTATTTGCTTACAGCCTCATCGAGTTCCTTGCCCAGTTCGGTCGACTCGCCGATGTTGAGCACATAGAAAATCGGTTTCTCGCTCAGGAACATGAAGCCGCGAAGACGTTTCTTATCCTCGGGCGTCATCTCCATTTCTCGCAGAGGCTTTTCGGAGCCCAGATGAGCGTTGGCGCGCTTGAGCAACTCAAATTCTTTTTCGAGTTCCGTGGTCTTCATCTTCTTGAGATCTTTTTCCAGGCGCTCGAGACGCTTTTCGATCTGGCCAAGATCGCTGACCATCAGATCAAATTCGACATTTTTGATGTCGCGTAAGGGATCGATCTCGGCAACCAGTGGAACCGCGGGGTCTTCGAACACGCGCACCACGTGGGCGAGCGCGTCCACCTGGCGCAGATGGCCGACGTAGGCCGTTTCTTTCAGCGCGTCCTGGCCGATGGCGCCAAGGTCGACGTATTCAACCGAAGTATGTGTGAGCTTCTTCGGGTTGTAGAGCGCGGCCAGGCGGTCGAGGCGGTCGTCGGGAACTTTGGCAACGCCGATGTGGGCCTCGCGCGGGTTGCTGGTCTGCGCGGCAAGATGCGCCTTGGTCAGAATCCGGAACAGAGATGTTTTGCCTACCTGGGGCAGGCCGATGATGCCGGTTTTCATAATGGCTCTTAGCTTTTAGCTCTTGGCTTTTGGCTACGTCGCGCTCTGGTTGAATGCGAGGATTGGGTCAACGGTAGGCCTCGACGAGCGTCAGACAACCTTTGAGGATAAATGATGGAGCGGGAATTGCCCAAACGTCTTCCGCACGCTCAGCGTTGATGCGTGGGAGCGCGGCTAGTGCCCAGCGGTCTGTGCGGCGGCGGCTGCCGGGACCGCGATCTTGACTGAGTCGGGCTGCGTCCAGACGGGTTTGCCGCTGGCGAGGTCGAGGCGGTTCATGGTGATTTTCAATTGCTGATGATCGACGTCGACGAGCAGGTAGTGATAGTTGATTTCCTTGCTTTGGAAGGGGTCGTCCGGAGCGCGTTCTATCGGATACGCATGAGCCGCGCCTCCGCCGGAGACAAAATAAGTGATGCCGCCGTGCTCGTGGCGCTCGTAGTTATGGACGTGTCCGGAGAAGACCACCATGCGGAAGCGAGCGTGAGCCTGGCGATCCTCGAGCATTTTCGCCAGCGCCTTTTCGGTGCCGCGCGCCGAGTGCCCGCCGCCAAACATTTTCATGTCGGAGGAGCTGGTGTAGGGCGGATGGTGGTCCATGACGAATACGAAATCCACGTCCGCGGGTACGTGATCGAGCTTGTCAGCCAGCCACTGGCCCTGCGGGCCGGAAACTTCATCCAGAGCACTGTCGAGCACCAGAATCAGTGTATTCGCCGCGCGCACGGAGTAGTAGCGGCTGTTCTTCAGATCGGGGAAGTGCTGAAAATAGTTGCCCAGCGCGACTTCTTCTTTCCCGTGCAGATCGTGGTTGCCCAGCGCCGGATAGACGGGAATTCTCTTTTCGCGCCAGACGCTGGTTTCGCTGTCCCAGACTTTCCAGTCGTCAACATCGTAGCCGTTGTAGACGATGTCGCCGGTGAAGCAGATGAATGCCGGGTTGACTTCGCCAATGGCTTGCACCAGGGCAACGCGCACCGGAGGATTCGCCGCATCAGTGTCTTTGGGATCGTGGAAGCGCGTGTCTCCGTAGGCCACGAAGCGAAATGGAGCCTTCACATCGAGTTGCAAATCGACGGCAGGGGTTTGCGCGCTCGACCTGCTGGTGCAACCGATCAGCATGCAACTGGCCAGCGCCAGCAGCGTCACGGTCGCGAAAGACACGACTGCTCTTGGCGTGACACGGGCTTGTCTCGAAATCATAAAGGAAGGCTCCGGTTGCGGAATCGAAGTTCTAGTGTCCCAGCCTTATTGTCCTTATCGTCATTGTCTTATTGTCCCACGACCAGCACCTCGAACTGCCCGTTTTCCGCCGTCGATAGGAAAAGGCGGTGAGTCTTCGGATCGAGCGCCATGGTCTTGGCCCGGGGCGCGGTTTTCACCGTCTCGACGATCGAATATTTATCTGGAGTATCCTCGTGAATGACGGTGATGGTGCCTTCGCCGTTGGAATTGAAAATCAGCTTGGTTGCAGGATCGAAGGCCGTGGCGTCGACGTGATCTCCGATGGGCAGCGAGGTGATAACTTTTCCGGAGTCGGCGTCAACCACCGCCATGACTTTGCTGCGGCAGCCGAGGAACAGACGCCGGGTGGCGCGGTCCATGGCCATGCTGCTGGGAGAAGCGCACGGGGCAGTGGGCCAGCGTTGCTCGACGGTGAGCTTGCGCGCGTCGATCTTCAAGACAAGGCTCTCGTCTTCGAGATTGTTATAGACGAAACCGCTGCCGTCGGCGGCGGCAAATTCTGGTCCGCCTTTGAGATCGACCGTGCCTGCTACCTTGCCGGTGGCGGCATCAATCGCGGTTGCGCTGCTGCTGCCGCCGTTGAAGGCGAAGACGCGCGACGTGGCGGGATCGTAAATGATGGCGTCGGGTTTCTTTCCGGTGGGCACGTCGGCGATCGGCTTCAACGTTTTCAAATCAAAAATTGTGACCGTGGACGCCTGGCCGTTGCTGACGAATCCGCGGCCGAGTTCGGGAGCGATGGCGATTCCATGCACACCCGCCGTTTTCGCAACAGTTCCCACCACGGTGAGGGAATCGACGTCGAGCACTTCCACCTGCGTTTCGTGCGAGACATACAAGCGACGAGCGGCCTCATCGACTGTGAGATAGTCAAAGCCTCCCTGACCGGCGATGGGAATCTTCTTGAGGACGGAATATCCTCCGATCGACGGAGTGGACGCTCCCATAAGCAGAAGCGCTAGAAGTAAGGTTATGAGTAGACAAAACGTGGTGCGGGCAAGCGTTCGCCCTGCCATTACAGTCATGAGATCTCCTCTTGGTTGGACTTCCGCTGGCAGACAGTTTGCCAAGCCTGCCAGCGTTGTCGAATATTGCCGGATCTGACGCTACGCCGGGAACCTGAATCCTCCCTGAATCTGAGGACCGAGCCCGCCGTTGTTATTCATAATCTCTATTGGTGATTTCTCCCACTATTCTCTGCGCGGCTCCCAACGCAGGCCGAAGGAATAGGTCGGCTTGTAGTATTCGCGTTGCGTGACGTACCAGGGGCTACCGTTGTAGAAACCGAAGACCTGGTCGGTGAGATTCAGGCCCTGCCAGAGCACGGTCAAAGTACGCTGTACGCGGAAACTGGCCTGCGCATCGACCTGCAGGTGCGCGTAGAGGTAGTTGTCGCCGGCCGTGCCTTTGGCGCCAAGATAGTTCGGATCCTCGCAGCCGGCACCCTGAGCTACAGCTGTTGTGCATTGTTGCCACTGATACTGATAGATGCTCGCGCTGTTATACGTCGCGCCGAGACGAGCTGAGAACCGCCCACGGTCGTAGCTGGGACTGAGATTCCACATCGTCGGGGTTTGACGCTGGAGCGCTGGATTGTCGTTTCGAAGCGGAATCGCTCCAGCACTTGATCCAGTCTTGCTGAAGTTCGCCATGATGCCGAAGCCGCTCCATACGCCCGGAAGGAATCCCAAATGTTGGATGTAGGAGAACTCAACCCCGTACAGCTTTGCGTTTCCGCCATTGATGATGTAGGAAAACGGATCGCCCGCATATTGCGGGTACTGCGTTCCTCCATACTGAGGGTCAGACAGATAATAGATGGGCTGGCTTAACTGCTTGTAGAAAAACCCCGCCTGCAGTTCGCCGTACGGCTTCAAGTAGTGCTCATAGAGGATGTCGTAGTCGTTGGCGTGCTCGGGTTTGAGATTTGGATTCCCGACGGAAACCTTAAAGGGATTTGAGCTCTGGTCTACGGTGACGTAGGGTACCAAGTCGTAAGGGTTTGGCCGCGAAATGCCACGCCCGTAGACGGCGCGAATGTCGGAATCATCGGTGATGCGGTAGCGAAGCTGCACACTGGGAAGTGGGTCCCAGTACCAGTTGTCAGCCGGCGTGGGGGTTGTAACCGCAGAAAGTAGACCTGTGGTCGGATCTTGAGTCTGAGTTACCACGAACCCGAGTATGTTCAACTGCGTGGCCTCGACGCGCAGTCCAGTCTGCAAACGGAAACGGCCGAACTCGATCGTATTCATCGCGTAGGCCGCTGAGACCCGCTCGGTCAAGTCGAAGTTTGACGAGTCCGACGTGAATTGGGTCGCTTCCTGATCGAGCGGCATGATGGCTTGGGCTGCAAGACTGTTTACAGCGCCATTGATGTTCGAGAAAGTGGTCACAGGTCCGTAGGGCCCGTAGGCTCCAAAGTAGTAGTGCGGATTCGTGAATCCGCTCAAGTATTGCGTCATCAGCGGCGTGCAGTTGGATTCACCTGTTCCAGTGCAAGTCGGGGGCGTTGCCTGGGGATATAGAGGTGTCCCAAAAAGCGTCTGGTCATAGGTGGGCGAATATGCGTCTTGCCCCTTGTGCGCGTTGCGCACCTTGAATCCAAACTCGAACGTCGAGAAGTGTGAACCGACGTGATAATTCCTCGCGTAGGAGATGGCTCCCTGCAGGTTGACCTGCGAAGTGTTGCCTTGGGTGGTGTTGATGTCCTGCAAGCTCCACTGGGTCGGATCATAGGTGGGAGATCCGAAGCAAGATGGGTCCCATTGCGGCAGATGAAAGTTACGGGTGGGAGCGTTGACGCAAGTAGACAGATTGTTCAGAGGCGTGCCTGCCACGGGCTGAAAGTCGGCGCCCGGATTGCCCGCAGCGCCGCCCTCGAGCGACCGCGCCGCTGAAAGTTCCCAGCTCAGCCACGAACCGGCGAAGACATGTTTTCCGCCAAGCGCAACGCTCGCTACTCCGTAGTCTGGCGCGCGCTGGGAGGTGCTGAAATGCGGTGGGTTGCCAGTCAGATTGAAATCGTTCAGCGTGTAAACCCACTTGTTCCCATAATCTCTGAAATCGGAATCGAAATAGTGCAGGTAGAGGCCAGAGGCCGGGTCCTTTAGTTTGTAATCGATCGAACCGCCGAAGCCATAGCGTTTGCGTTGGTACCGATACTCGCGGATGTCTATGCTGTCATAAGTCGGGGTCGCGTAACCTGGGTCAGGCGACGGTTCGATGTCGTCAATTCCGCGGCCGTTGTAATCGTAGCTGCCGGTAAACAGGGCGCCGAAGCGCTTATCAGAGCCGAAGCGCTGACCTACCGTGCCGGTCACCAGGCCGATGTAACGGGTGTTTACAATGGGGGTGAACCCGCCGATGCTCTCCAGTTTCAGGGTCGGCAAATCACCCGCTTTCTTGGTGACCAGATTCACGGTTCCGCCGATGGCGTCAGCGTCTTGATTAGCGGCCAGGGTCTTGTTCACTTCAACCGCTTCGACGATGTCGGAAGGAATGGTGTCAAGTTTAAACTGGCGGACGTTGTCTTCCGGCGCGGGAAGTTCCACGCCATCGACCGTCGTGTTATTGAGGCGCGGCTCGGTGCCGCGGATTTGCACATACTTTCCTTCGCCTTCGTCGCGCTCCAGGCTTACTCCCGGCATGCGGCCCACAACATCGGCGATGTTTTCATTGGGGAGACTCTGAATTACGCCCTCTGGCATCACATCCAGGATGTTGTCGGAGGTGCGCTGTTCGTTAATGGCCTGAGCTACGCCGAATGCATCCGCGACCACGGTCACCACTTCCCCTTTGGCCTGGACCTTCAGAACGGCATCAACCCGCGTAGCTTGGCCGGCGACAACCTTAACGTCCGCGGTGTAGGAGAGGAAGCCAACGTAGGAAACTGTGATTTTGTAGGTGCCGGGCGCGAGGTCAATAACGGTAAATTCTCCCTGGTGGTCCGTCGCGACAGAAGCATTGCCCGGTTCGACTTGCACTTTCGCGCCCGGCAGTACGGCATTTTCGGTGTCAGCTGCCCGGCCGATGAGGGTGCCCTTTGCGGACTGGGCGAAGGCCGGGTTGGTCACGAGTGCGAGAACCAGCACCGTTGCCAACTGCAAAAGAATGGAGAAATTGTTGGGGAAGAAGCGCTTGGATTTCATGGCTTGAGCTCCTTGAAATGGAGACTGCAAAACTAGAATTGCGAACGAATGATGAAACGAATAATAAAAGTTGAAAAACCCTCGAGAGATTCCGGTCGTCATTCCTTTGTGTCCTGTGCGATGTGTTCGGAATCTGCGATTACGTCGCGCTGGACTTTCGATCTATCGGGATGACTAGGAAGTCTAAGGGGACGTTGTGACTGGGTGATGAAGAACGGGTTAATATTTTTTCAGGTTGCGGGATTATGGTGCAGCGGCCTCGCTTTCCGTTCTAAACTTCATTCTGAAAGTCGTTCTGAAATTCGTCCTGAAGTTGGGATGGGCAATCCGGAAGTCTGTTCCTCATGAAGCTGCTGATCGTGGAAGACGAAGCGCGCATGGCCGACCTTCTCCGCAAGGGACTGACGGAGGAGGGCCACATGGTGACTTGCGCGTCGGACGGCGCCGAAGGCCTGGCTCTGGCGAAGTCCTACGAATTCGATGTGATTGTTCTCGACGTAATGATGCCCAACCTTAGCGGGTATGAGGTGGCTAAGCGCTTGCGCGCCGAGAACATCGGGACGCCAATCGTGATGCTGACGGCCCGCGACTCGGTACCCGATATTGTGCGCGGCCTCGACGGGGGCGCTGACGATTATCTGACCAAGCCGTTTTCGTTTGACGAACTGTTGGCGCGGCTGCGGGCGGTGAAACGACGGGCGCTGGTGGCGCAGGATATCAATCTGCGAGTTGCCGATATGGTTCTCGATCCGGCCAGCCGGGAAGTGCTGCGCGGCGAAGAGCGGGTCGCACTGACGCGCACGGAATACAATCTGCTGGAGCGCCTGATGTACCGCGCCGGCAAGGTGGTTTCGCGCCGCTCTCTCATCGAGTCGGTCTGGGGCTTTGATCGCGAGATTGAAGAGAATACGCTCGATGCGTTCATGCACCTGTTGCGCAACAAGATCGACTCCCCGGGCCGCACCAAGTTGATTCACACGGTGCGCGGCGTTGGCTACATGATTCGTCTGGATGGGCGCGCGTGAGAAGACTCTCCATCGGCGTACGCCTCACACTCTGGTACCTTGCCATCTTTGCCGTCGCCCAGTTCGCCTTCGGCGTGGGCATGTGGCTGATCCTGCGGCACAATCTCTACGACATGGTGGACGACGGCCTGGCGGCGCAGGTCGACGACGTGAAGAGTTTTCTGGAGGCGCAGAAGAAAGATGCCTCGATCGCCAAGCTGCAGGAAGAGACCCACGAGGCCTACGACATTGAGCACTCCGGCGATTACCTGGCAGTTTACGCGGACAACGCCCAGCTGATTTACCGTTCCGCGTTCCTCGAGGCGCACCCGGCGGCTCTCTTGCCCCCCGATGAAGTCAAGCGGCCCATGATGAAGAGCCGCAAGCTTGACGGCCAGCCCTTCCGCTTCACCTTCGCGAAGCTGAACAACATCAATGGGCACGTTTACACCGTGGAACTCGGCGTTCCCGCTGGAGACGTGGTCGGAACGCTGTCGCAGTTCCGCTCGTACCTGCTCATGTTCGCCCCGCTTCTGCTGCTTGCCGCAGCGGGCGGTGGCTACTGGCTGAGCCGCAGAGCCCTGTCTCCTGTGGATGCACTGGTGCGAGGCGCGCGCGAGGTCAGCGGAACGAATCTCAGCGGGCGCCTGCAGAAATTGGATACGGGAGATGAACTGCAGCGTCTGTCGGACACGTTGAATGAAATGCTCGACCGCATCGAATCGGCATTTCTGCGCATCACCCAATTTACCGCCGACGCCTCCCACGAATTGAGAACGCCCATATCGCTGATCCGCACCGAGGCCGAGCTGGCTCTGCGGCGTTCCCGCGGAGAGGCCGAATACAAGGAGTCGCTGCGCCACATCCTGCTGGAGGCTGAACGCACCACAGCGCTGATTGAACAGTTGCTGTCGATGGCGCGCGCTGACTCGGGCCGCGAGGCGCTCCATCTACAGCCGGTGGATTTGCGCCAGACCCTCCGCGGCGTCGTCGAGAGCTGGCAGCAGGTGGCCACCATTCGCAACCTGCAGTTTTCAGCGCGGGTTGACGCTTCAGACTTTTTCGTAATGGGCGACGAGATGCTGCTGCGCCGGCTGGCCGACATCCTGCTCGACAACGCATTCAAATACACATCCTCGCCCGGCTCGGTGTATCTGTCACTCGAGTCGAAAGGCGAGAACGCGGTGATTCTGGTTCAGGACTCAGGAGTGGGAATCGACGAGGAAGACCAGGGCAAGATTTTCGAACGCTTCTACCGCGTCGACAAGGCGCGAAGCCGCGCCCAGGGCGGCGCGGGACTGGGGCTGGCCATCGCGCAGTGGATCGTTACGCAACACCGCGGCTCGATCGGTGTCGAAAGCCGCCCCGGCCACGGAGCCACGTTCCGCGTGGAGTTGCCCATGATCGCAGCGCCCGTGCGCAATCCGCTGCCCGCGTGACCGTATTCAAAATTCTCAAACGCTGCCGTACAATATAGAAACCATTCCGAGCCGGGATGGCGGAACTGGCAGACGCAGCGGACTCAAAAGCGGAAGCCAGCTGTCTCGTAAGTCTAAGTAAATAAACAACATCCATATGTAATGGCAAACGCAGGGGATTTCTGAGGTATCGGCGTCTCGTAAGTCATAGTAACAAAAGGCGTCGGCGTAAACGGCATGGCTTACACATCCGAACTGTCAGAAATTCCGACTTTAGCCAATCCTCGGCGCAATCCTACAATCTCGGATCAACGGGTTCGCTTTCCAGCGCTAAGACACCAAAAACGCACTCGTGAACTCGGCGGAGGGGTTCTTTGTGTGCGAATCGCTCCAGTGCTTCCAGTCCTAGGGCGAACTCACGAAGAGCAAGCGATCGTTTTGTGCCGAGGCCCCGGCTCTTGAGACGCTCTAAATTTTCCGGCAACGTGTATTCCGGCCCGTAGATGATCCGGAGGTATTCTCGTCCTCGAACTTTAACGGCAGGTTGCGCCAGCCCTTTCCGTCCCTTCGTCACAAACTCCAACGGCTTTACCACCATGCCCTCGCCGCCGCTTGCCGTCAGTTCCTCCCACCACTGGATTCCTTTCTCTTGATCCGCTTTGTCGGTGAGATCCACAACTCGGAACGGCGTCGCGAGCAACAGATCAGGATCAGCGTCGCAGATTCGAGCCAGCGTTTCCATGTGCCACACGTGGTCATTCGTCGTGTGCACGCCTGACTCACTGGCGAGTACGTGGAAGGGACCGAGTTTCAGATCGGACAAAGAATGCACAGGCCAGCAATATCGTCGGTATGCATCGACATAAAGATGGGCGGCTTCCTCGCGCTGCTGGAATCGTTCTGCCAGAGCGGCGATTTCAGGATTGCCCGCCGCCGCTCTCAAAGCGGCGATGGCCGGGGGCAAGGCTGCTCTCGCCGCTGCCCCGGTTGGGGCATATTGCTGGCGCAGCAACTCTTGCGCTTTCGCCGACCACGGCATCAATTCGCAGTCAAGACAAACCCAATCGGTTTTCAGACTCTCCCAGATGCCGGCTGCCTCCACTGCGTGGCGGACTCGCTCTAAGAATTGCGATTCCAGCGCCGTGTCATTGAAGAATCGCCTTCCTGTTCGTGTGTAGCAGGCTCCGGATTCTCCTTCCATAATCCCGAACCGCTTCCGGGCAGAATCTGCATCACGACAGATCACAACTACCGCACGCGACCCCATGTGCTTCTGTTCGCAAACGACCTTGTGGACGCCTTCGTGCAGATAGTAAGCGAAGGCATCCTCAGGGTGTTCCAGTAATCCGTCGCGCCTACTGGTCTCGCAAGGAGACATCGTAGGTGGCAGATAGATGAGCCATTTTGGATTCGAGGCAAATCGGCTCATCACCTCCAATGCGGTGATGGCGTTCTCTTCCCGAATTGTGATGGTTCGGTTTAGGCGTGTGTTGATGATCCGCTTGCCGATTACATCCTCGATGTCCAGCAGATCATCCAGTTGCTGTTGAGCGGTCAGCGCAGGCGCACTGGTTTCTTCGGTCAGGAACGGTTTTACCGATTCGTAATAGGTGTGCAGCGCTGGTACCGACACGAGTTCACGTTCAGGGTAGCGCAGTGCGGTCAGTTTGCCCCCGAACACGCACCCGGTATCGATATTGATCGTGCGGTTTAGCCATTCGGGCTCTGCAATGGGCGTATGCCCGTAAACGACCATGGCTGTGCCGCGATATTCGGCAGCCCAGTTGTAACGCACAGGAAGTCCGTAGTCGTCTGTCTCTCCCGTTGTCTCGCCGTAAAGAGCAAAATCGCGTACCTTGCCCGATCCACGCCCCTGCATTTCCTCCTTCATGCCCGCGTGTGCGACCACAAGCTTTCCGTCGTCGAACACGTAATGGCTGACCAGATCGTCGAGAAACTTGATGACAGCTTGCCTGAACTCCGGGCTTTCTTTGTCGAGTTGCAGAACTGAGTTGGCGAGCCCGTGCGTCATCTGTACATCGCGGCCTTTTAGTTTCTTCATCAACTTCATGTCGTGGTTTCCGGGAACACACAATGCCGTTCCTTCAGCAACCATTCTCATGACCAGACGCAAAACTTCAGGGATCTTGGGCCCGCGATCGACAAGATCGCCAACGAAGACCGCCTTGCGTCCATCTGGCGGGGTAATCTTCGGTCCGTCCGGTCCGCTTTCGATTTTGTAACCAGTTTGTGCGAGCAGCGCGCTTAGCTCGTCGTAGCAACCGTGCACGTCCCCAATGATGTCGAAAGGCCCGTGCTCGTGTTTGAGATTGTTCCAAAGCGGCTGACGCACAATTCTGACCGACGAGACCTCTTCCGGAGGGGACAGAGTGAAGACATGCCGAAACCCTTCCCGCTCTAAGCCTCGCAGTGAACGCCGCAGTTGTTGCGACTGGTTTCTGACTACGTGAGGACCAAACTGTCGGTCTGGTCGGTTCTGGTTACGTTCGTGGCAGAGCTTCTCCGGTAGGTTAAGCACGATCGCAACTGGCAGAACATGGAACTCACGAGCGAGAGCGACCAGCGGCTTACGCGCCTCCGGCTGAACATTTGTGGCGTCAACGACCGTGAGGCGGCCGCCAGCAAGTCTCTTGCGAGCGACGAAGTGCAACACCTCGAACGCATCTTTCGTAGCCGACTGAGCGTTCTCGTCGTCCGATACAAGCCCACGACAGAAGTCGGACGAGAGCACCTCGGTGGGCTTGAAATGAGCCCGAGCAAAGCTGGACTTTCCGCAACCAGAAGGTCCGATCAGGACAATGAGCGAAAGTTCAGGGATCGTTATGTTCACAGACTAAAGACCCCCATTTGCGTAGGCGCGCCGACTCTGGGATCTTCTTCTCCCACGGGCAGAAACCGAACCGTATATCCAAAACGCTCGGATATGCGCCCTGACCACTGCTGGAACTGTTCCCGAGTCCACTCGAATCGATGATCCTTGTGCCGGAATTGTCCCGCTGGCAGGGTGTCAAACTTCACGTTGTACTCAGCATTGGGTGTGGTCACAATGATCGATTTCGGGTGCGCTGCTTCGAAAAGTACTCGCTCGAACGCGGCCAATCGTGGCGCATCCAGATGTTCGATTACTTCCACGACCGTCGCCGCATCGTATCCGGATAAACGATTGTCGCGATACATCAGCGAACCATGCATCAGTTTCAGCCGTTCTTTTTGCTTCGTGGGCATCCGGTCGAGTTTCAAACGTTGGCTCGCAATTTCCAGGTTTCGATAGGAGACATCCATGCCTACGATCTCAGTGAACGACTTCTCTTCCAACAGCACCCGAAGAAGCTTTCCTTCTCCGCAGCCCAAATCCAAGACACGTTTCGCTTCTGCTGATCGCAGCACCGCAACGACGGCTCCCATCCGTTGTTGCCACAGGCGGATCGGCTCCTCCATCTTCGTTTCTTGTTCAGCGTGAGCTTCCTCAGTCGCATCAGGATCAAGATTGTCTTCCTCCGTCAGCCTGGCGAGCGCCTCTCGCGCCAGTTGTCTCTGTCGTGGCAAATAGCGCCTTACGATTGTTTCCTTGTGAGGATGTGAGCCAAGCCAGCCTTCTCCTTTGCGCAGCAGCTTCTCAACTTCATCTTGGCCTATCCAATAGTGCTTCTCTGCGTCTAGCACCGGCACTAGGACATAAAGATGGTTGAGGAGATCCTGTAAACGGAACGTCCCAGCCAGGGTCACCGAGTAGTACGGCCCCTCGCCCCATTCAGGAAACTTCTCGTCGAGCGGGTGCTGCTGGGCCACCACGCTGTACCCGAGAGGTTCAAACAATTCTCGAATCAACCCTTCGCCCGCCCTGCACGCCACAACCGTCAGGTTTGCAGCCAATGGAATAGGCAGATCCGCCAATTCTTGCCTACCTTTGCTGCGCCCTGACATGGCCGTCCCAAAGGCCCGGCCCATAGCGACGCTCAGAAAAGAAGAGAGCACATAAGGCCGGTCGTTCACATACTGATCGAGCGTGCCACCCTCATGTTGTCCTCGCTTACCACGAACCAGTCCCACCGGATCGACATCGAGTAGTAGGGCTGCCGTGCATCGCTCGGGCACCGCTTCTGGGTAAAACACATGCGCTTTCCCAAACGAAAGGTCAAACGAATGCAAATTAG
>JBELAE010000076.1:0-15445 GCA_049509155.1 Candidatus Sulfotelmatobacter sp.
CCGCCGCCAGCGGGGTTACCGTTGTTGGCGAGCACGGAGTCAATCAAGCAAGCTGTGGTCGAACTGGGAACGCAGGCCACGCTCAGGGCGCCGCCGAGGTTGAGCAGAGCCGAAGAATATCCGATGGTCGGATACGCGGTCTGATAGGTTACTTCGCCCGTCGTGACGGTACGAATGGAAGCGACAGCAGACGACTCGTTGGCCGCCATGCGGGCGCGCAGCAAGTTCGGAATCGCGATCGCTGCGATGATCAGGATGATTGCCACCACGATCAGCAGCTCGATCAGTGAGAAACCCTTTTGTTTCCGCATCTCTAGTTTTCCTCTCGTTTCGTTTTTTCTCTGTCTAACTGCTGGTCAACGGACGACGCAGTCGATTCCCATATTTGCACTTGCTGTTCCAAAACGGATAGTTACGTTAGTTACAAGGGACCGCTTGTGAAGGGCTTTAGTTTCAGTGAAAGGACAAACTTCCGTGCCCTTCTTGAACTGCCAAACTCCGTGCCTGCTGGCAAAATTCGGCGGATGATCTGACAATTCGTGTCAGTCTGGATACGACTTGGGTTCCGTTTCAGAACCGACCATCAAGCTCGCAGTCGCGCCGAGGAATTCGGTTCTTCAGCCTTTCGGAGCTGAGTTGCTCCGTCCGCGCCTGGATCCAGTGCTGCGCTTCTTGCTCAGCCGCAGTGACATCGGTAACCGGCCCAGGGGGGTGATACCCGCTCGCTTCTAGAACATCCGTGCTAATTTGGGAATTCCAAGCCATGGCTGCCTCCCAAAATTCTGCACCGGATTTGTCACTCGCGCTCCGAACCGCGGCGATTGCCTGTCTGGTCGTGCTCGCCGACATTGCCGCGCTACACCTGGATTTCCGTCAGCCTTTCGTCGGATACGGAATCGGGGGCGCCTGCTTGCTGCTGTTGGCTGGCCGCCCGAACTGGCGGCAGGTGGGAATTGTCGTTCTCGCCGCTGCCATGATTGCCTTCTTTGTGGTTCGGCGTATCGAGGATGCGGTAACGCTGCTGATTCAGTTGACCGGATCTTTGGGGCTCGCGAGTCTGCTGTTTCTCTGCTGCAAGGCGGTGTGGGAACCACGTCAAGCCAGGAGCCAGACCTTTCGCATCCTCCTACCTTCCTGCGTGATGACCTTCATGATATTTGGGTCAGTCTACTCGTTGAATATGGCGTCGTATTTGCACGCCAAGACGTTCGATCTTTACACTTTTGTATTTGATGGCAGTCTCGGCTTTCAGCCGAGTTTCGCGAGTGGCCGCGCGTTAGCTGCCAATTCCTGGCTGATTCCGCTGGTCAGGCTGACCTACGAAGGGATTGTGCTGGCGATGGCTGCGTTCTATGCGGCCTTCATGGCGCGCCGCGAGAAACCTATCTGGGAGTTGATCGAACTCCTGTTCGCTGCTGCCATGGTGGGGTACCTATTCTTCAGCGTGTTTCCGGTTTGCGGTCCACGGTATGGTTTCCCGGCTTCCTTTCCCGGGGCAAATTTCGCCTATTCGAGGCTGGCGGGCTTGCAACTACAAAGGATTCCAGTGGATTGGCTGATTCCCCGCAACGGAGTGCCGTCGCTGCACTTCACCTGGGCCTTGCTGATTTGGTGGAACACTCGAACTCTTCCCCGATGGGGCCGTGCGGCCGCCACTGCATTTGTTTTGGCTACGGCCTTCGATACCATGGCAACCGGAGAACACTATCTGTTCGACCTGATTGCTGCGCTTCCGTTTGCTCTCTGCATGCAGGCCAGCATGGTCCGTACCGTCGCTTTTCGAAACCGCGAACGCTGGTTGCCGGTGCTCTGCGGCGGTGCGATGTTCCTGGGATGGTTGATGCTCTGCCGCTTCGGCCTTCCCCTGCTGTTGCAGAGCCAATTTCTGCCCTGGTCTCTGGCGCTTGCATCCTCGGTGGTTTCGATCGTCTGGGCCTTCCGGTTACCTGCACTGATTCCAGAAATGCAGACTCGCGTTGCATCTCGCGCGACGGTCGAAGCGAAAGTCAAAGCTGCGGCTTGCGCCAGTTAGCCAAACAAAACCGTTAAACAAGAGGGCAAGAAAGAAAGAGTGACGACGCTTGCCAGAGCGTCGGGGTCGCCGCACGTGCAGTAGAATATTGCGGCGAAGTTCTCAGACATCTGCATGGATTCTCCCAACGATCGATTTCAAGTGGAAGCCGACATCGCGCGGGCCTGGACGCTGCCCGCATCGCTCTACACGGACGCGAGTGCTTTGCTTGCTGAGAAAGAAAAAATATTCGCGCGCACCTGGCAGGTGGTTGGTCATGCCAGCCAGGTCGCCAATCCCGGCGACTATTTCACCACCGAACTGATCGGCGAGCCGCTCGTATTCGTGCGCGGCCTCGATGGCAAGCTGCGAGGTTTTTATAACGTTTGCCGGCACCGCGCTGGGCCTGCGGCGGAAGGCTGTGGTTCGCGCAAACTGTTTCGCTGCGGTTACCACGGCTGGACCTACGGGCTCGACGGAGCGCTGCTCAGCGCCACCGAAATCGAAGGCGTCGAGGGATTTTCGCCGGCAGATTTTGCCCTGAGGCCCGCGCGCACCGAAGAGTGGTTCAACCTCGTCTTCGTGAACCTTGATCCGGAGGCACGGCCTTTGCGCGAGAGTCTGGGCGAACTTCCCCGGCAGGCGGAGAGATTTCCTTTTGCCGACATGAAGTTGTTCGAGCGCCGCACCTACGACATGAAGTGCAACTGGAAGACATATGTCGATAATTATCTCGAGGGCTATCACCTGCCCAGCGTGCATCCGGGGCTGAATCGCGAACTGGATTACAACGCCTACGTGGTCGAGCCTCATGCTGTGGGTCGTGCGGGACGGAGGCAAGCGGGATATGTACGCCAGTTCAGTCCGATTCGCGGCGCACAGCCGGGTGATACCACGCCCCGGCGCTACCAGGACGCTGGCGAAGACTTGACCACGGACTACTTCTGGATATTTCCCAACTGGATGCTCAACTGCTATCCCGACAACGTATCGCTGAATATCGTGCTGCCGGTCGAGGCGGAACGCACGCTCGCGATCTTCGAATGGTATTTGCCGGAGAAACATCATGGGTCAGCGGCGGCCAAAGCGTCAGTCGAGTTCAGCGATCAGATTCAGATTGAAGATGTGGGCATCTGCGAAGTGGTGCAGAAGAATCTGCGGTCGCGCAGTTATTCGCGCGGCCGGTTCAGCGTGAAACAGGAAAAGGGCGTGCATGCATTTCACCGGATGTATGCCGAGTTCATGCGAGAGTGATTGGTGGTGCAGTTTTATTGCGCAGTGTGATAGCGCGGTTTGACGGTGCGGTTTGATATTGGCAGACGTCACTTTTTACATTTCTGTGACAACTCGGAGCGCGACGAAATGTTAACTGCTCCTGCGGAGGATAAAACCTTGAGACTGAAAAGCTTGGCAGTAATTGCTCTTCTGTTACTCGGCTGCAGCGCTGCCTTCGGGCAGAAAACCTACAGCCTGGGTTTCCTTAGCTACGACCAAAAAACGCAGTATTGCGACTACGAAGTGCTTACTGTGAATGCCTCGAATGTGGTGGGCGTGCACAACATGTACACCAACGACTGCGGCGTCGATCCGGAAAACGGCGTGATGGTCGGAGTCCAGGCAAACATATCTGCCGGCTCTGGTGTGCCGGTGACGGGCGCTGTCGTAACTCTCGGAGACAATTCGGGCGATGCATTTATTTCCAGCGGCGGGGGTTTTGCCTGCGGCTGCGCGTTCCTTTACGTGACCAAACTGGTGCCGGCGACTCCTCAACAGTTGAAGGACGGCGGTCCGTTTGGCTGGGCGTTTTATTACACGTTCGGCGGCGAAGCCTTCCTGGGTAATTACGGTTTCCTGACCAAGCAGTTGGGTGGCGACAGCAAGACTGCGTTCAGTTTCGGCGACTACTTATAGCGCCGGAATGGCTGCGATTGTCTTTCGAAAGGCCAGGCTCATCGGTAGCTTGGCCTTTTCTTCGTTCCTTGTGCATTGGCCGATGCGGGCGATGGGCGGTCCTTCGACTAAACTAAATCTCTGATTCGGGTGTTCATTTAACTGTTTAACCCGCGGAAGGCGACAAAATGTTTCGATGGACGAGCAGTATCTTTCTGGCGGCCTGGATTTTGGTTCAGTTGATTGGGCAGGCGCGCGCGCCAGGGGCGACTGAGCAAGGTGCAACTGAGCAAGGGGCAACTGAGCAAGCGGCAACTGAAAAGGGCCCGGCTGAGCCCTCCGGAACCTCGTATCCGCTGGATGCATTCACGGAGTTTTCCGCTGTGATGGCCGGTAGCCGGCTGGAGCCTGGGGAGGGCGCTCAGGAAGGGCATATCTACCGCTCGGGCCGGCTGATGCGAATGGAGGATCCGGGAAGGCAGGGCTACTACATCACAGACCTGGCGGCCGGCGAAACCTACGGGATGTCGGCCGCGGGCTGCATGCATGACGGTCATCCTTATATTCGAGTGTTTCCTTTTTCTGCGGCCAAGCCGGGCGCAACCGTGACCCGCGCTGCCGCTGGGAAAGAGACGATGGACGGTCACTCCAGCCGGATCGAAACCGTGACGGTCTCGTCGCCGATGCTAGCTAGTCCGCTGAAGATGAAACTTTGGGAAGCGGACGACCTGCAAGGGTTTCCGATCAGGATTGAAGTTCTGTTAGCGAGCGGTCATAACCCGATTATTCGTTATAAGAGTGTTGTGCTGGCTCCGCAGGACCCCACGCTGTTCATTCATCCCAAGTCGTGCGCGCCGATTTCCGAACAGTAGGTTCCCGCGCGGCTACAAGCTCTCGGCTTTCAGCAGCAGGCAGGTGACGTCGTCGTGCTGGGGCGTGTTGCCGACGAAGAGGTCGAGTTCGGCCATGAAGCGCTTGAGCATGTCGGCGGGTTCGGAAGATTTTCCGGCTTCGATCGCGGCCAGCAGGCGGGCCTCGCCGAATTCATCTTGGCGGGCGTTCTCGGCTTCCACCAATCCATCGGTGAAGATGATCAGCCAATCGCCGGGCGCCAGAGTGACGGTGGCGGCTTCGTATTTCGCGTCGGGCAGAATGCCGTAAGGCAGGCCGCCCACGTCAAGGCGTTCAATCTGCCCGTTGGCGCGGCGCAGGATCGGGTTGTTGTGACCGGCGTTGATGTAGTCGACGGTGCGGCGGACGGGATCGTACTCCGCGAGGAACGCGGTGGTGAAACGCAGCCCGCCCTGGCTGTTGCCGCAGGCGTAACGGTTCATGTTGGCGGCAAGCTCGGGCAGGGCCACATGCGCGGTGGAAAGCGTTTTCAGACTGGCCTGGAACGTGGCCATGAGCATGGCGGCGGGAATGCTCTTGCCGGCCACGTCGGCCACGGCGAGCACCACGCGGTTTTCTTCATTGGTGCGGCCGGGGCGCGGGAACACGTCATAGTAATCGCCGGCAACCGTGTTGGCGGGTCGGGTAGCGTAGGCGACGGCCAGGCCGGGAATCTGCGGCGGCGCGCCGGGCAGCAGCCAGGTTTGAATTTCGCGCGCGATTTGCAGGTCGCGCTTCATCACCACGCGGTCGGCGATTTCGAGCATCAGCAGCAGCAGCAGAAGCAGCGCTCCCCAGAAGTGAAAATCGAATTCGCCAACATGGACTTCCTGGTTGGCGCCTTGATAGTTATAGCTGCCGCTGGGCAGCACCATCAGAATCAGCGCCAACAGCAGCAGGACGCGGCGCGCGGGCGAAAGCTTTTCGAATACCGCCCAAAAGAATTCCTTGACGATCTGAATGCGGCGGCCGCCGCGGGTCAGGCCTTCCGGAGTTTTCGCTTCGACATCTTTTGAGTACAGGCGATAGCTGGTGCGGGCTTCGGATTCGAACTGCGACCAGAGCTGGCTGACCTCGAGTCCGTCGGTGACCCGGCGCCAGAAGCGATGCAGCCGCACGCCGAAAGTGGCGGGCTGTCCGGGTTGCGGGGCGGGCGGGGACGCGGTGACCATGGAAGCCTTAAATTATAGAGGATTGGGGAGGAGGAATTCGTAATGGAGTAGTGCGTTACTGGGCTACTTGCATTGTGAGACAGCGGGGAAGCCTACGAACAGCGGAGGGCGGAAAGAGCGGCGGGATCGATAAGGGTAGTGTGCTAACACTGCGTTGTGAAATTTTGTGGCGGCCCCTAAATCAAGACGACCCAGACTTCAGGTGAACCATTTCCGGGGATATTGAGGAGAGCTTTTTCAGGAACGCTCAAATGTCGAGTCTGAGAAGTCGTGCCGCCATCTTATGCTCGGCCATACGCTTATCCCGCGCAGCTTTACTTCGTTCTCCGCTTGGATCAAAGGCGCTGATAACAACACACAAAAAAGCTACAAATAAGCCTCCAAATATGGCCACAAATATGGCTACAAATCTGGCGCGCTCCATTTGAATCTCCTGCGAGGAGTCTACACCTTCCAAGGCTCGGATGGGAACACTCCAACTAGAGCGCGATAATAGGCGACAAAATTCAAGGTAGCCCACTACCGAGCGGTGCAGAAATCCAGCCGAAAAGGACGAGCTTTTATCGATTACGCGATCACGGCTTGCCGTATTGTTCGTCCGTAACGTGCTCCAGCCAGTCGACGACCTTGCCGTCTTTCTTTTCCTGAATCGCGATGTGCGTCATCGCCGTAGTTGGCGTGGCGCCATGCCAGTGCTTCTCACCGGGCGGGAACCAGACCACGTCCCCGGGGCGAATTCCTTCGATGGGGCCGGCTTCGCGTTGAGCCCAGCCGCATCCAGCCGTGACGATGAGTGTCTGACCGAGCGGATGCGTATGCCAGGCGGTTCGCGCACCCGGTTCGAAAGTTACGCTGGCGCCTTGAACCAGTGCGGGATCGGGCGCCTGAAACAGCGGATCAATTCGTACCGTGCCGCTGAACCACTCGGCCGGCCCTTTCGCGGAAGGTTGCGTGCCATTTCGTTTGACTTCCATCTTCCTGATCCTTAATTGATCTGGCCGTGCAGATCACTATTGCTTTTGAGCGACCACGGCAACGTCGAACTTTGAATAGTATTTCTTCACATCGCCGGCCCCGTACTTGGCGCGGAATTTCTCAATCACTGACGAAACCTGCTTTTGATCGGTGATCGGAACAGCTTGAAATTTTGCGTCTGCACCGCGGGCATCGACACCGATGGTCGGGTTTTTGAGAACGTTCTTGTACCACTGTGTATCCGAGCCGCGAACCGGCAACAGGTAGAGCTTATCTTGGTCCATGTCCAAAACAAACCAGACCGGCTGTGAGATCGTGCGTCCGGATTTTCTGCCGGTTACGCTCAGGGTAATCTCCTGGTACCGGGAAAGGCGGTCCTTCAAAGCATCTTTCGGCGTTGGCATGGTGGGTATTCCCTCGATTTACGCTCGTTATGCTCCCCAGGCAATTCTCCAGTCTTCATCCGGGCTAGCCGTCTTCACGAGCTGTAACCCAGCTGGTCGAAATCATCTAGCGCTCCAGGTTCTTGCGGTCCCAATTTGCCAGGTCGGCGGCTGCGTCGTAAGTGCTTTGCAGAAATTCCAGCAGCGCGGTTTTGGGCGACTCGGCGGTGCGCACGTCGTCGTACATCAGCAGGAATTCTTTGAGTTGTGGGTGATAGAAAGCTGCCTGCGGGCGAACCTTCCGCTCGGCGAAACCGGCCGGCTCAGGCGCAGCATAGGAATAGAAAGCTGGTGCGGTAATATCGCCACCGCCGGCCCAGAAGCCCGCGCTGCTTACTTCGTGCGAGTAGCCTTCCTTGGTGATGGAATCGGCTCCGGGCCGCTCGGGGGCCCTTCGGCCGGAGAAGCGAGTGACCGCGAGATCGAACCCTCCCCAAAAGAAATGCACAGGACTGTCCTTCCCCAGAAATCCGGCGCGGAATTCCTTGAAGATCTGATCGGTCCACACCAAAATACGCCAGAAGTTATGGATGGCGTCTGGATCATAGGAAGCATGAACGTGGTCCTGCTCGAACGGAATGGGATCGGCGATTTCGGATGGCATCGTCCAAATTTTGCAAGCGACACCGAGATCGGCGAGGGCCGCCATGAATTTCTGATAGAAGTCGGCCACACTCTGCGGCTGCAGCGCGAGGGTCACCATGCGGCCTTCACTGGTCTCGAGCAAAACTTGGTGAGTGATGAAATCAAACTGCACTTCGATGGTGACCGGGACTGTGCCTCCCGCGTACGGCATGGCCGAAGTGGTGAGCCCGCGCGCGGTCAAGTAGAACGGAACATTCCACCAGTGGTTCACCAGCGGACATAATTTAAGGCGCACTTTGCCGGCAATCTGCGTCCACAAGTGCACGGTGGCGAGAGTGTCTTTCCAGCTATCGAAAGGCAATGCGGGAAGTGGTTCCGGATTACTGGTGTGATCTGTCATAGGGCGTTCCGTCTCCGCGAACCATCTTGCGAATAAATTCTTGGCGAACCAATGTACACCGAAACAGCGGGGCGCGGTTGCGTGGCCTTGTTTTTTAGGGGATGGTGCAGTTTGAAAGAAGATTCATAGCAGGGCATCGTTTCAGCTCAGGCGAGCAGTTCACGGCTGCGAGCATCGACGGCGGTTGCGAGGCGAGGTTAGCTTTGCTTTCAATTTGCGTCCTGCACCGTCTTCAGCACCATCGACCACGGGTTCGGACCGATATGCATCATGAAGAAACGGTCGACGGAAAGATGCTCGCGCTCGACCGCGCTTTGTAGTTCGTAAACGGTTTGGGGATAGAACAGCTTTCCATCTTCCAGTTGCTGGAACGGATCGCTTCCGTAGAGCAGTTTGTGTTCGGGAAAGTAGACCATCATCTGGCGTTCGCTGGTCTCGCCGTGAATGGGATAGAGCTCCAAGCGGTTCGGCCCGCTGCCAATCGTCGTCTTGGCCGCTACAGGACGCAAGTCTGCCGGCCGATCCGCTTTGGCCAGGCTGTCGGGGTACTTCGTGCGCGGCGCGTGCAAGAAGCGTTCGATCAGAGGGACCGTGCGGTCCAGGACGTACACGGGAATTCCGCGAGCTACGTATTCCCGCACGCCTCCGATATGCGGCCACGAGTCCGACGTAGTGATCACGGCCTTGATCGCTATTCCAGGAAACTTGCTTTGGGCGAACTCGAGAACTTTAGCCGAGTAGCCGGAGGAGATGGGCGCTTCCAGAACGACGATGCCGTCGTCCTGACGGATCAGAGTCGTGTTCCAGCTTCCCGGGAAAAACCAAACGCCGGGAACCATCTCCGAAACCCCGGATGCATTCGGGGCACGATCGTCGACGGTTTTGCCGGCGCGAGCCGCGAAGGCGGCTCGGATCTCCGGTGCAATCGCAAATTCGATGGCAGAGTGCGATTGATTGAAATCGAGCTGCGTGATGCTCTCGGTCTGGTCGAGCAAGCCGTTGCGAAAGATGTCTTTCTGCAAAGGATAATGAAAGCCGTTTTGCAGCCACCAGAATGAGTAATACACGCGTGTGGTGACCTCGCCCCAGATGCTCCAGAAGATCCCGAAGGGATAGGCGGTGACCCATTCCACGGCCGTGGGCAGATGAGTGTCGGCGTTCAGGAAGATGCGAATCGGAGATCCTTGCCAAGTGAATTCAACCTCGTGATGAGCAACACTCTGCAAGATCAGATCGGGCTGGCGGCGCAGATCAGGACTGGCAAGCGCGGTGATCAGGACACGTTCGGGACTCAGAGCCAGAGCTTCTGCGGAGTCCTGCAATTGCTCGCTTGAGCCTGGACCGGCATGGCCATCAAAGCTCAGTGAAACTGCGCGGTCGGAGACGACGGAGGTCATGACAAACTCCGGTTGCATGGAGACGTGAGCCTTCACGGTTCGCTTCCAGTTGGCGTGAGCGAGATCGCGCCATTCTTCGGCCTGGTCGTTTTCGAGGATGTACGGGCCTTCCGGGCGCTCCGACTGCTCGAGCATGTTGCGCACGACGGTTGCCTGGAGATGGAGCGAACCGAGAGCGCGAACTTTCTGTTCGCCGCCCATCGCGGTCAAGCCTTCATGCAGCAAGTCGGCCGCCGAGGACGTCGACTGACCCCAGGCAACGAGCGGAAACGCCAGCAGGACGCAACCCAGCCTTCGTACGTTCATCCGACGACCCTCCGAGGAGATTTAGACGCTTCGAATGACGGGAAGTAAGCGTGAGGACCTATGGGAGCAGTCCGTAGACGTCGACCTCGCCGCGGGCGCTGAAGTAGACGCGTCCGTTGACCACGACCGGGATCGCGAAACGCGTGGCAAACGCGGCGCGATCGCGCGGGCTGTTCTGTTCTGAAGTGTAGATGGGCTCTCCCAGTTTGGTGGCGTCGAAGGCGTAGAGGGCTGCCGGCGTGTTGTCAGGGCCGTTCCAGACCTTGGTAGAGAGCGCCCATACGATGGCGTTCTTGGTGCCGTCGGCCGAGATCGAGGGCGTGGCGCCGGAAGTTACAAATTTCATCGCGGAAGACTGGTCCGGAATGAGCTGGCCGTTCTTCACGGCATAGCCGCGCAGGTAGTCGTCACTGGCAGCGAAGAATGCGTGGCCGTTCCAGTATGCTATGGCTCCTAAGCCAGCTCCAGCCATCTGAATCCTCTGGACGACGGCATCTCGGTCGGTGTGAAATTTTCCCATCTGGTCGCGGTCAATCACGTAGAGAATCGAGTGCTTGGTGGGTTGCAGCAGGAGATGACGATGCGGTCCGGGTTGATCGGGGAGCACGGTGGGACCGCTCGAGCCGACGTCGGCATCCCCGGCGAGAATGTCGGCTTGATCGAACGGGGTGAAGTAGTCGCGGACGGCTAGCGAAGAACCGTCGAGCTTGAGAACGGAATCGCCGTAGTCGCGGCCTCCGCTGGTGGCGTCGAAGGTGCCATTGCCGGTGGGCACGTAAAGATAGCCTTCCGAATCGACGGCGGGGCCAGTATCGCTGAGCCAGATTCCGGCTTCGCTGCCGTCGGGATTGACGTTGAGCACAGCTTTTTGCGCGAGCGTCTGCAGATCGTAGGCTATGACCCAGCCGTGGTAGGGATCGACGTCGCAGGAGGAAGCCCAAGTCAGATACACGTTGTTGTTGGCGAGAGTGAGCGCGGCGCGCGGGTTCTCGTGGAGAGGATCAAAGAGAACCTCGCGGTTGGATCTGCCTGCGCCGCGGCCCGGCACCGATGCCATGATCAGTTTCGGGCCACCAAACTTTTCGACACCCGTGGTGATGGCCAGCGCGTGCAGATGCTGAAAGTATTCGTTGTCGCCGACCGCGTGACGGATGGCGGTGCGGGCCAACACGTAGAGTGTTCCAGTCCTGATGTCGATGACGGGCGTAGAGGTGATACCGACTTCGGGGCGGATGAACGGACACTGCACCATGTCTTCGGAGAGAGGAATCGTGCCCCGCACGGGGTCGAGAAAGCTTACTTTCCATAACGGAGGATCGTTGGGTCGAGCGGCGTCGAAGGCGTAGACGCTGTCGTGTTCGGTGGCGACGAAGAGGACGTCGTGCGTGCCTTTGCCGGGAATCTCGACCGCGGGAACGAATAACGGCTGGGCGTAGACCGCGCCTTCGACTTTGAATGCGCCCAGTTTGCCGAATTGGCGGGCGTTGACGTTCTGGGGAGTCAGAGTTTTTTCGTGGAGGGTCGCGCCGGTGCGCTGGTTGTCGTATTGCGAGGTCGTGACCTGCGCCACTGCGGGGATGGCGCTCAGCGCGAATGTGATTACGGCGCCACAGATCGTGAGCGGTTTCATTGTAAAACTCCGCTACTGCTTGTCGGCCCCGGCCTCTGCGGGCTTGGCGAAAAGCTTGGGGTCGACCGCCGGGTTGAGTTCGATCTTTTTGAATTCAGCGGTGCTGGTTTCCTGACCGTCCTGTTTATTTTGATGTTTGTACGGCATGGTCAGCCCGTCGACAGTGCGCCAGTCGGCAAGATTGGTTTCGCCCTCGAACGTCCCGGATTGTCCCAGGCCTTTGTATTTCTCGCGGAGAATGTAGCCGGTCTTTGGATCGACGTACCAGCGCACCCAGGGCATGGCGCCGCCGATGTCGAGAATGGTGGCGTCGATGTCGCCGATCTTTTCCGTGCCCGCGGCGGTGAATGTGAACGCGGGATCGTCCACGTGCTGGGCGACGTAGATGAGATCGTGGTGCATTTGCGCGAGCATTTCGTTCTTCTGATCGGGCGGCATGCTGCGCGTGCCCATGCCCGCCATGCTCATAAAGGCGGCGTCGGGGGAAGCGACGATGGTCAGCGCGCCTTGCGGAGTTTGAATGTCAATGTGCAGGCGGTCAGGAAAGACGACGGTGACATCGACCGGGTTCGGTGAACCGCCGCCGTTGCTCTCGTCGATGCTGACGTGCATGGTCTTGATGGAGCGCAGTTTGGGCAAGCCTCCCATGGCGGCGGCAACTTTCGCGGCCAGGGCTCTGCCTTCGGGATTGGACGCTGCGGGCTTGGCAGTGTCGTTGCTCTCCGACTTTTCGGCGGGCGGCGGCGGAATGGTGATGTCGATTTCTTTCACCGCGCCAAGCGATGACAGCGGCTTGTCGAAGTCCTTCGTGTTGCCGACGACGAGCACGGCCAGCTGATCTTTGTGCAGATACTTGGCGGCGACGCGGTTCACGTCGGCCGCGGTGACTTTCTTGACTTCCACCTGGTACCTGTCGAGCCAGTCGGGAGGGTAGCCGTAATATTCGTAGGCCATGCGCTCGCCGAGAATTTTGTCGGGCGAGTCGAGGCGGAAGATGAAGGCGTTGAGGATGGTGTCTTTGGCGTGCTGGATTTCTTCCTCGGTGATGGGGTGAGTGGCGAGGTTGTCGATGTCTTCATCGGCAGCCTTAATGGATTCAATAGTCGTGCTGCTCTTGGTGCCGATGGATATTTGCAGGATGCCGGGATGGCCGAAGTTCGTGCCAATGCCGCCACTGACGCCGTAAGCCAGCCCGCGCTTGGTGCGAATGTCGTTGAACAGGCGCGAGGTGAAAGCGCCCCCGAAGGCTTCGTTAAACACGCTGATGGCGTAGTAGTCAGGATTATCGCGGGTGGTGCCGAGCGCCACCATGTGGATGGTGCTCTGGTTCACATCGTCTTTCGGGACGAGGTAATAGCCGGGCTTTGCGGGCGAGTATTGAATTTCGTTTTTCGCGAGCACCGGACCCTTGGGCCAGGCATCGAATGCGGCGCGCAGCCGGGCCTCCATGGCGGCGGAGTCGAAATCGCCGGTGATGCCGAGAATGATGTTGTTGGGGTGAACGTATTTACCGTGCCAGTCGACGAGATCCTGGCGCGTGATGGCGGCAACGGTCGAGTATTCAGGCACGCGGGCGTAGGGATTGTCGGCGCCGTAGGCCAGTTTGACGGTCTCGCGTTGCGCGATTTCGCCGACGTCGTCGTTGCGGCGGGAGATGCCGTCGCCTTCTTCTTTCTGCGCGATGTCAATCTTGTCGGCGCGGAATTCAGGATTCTCAAGCACGTCAACAAACGCTTTGAAAACGTCGTCGAGGTCGGCCTTGATGCACGAGAAGCTAATGGTCGTGGAGTCGGAGCTGCTGCCGGTTTCTACTTTGGCGGCGCGGACCTCGAGGAAGTCGTCGAGTTGGTCGCCGGTCTGGGACTTGGTACCGCCGGTGCGCCAGACTTCGCCGTAGATATCCATGAGGCCGGTTTTGGCGGCAGGTTCGTTAACCGAGCCGCCGCGGATGCGGGCGGTGCCGTCGATGAGCGGAAGTTCGTGATCTTCCTGCAGGAAAATCACCATGCCGTTGTTGAGTTCGATGCGCTTGGGTTGCTGTGGTTTAAAAGCTGGCAGTGGCGGGATGGGAACCTGCTGCCAGCTGGTGGCTTGCGCGGCGACTTGAGGGGCGGTCGTCAAGGACGCTACGGCAATCAGCATCACGCTCAACGTCGTAAGGAGAGGAGTCAGCTTCATCGCGCACCTCCCTGATCGCCCGAGGCGTTGGAATCCTGACCACCAGAAGACGATCCGCCCGAGGAAGTTCCGCCCGAAGACGATGATTCGCCTCCGGCGGGAGGGCCTGGCGAGTTTTCGATGATGCCCACGGTGCGATTGGTGTCAGTGAATACGTCGTTGGCGACGCGGCGAATGTCGGCCTTGGTGACCTGGTCGATGCGGTCGACCGACTTGAATAATTCGCGCCAGTCGCCATAGCGTGTCTGGTAGGTGGCGAGTTGCGTGGCCAGGCCTTCGTTGTCGGCAAGGCCGCGGATCAGGTTGGCTTTGGAGCGGGTCTTGATCATCTTCAATTCGTCGTCGGTGATGTCATCTTTTTTTAGCTTGTCGATTTCCGCGTGGATGGCGTCGCCAATTTCTTGCGGTGTGTGCCCGGGAAGCGGCACGGCGAGGAACGCGAACAAGTGGGGATACTTTACGCCGGGATATCCGGTGAACCCTTCGGAGTAGGACGCGATTTTCTTGTCGCGGACGAGCGAGCGGTAGAGGCGCGAGGTGCGGCCTTCGGACATGAGGTCAGAGATGGCGTCGAACACGGCGTCGTCTTTGCTGTGGTAGTCCGGGCGGTGGTAGCCCTCGATATAAATCGGCTGGGAGCGGTCTTTCAGCGTGACCTTGCGTTCGGAGTTTTGCGGCGGCTCGGTCGTGGTGGTTTCGTCGGGCTGCGGTCGCGTGGGCAGGCGGCCGAAGTATTTCTCGAGCATCGGCATAGCTTCGGCGGCTTTTATGTCTCCGGCGACAGCAACCACCATGTTCGACGGAACATAATATTTGTCGAAGAATTTCTGAGCGTCGGTGGCGGAGAAAGTGTTGAGGTCGGATATCCACCCTACAGTTGGCCGATGATAAGGATGGGCAGCAAACGCCTCTTCGGTGAACTGCTCAAGCAGGCGGCCAAACGGGCTGCTGTCGGTGCGCATGCGGCGTTCTTCGATAACCACGTTGCGTTCCTTGTAGAACTCGCGCAGCACGGGATGCAGGAAGCGCTCGGATTCAAGATAAGCCCAGAGTTCGAGGCGATTTTCGGGGAGCGAGTAGTGGTAGCCGGTCTCATCGTAGGCCGTGAAGGCGTTAACGTCTTCGCCGCCATTCTGTGCGACGAGCTTGCTGAAGGCGTTGCTGACGACGAACTTGTCGGCCTCGGCGATGGCGTCTTTCCAAGCTTTTTCGAGTTGCGTCAGCTTGGCTTCATCGCCACCAACCGCCTTGTCGCGCTCGACGATGTAGGCGGCGTAGGCGACTTCGACTTTTTCCAAGGCGACCTTCTCGGCGGCGTAATCGGTGGTGCCGATCTTGTCGGTGCCCTTGAACGCCATGTGCTCGAACATGTGGGCCAGTCCGGTGGCGCGCATGGGATCTTGCGCGGATCCCGCGTCGACCAGGGTGAAGAAAGAAAAGACTGGAGCTTCCGGACGTTCACAGATGATAAGCGTGAGGCCATTGGGCAGCTTCTTGACCGTGATGCGCTTTTCGAAGGACGCGACGCTCTGGGCCAGTGCGATTCCAGAGAGAAGAAAGAAGAGAA
>JBELAE010000077.1:0-15326 GCA_049509155.1 Candidatus Sulfotelmatobacter sp.
TGAGCGCTGGCATGAAGCTCGGCATGGGCAACAGCCACGGCACCGAACCCGGCGATTCCAGCGACCAGCGACTTTTCTTCTGCGGTGAACATGCCGTCCGCGCGCGGGTAGATCAGGATTGCACCCTGGGTGCGCGAGGTGCGGAAGGGAGCGGCGATCAGCATGCCCGGAGAAACCAGCTTGCCCAGGGAGTGCACATTATGCACGTCAGCGCCGATCGAGAGCGTGATGGGCTCTCCGGCGGACACGGCACGCTGGGCCAGATCGGCCGCGAAGCGCAGGGTTTGCCGGTCATGGCGGGCCCGGGCGGCAATCGCCAGTTGCGGCGTCTCCGCCGAAACCGCTTTTAATTCAAAGGGTCCCTCGCGGCGGAGCAGGACGCAAACCAGCCTGGTGCGCAGGAGAATGCGCAGGCGATCCGCCAGCGCCTCGATGACCGCCGAAACATCCGGCGCGCCATGGAGCGCATGCGCGACATCCGCCAGAGTCTCAGTACGGCGCAGTTCCTGGCGCGAGGACTCCCGCAACCGGGCCGCTTCCAGCAGGCCGCCGAGTTGGCCAGCCACAATCGTAGCCTTGGCGGCACGATCTTCGTTAAAGAAATCGTCGCTGGAATCGTGCAGGAAGGTCGCGGCACCGATCACTTCATTGAAAACCACCACTGGTACGGCCAACAAAGAGCGCGCCGCGAATTCCGTTGCCGTCGGAAATGCCGCGGAATGCACCCGATTGGCGAAGATGGCGCGCCGCTGCCGCACGGCATCGGCCGTGACCGCACTCTCGTCCGGACGCATGCGGATGCCGACAAAGCTTGCGGCCAGCTTTCCATCCGCCTGCTCTCCGACCAGCTCGTCGGCCGAGTCGCGGCGCCAAAAATAGACTCCCGACACCTGGAAGAACTCGCGCGTCGCCCCGCAGAACAGCCGGATCAGGGAATCGGCGTCGGAGAATTCGACCGACTCCGCGGCGATGCGCAGCAGAAGCCCCTGGAAACCCTCGTCGGAGCCCGGAGACAAACTGCGCTCCCCGGGAATCACGGGAGGGCGACCAGAAATGCTCAGTGCCGCACCGACAATGGAGGAATAGGGTTCGTGATTCACAAGTGCTTGAATCTATTGGGAAAATACCTGTCATCTCAATTTGAGTCAAGGGAAATGGCAATGGGGGTGCCTGAGTGTGAAATCCCGAGACGGGCGTGAGAATCTGTCTCAGCCTGAGAAACCACGCTGGGATCGGCTGAAGTGAGACGATTCTAATGTCGACCGCACGTCCGGTGCTCTTTTTGCGACGTATTAACCAGCCTGTTTACTTATAGATACGGCCTATTACTTTGGTTTTTTCAAGAAGGTACAGGTGGCCCAGCCGTTGCACGCCTAGGGTCGACAGCTTCTTGTAAGCGAGGAGGAATTGTGTCTCGAAGAACCGCGACGGCCCTGCTCTCGATCCTGACTATGGCAATAACTCTGGGAGCAGTGATTCTGGGCGCGATTCAGGTGGGGGCGCAACAGGCCCAGAGCGAGGAAATTGTCCGCCGGGCAAAGAGCAAGGTGCAACCCGAGTATCCGGCGCTTGCCCGGAAGATGAACCTTTCGGGAACGGCCAAGATCGAGGTTGTGGTCGCACCCAATGGCACGGTGAAAGATGCGCGCATCGTGGGCGGGCACCCGGTTCTGGCCAGTGCGGCGCTGGATGCCGCCAAGAAATGGCGCTTTGAACCGGCATCGGCAGAGGCCTCGGGAGTAATCGACTTTAAGTTTGAGCCGCGGTAGTCAGGCGGGCTTTGTACGGGCTTCGTACGTACTGCGGAGGAGACGGACATGACGATCGGGAAAAAGCTTTATACGAATTTCGGCATCATCCTCACCATGGTCGTGGTGCTGTTCCTGGTGAACTGGTTCGCGGTGCAGCGCGAGCATTCGGCCAAGGCCGCCGCCGCGGCGTCCCGTGAGTTGGAGGACGCCACGAAGGCCGTCCGCGGCATGATGATGCAGAACCGCCTCTACCTGAGCAACTACCTGTTGAGCGGCGACACCCGCGAGGTCGACCGCATGAACGAGGGCCTGCGCACTCTGAACGAGAAACTGGAAGAGGGCAAGTCCCTGGCTGACTCCGATCAGGTGAAGACCGCGCTGACCAAAGTCCAACAGCTCGAGACTGCCTGGGGCAAGGAGTTCGCGCAACCCCTGATCGAAAAACGGAAAGATGTGGACTCCGGGAACGCCACCGTGGCCGAACTGCAGATCTACTACCTTCAAAAAGACGCTTCCGCCTGGGTAAAGAATTCAACCGACTCGCTCGATGTAGCCGAAGGCGAGAATCGCAAACTGGTGGACGAGCGCGGCTTATCCGATGGTAAAGCCGCCACCGCCACCGTCGTCATTTCGTTTCTGGGCACCGTGGTGGCGCTGGGCCTGGGCATTGTGATTGCCTTCCGCACCGCCCGGGCGATTACCGAGCCGCTCGCCAAGCTGATGAGTGTGGCCAATGGCATCGGCAACACCGGCGATCTGGACCACAACATTGAACTCAACCGCGACGACGAGATCGGCGAACTGGCCCGGACTTTCCACAAAATGGTGACCTACCTGAAGGAAATGGCGGGCATCTCGGAATCCATCGCCGGCGGTGATCTGTCGGTGGAAGTGAAACCCAGGTCTACGCATGACACTCTAGGCAATGCCTTCTCCCGCATGATCGAGGGCCTGGCGGGCCTGGTGCGCAGCGTGCGCGACGCCTCGTCGCAGGTGGCCAGCGCCTCCAACCAGGTGGCCAGCGCTTCTGACGATGCGGCCAAAATCGGACTACAGGCTTCTTCCGCCATTGATGAAGTCACCAGCACCATGCACGAGATGAGCGTGAACGTGCAAAACATGGTGAAGAGCACCCAAGTGCAGGCTTCGAGCGTGAGTGAAACTTCCGCTTCGATCGACCAGATGGTGGCTTCGATTCAGCGCGTCGCCGATACCGCCAAAGTGCTGCTCGATATTTCCAACCGCTCGCGCGAGGAAGTGCACAACGGCATCGGCACCATGGAGAAAGCCACGGACGGCCTGAACCGCATCAACACCACTATTAACTCCTCGGGCGAAATCATTGGAGCGCTAGGACAACGCGCCGACGACATTGGCAAGATCATCGAGGTCATCGACGATCTGGCCGAGCAGACTAACCTGCTGGCCTTGAACGCCGCCATTGAAGCGGCCCGCGCCGGCGAACATGGCCTGGGATTTGCGGTGGTTGCCGACGAAGTCCGCAAGCTCGCCGAGAAATCGGCGCAGTCCACCAAAGAAATCTCGGAACTCATTCAGAGCATTCAGAAGGAAGCCCGCAAGGCGGTCGAGAACATGGACCGCTCCACCACCATCGTCAACGAAGGCCTGGAACTGGGCGGCGAGCTGAACGCGGCGCTGCGCAAGATTTCGAACGTAGTCACCGAGGTCTACAAGTTCGCCCAGGAAATCGGCGCGGCCACCAACGAACAGTCGCACGGCTCGTCGCAGATTGCGCGCGCCACCACCCGGCTGAACGAGATTACGCACGAAATCAACTCGGCGGTCGAAGAGCAGGCCTCCGGAGCGCAGGCCGTGGTCAAGGCTATGGAGCGGATGCGTGAACTGGTGCAGCAATCCACCTCGGGTTCGACCGAACTGGCGGCATCGTCGGAACAGATGTCGAAGATGTCGCGCGGGCTGCAGGAGTTCATCGACCGCTTCTCGCTGGGCGAGGCTTCGCGCGGGCAGGCGGGCGGAGATTTCGGTCGCGGCAACGCGCGCCGGGCCGCGGCGGGAGCGCAGTACTGAGGCCGCTGTGGGAATCGCTGGCACCGTAGTTTGAACCTCCGAGCCTGAAACCGAAAGCTGAGAGCGGGACTCAAGAGCATGGCTAAAAATCACGTTGAACATATGAGCCGTGAACTTCACATCGTGGGATTCAAGGTGGGCCGCGAAACCTACGGCGTGCCCATCACTTCCCTGCACGAAATCGTGCGCGTACCCGAGATCACAGCCGTGCCCGATGCTCCCGATTATCTGGAGGGCGTGATCAACCTGCGCGGAAAAATCGTCTCCGTCATGGACCTGCGCAAGCGCTTCGGAGAAAAAGAAACCACGCTGCGCCGGCAGAATCGCATCCTGGTGGTCGAACATGGAGGCAGACTGGCGGGCCTGATCGTGGATTCGGCCTCTGAAGTTTTGAAGATTCCCGCCGACGCCGTGGAAGCTCCGCCCGCCGTGTTTCAGGATGGCGGATTGAACTGTGTGACCGGCCTCGGCAAGGTCGACGGGCGCCTGGTGGTGCTGCTCGACATGAGCAAACTGCTGGCTCCGGAAAGCCTGCAGGTCAAGAGCGAGCCGGGAGAAAAAAAGATCGCGCCCAAGGCCGAGGCGCTGGCCGCCGCGGCCAAGTAAGCACGGCCGGGTGAGATTGCAGTTTTTTGAATTCAGCTTCTTCTTTACGCGAGAACGAGAAAACGAATGAGCACATCCGGAGCGGCACCTGCTCCTCTACTGACGGAAGCGGAATTAAAGCTGTTGCAGACGCTCGTCTACCAGGAGTGCGGCATGCATTTCGATGAGCGGCGCACCCATTTTCTTCAGGACCGGCTGCTGCGCCGCCTGAAGGAGTGCAAGGTTGACTCCTTCTACTCTTACTACCGGCTGCTGATCAGCCCGCAGGGCAAGGACGAACTGGCCAAGCTGCTCGAAAACCTCACGGTCAACGAGACCAGCTTCTTCCGCCACAAAGCGCAGCTGGATTTGTTTCAGAAAACCGTGCTGGAAGAAATGTTCAAGCACAAAAGTTCGCGGCGCGAATTCTCCATCCGCATCTGGAGCGCGGGCTGCTCCACCGGGCAGGAAGCCTACACCCTGGCCATGCTCGTCACCGACGCGCTGGCCTACTACTACCTGCGCAATCCCCTGCCCATGGACTTGCCCTTGCCCAAACCGCTGGTGCCGCCGCCGTGGCGGGTCGAAATTCTGGCCAGCGACATTGCCTATTCCGTGTTGCGGCACGGGCAGGAAGGCGCCTACAGCGAGAACCAGATGTCGATGGTCGACTACAGCTACCGCCTGCGCTACTTCGACAAGGTGGGCGAACGTTATGCCATCAAGAAACCTCTGAAAGAGATGGTGCACTTCGACTTTCACAATCTGAAGACCGAGTACCTGCCCCAGCGTAACGACGTGATCTTCTGCCGCAACGTGATGATGTACTTCGATGTGGCCGAGCAGAAACGGCTGGTCGAGAAGTTTTACCGCTGCTTGAACGCCGGCGGTTATCTGTTCGTGGGCCATGCCGAGAGCCTTCTCGGCCTGACCGAGAAATTCCAGATGCTGCACAAGGACAGCGGCACGGCGTACCAGCGGGTTGAGGTGAGAGATTAACGCATGACGAATTCCCCCGATGAACGTGGCCTGGAACTGCGCGAACTCTTTTTCGAGACTTCGCTGGAACTGTTGCAGGCCCTGAACGAAGAAGCGCTGAAGCTGGAGAAGAAGCCCGGCGACGAAGAAATCGTGCGCGGCATCCGGCGCACCGTGCATACCTTGAAAGGCGACTCGGCGGCCTGCGGGATGCGCGAGTTGAGTGAACTGGCGCACCAGTTCGAGGACGCCCTGTCGGTCGAGGGCAGCGCCACGCAAACCGCCGTGGCGGAAATCGCCTTTGCCGCCGCCGACGTCTTTACCGAGATGATTGCGGCCTACCGCACCGGCGGGAAGCTGCCCTCCATCAAAACGCTGAGCAAGAAGATCGAGGACCTGACCGCGGCGCCGGCCTCGGAACAGGCCCAAGAGACCAGTAAGCCGGCGGCCAGGAAATCATTGGGCACGGTGGCGACAGGCAAGAAGTTGGCCAGCAAGAGCTCCGCTGCCAGAAAATCCGCTGGCAAGAAATCCGCAAACAGGAAATCGGCTGGCACGAAATCAGCTCGCGCGAAATCAGCGCGCACGAAATCAGCGAAGAGTTCGTCCCAGACCTCGAGCAAGCGCTCCGCGAAGAGTTCCGTTAAGACATCCGCCAAGAGTTCGGCGAAGACGACTGCCGGTAACTCGGCCGCTCAGAGTTCCGCCGCCAAGACCGCGAAGCCCGCCGCGAAAGTCGCCTCACTCTGGACCGAGTACGAAAAGATGGCCATGACCAAGGCGCAGGCGGGCGGGCTGTCGGTCTACCACGTGGTGGTCAAGATTGATCCGCACTGCGCCATGCCGATTGCCGGACGGCAGCTGATTCACAACGCTTTGGGCGCGGTGGGTCAGGTGATTGCAGTGCTTCCTGACGCCAAGTCGCCGGCCGCGTCGAAGCAGGTCGAGTTCGTTCTGGCCAGCGCGCAGACGGTGGCGCAGATTTCGGCTAAAGGCCGCATTCCGACCATTGCCGAAGAAGTCACGGTGGAGTTGCTGCTGGCGCCGAGCCCGGCTCCGCAAGCAGAGGACGCACCTGTTCTCGCGTCCGAAACTGCCGCCGATGACGGTCTGTCGGAACCCGCGCTGAACGCGTCCGAGACTCCCGCCGCAGCTGCCCCTGCATCGGCCGTGGCCGCGACCCCGGAGAACCTGCTGCGGGTTGAAGCCGGACGCATCGACAGCGTGCTCAACCTGGTGGGCGAGCTGATTATCGGCAAGTCGATGTTGCAGCAGGCGCTGAGCGAGTTCTCCAAGCGTTATCCCAAAGAACTGCTGCGCGGCAAGTTTGCCGACGCCATGGCCTTCCAGGCGCGGGTGCTGAACGATTTGCAGCGCTCGGTCATGAAGATCCGCATGGTGCCGGTCGACCAGCTGTTCCGCCGCTTCCCCCGCATGGTACGGGACGTTTCGCGGCAATGCGGACGCGAGGTGGAACTCGATATCAGCGGGCAGGACACCGATCTCGACAAAGGAATTCTCGATTCCATCGCCGAGCCGCTGACTCACCTGGTGCGCAACGCGGTGAGCCACGGCATTGAGACTCCCGAGGAACGCCGCAAGGCGGGCAAGTCTCCACGAGGCACTATCCGGCTGAATGCCTACCATCACGGCAACCAGGTAGTAGTCGAAGTGACTGACGACGGCCGCGGCATCGACGCGCAAAAGATTCGCGCCAAGGCCATTGAACTGGGCATGACGACGCCTGAGGAATGCTCCCGGCTGAGCGAAGCCGAGATACTTGAATTCATTTTCCGGCCCGGCTTCTCGACCGCCGAGCAGGTCACCGAAGTCTCCGGCCGCGGCGTTGGCATGGACGTGGTGCAGAGTGTGTTGCACCGCCTGAAGGCTTCGATCAGCGTGGAGACGCATCTTGGGCAAGGCACGACGTTCCGCCTGAACTTGCCGCTGACTCTCGCGATCATCAAAGCCCTGCTGTTCTGGGTGGAGCAGCGGCTCTATGCCATCCCGCTGAACGCGGTGCTGGAGATTGCGCGGACTTTTGAAACCGAGGTGCACCAGGTCGACAACTACGAGGTTCTGCAGTTGCGCAACCAGGTATTGCCGCTGTTGCGGCTGGGCCGTCCGGTAAACGTCGGAGATCGCAAGGCCAAACTGTTTGTTCTCGTCATCACGGTCGGAGAGAGAAAGTACGGATTGATTGTCGATCTGCTGGAGGGCGAAGAGGAATTGGTGATCAAAGCGCTGGATGACCACACGTTCCAGACTGATCTGGTTTCCGGCGCCTCAATTCTTGGCGACGGGCGCGTGGTGCTGATCCTGAACCTGCCCGCCGTGGTGGAGCATGTGGCTCGCGCCCGGCCTACCGAACTGGGGCATTGCAATTCAGGCTTGCTGTTGTCGCACACCGACCGGATGCGGCTGGCCATGGCCCCTACCATGGCCCCGGCCACGACTCCGGCCGTGGGAGGTCAGGCATGAAAAAGCCTCCCGTGCGCGTGCTGGTGGTCGACGATTCGGCGCTGATGCGCAAGCTGATTCCGCAGATGTTGGCGGCCGACGAATCCATTGACGTGGTGGGCACCGCGATGGATGGCACGTTCTGCCTGAAAAAGATCGAAGAGTTAAAGCCCAACGTGGTTACGCTCGACCTGGAAATGCCGGGCATGAACGGCATCGACACACTGAAAGAGATCATGCGGCGGCAGCCGGTGCCGGTGATCGTGTTCAGTTCGCACAGCACCGAAGGCGCGTCGGTGACCATGAAGGCTCTGGGGCTGGGCGCCTTCGACTTTGTCCCCAAGCCCAAAGACGCCACGGCGCACATGGCGGAGACCGCGCGCGAACTGATCGCCAAAGTAAAGGCGGCGGCCGAGTGCAAGCTGAAGCCGCGAATGCTGCCGGGAGTGCAGCCCAAGGCCGAGAAAATACCGGCTTCCTCGGCAGCTCCCAATAAAGTGGTCGCCATCGGAGTTTCCACTGGAGGTCCGCAGGCCCTCGAATACGTTCTGTCGCACCTGCCAGGAGATTTTCCGGCAGCCATTACCGTGGTGCAGCACATGCCAGACGGTTTCACCGACATGTTTGCGCGGCGGCTGGACGAAGTATGCCCGCTGCGGGTGAAGGAAGCCCAGTCTGGAGACATCCTGCAACGCGGGCGGGTGCTGATCTGTCCCGGGAACCGCCATATGAAAGTGAAACGGCTGCCGCTGGGGGATGTGGTGGTTCTTGGCGATGAGGCGCGGGTCAACGGGCATCGGCCGAGCGCGGATGTGCTGTTGCGCAGTGTGGCCGAGGAATTCAAGACTCAGGCGATCGGGGTGCTGATGACCGGCATGGGAGACGACGGTGCCGAAGGCCTGGGAGTTGTCAAGAAAGAAGGCGGCATGACCATCGCGCAGAGCGAAGAGTCCTGCGTAGTGTACGGCATGCCCAAGGCGGCGATCGAACGAGGCTACGCTATTCGAGTGGTGGGTTTGGATGTTATGGGGGCGACACTGCAGGCTCTTTGCGGACGGAATACCGCGTCCGAAGCGGGCCGGGCAGTACGCGCCGGAAACTAAAAAGATCGAGTCCGGCAAAGGACCCGTGACCAGAGTGCTCTGGTGCGGGACCAGCTGGGCATGATATGCAGTAGATAAGGGGAGGTCTGTATGGAGCAGTTTGCACCCGTAAAACGCAGCAAGGACGGGCAGCCGGTTCGCTACTTAATCGTGGACGACTCCGTGTTTGCCCGCAAGAATCTGGCCCGCATGATCGAGACGTTCGGCGGGCAGGTGGCGGCTGAGGCCGGCGACGGCTTGACCGCCATCAGCGAGTTCGACCGCACCCATCCTGACGTCGTGCTCATGGATATCACCATGCCGCAGATGGAAGGGATCGAGGCAGCCGAACGGATTGTCCAACAGCATCCGGAAGCGCGCATCGTCATGGTTTCCTCGGTGGGTTACCAGGAAAACATTGTCGCGGCGCTGCAACGGGGCGCGCGTCATTTCGTGCAGAAACCGGTCAAGCCGGAAGTCCTGTACGAGGTCATCAAGTACGTCATGGGCGAAGACGGATCCGTGGCCAACGCAGCGGGAGCGGGAGTCTAAACGCGATGAAGATGGAACTGATCCAGCCTTTCATCAACGCGGCGGATGCCGTGTTGTCGCAGGGACTGCAGGGCTCGACTAAAGTAGGCAGCCTCACCATGGAAGAGGACGCCTATCGCCGTAAGGGCGTGGCCGGCATGATCGCGCTGACGGGCGACATTGAGGGCAGGATCGTACTCGACCTCGAACCCGCGACCGCCGTCAAAGTGGCCAGCCACTACGCGGGCGCCGAACTGCCCGAGTCGGACTCGCTGATCAAGGAAACCATCTTCGAACTCGCCAATCAGGTCGTGGGCAACGCCATCTCTGCACTCAACGACCAGGGCTTTCACTTCCGCGTCCATCCCCCGCTCCTGCTCACCGCTCAGGAGGGCGACAAGACCAGTGAAGACACCGAAGCTCTAATGATTTCCTTTGAGACCTCCCTCGGCCACGTCTTCATGAATGTTGCCCTGCGCTACAACAAGCGCCGGATGGCCGATCATGCGGCCCTGGGGGCCTGAACCACATTTGCAAGCGATCTAAAACTGGATCGACCCGGCAGACCATAACGTGGCCGCGTATCGACTCGTCCGTCTAACCTTCAGTTCATTTCGGCGATCCACGCCCCAAAAGGCTCCAGCACAATTTCAGTGACATCCATTTTCGCGGGTGCGGCGAATGAGGACAGCAACGTCTTCCCTGACTTCGCTGAGATGCCCTTCAACGCTAGATCCAGCTTGACCTTCTGCGCCATCCCGCTCATGTTCAGCACGACCAGCACGCTTTCTCCCTTATAGGTTCGGACATACGAAAGCACGTTTGGGTCACTCTCGTTCAGCACCACGTATTTGCCGTCGAGGAGAGCCTTGTTGGTGTGCCGGAGCGCGAGCAGGGCGTGATAATAGTTGAGAATCGAGCGCGGATCTTGTCTTTCAGTTTCGACGTTGTAAGTCTTGTAACGCTCATCGACGGGGAGCCAGGGAGTGGCGGAACTGAAGCCGGCGTTGGTGCTACCGTTCCACTGCATTGGGGTTCGTTCGCCGTCGCGGCCCTTGTCTTGGGGCCAGCCCACTTTGCCTTTCGAGTCCCTGACGTCCTCCGGGCGCTTGGGATCGTTGGTCTCCATCCCGATCTCTTCTCCGTAGTACATGACGGCAGTGCCGCGGAGAGTCAGATACAGCGAGGCCATCAACTTCGCGATCTGATCGTTATGCTGCCCATCTCCGTAGCGGTCGTAGACGCGGCGAATGTCGTGGTTGCTGAGAACATAGACGGGCCATCCCCCTGAGCTCTCCACCCAATCGATCTGCTTGCGGAAATCCGGCGGGGATAGTTTGTTGACCATGCAAAACATGAAGTCCATGGGCATTTGCACTTCATCGTTATGCTCGCCGTAGTAACGCTTCAACTGGGCAATATCGTTGGTCCAAGTCTCGCCGATCAATACGGCGTTGTATTCGTCGGCCACCTTCCGCAGACGCTGCAGTACACCGTGCAGTTCCGGCTGATTCTTATCGTAGATTTCGCGCTCCACGGGATCGCCGAAAGCGTTCTTTTCCGCGCCCACAACCGGATTGTCACGAAACTGCTGGTCCACATACATGACGTCGACCGCGTCGAGACGGAACCCGGCAACGCCGCGCCGGTACCACCAGCGCGTCACGTCGAACATCGCTTTCTCAAGATCGGGACTGTGCCAGTTCAAGTTGGGTTGCGGCGGATAGAAATAGTGGTAGTACCACTGGCCCGTAGCGGCATCGAATTTCCAGGCCGGACCGCCAAAACTCGAAGTCCAGTTATTGGGCGGCTGCCCTGGGCTCTTGCCGTCGTTCCAGATGTACCAGTCCCGCTTGGGATTGGTGCGCGACGATTTCGATTCCTGGAACCACTGGTTCTGATCGGAGGTATAGGTCAGAACATAGTCGAGCAGCACTCGGATGTTGCGTTTCTTGCCTTCGGCCAGCAACCGGTCCATGTCCTGCAGAGTGCCGTAGTCGGGATTGACATTGTAGTAATCGGAAATGTCGTACCCCCAGTCCACCTCGGGCGAGGGAAACATGGGCGCGATCCAGATGGCGTCGGCTCCGAGCCAGTGCAGGTAATCCAACTTGGAAGTGATGCCGGGAAGGTCGCCGATGCCGTCGTTGTTGCTGTCGGCGAAGCTGCGCGGATAAATCTCATAGAACACGGCGTGCTGCCACCAGGCGTGGCCCTCTTCGTCCAAACCGCTCGTCTGCGCCCAGGCTGCCGCGCTTAGTAGGATGAGGGAAAGAGCGACTGCAGGAAGAACGACGGCTCGCGAGGTCAGTCGATTCATGGAACATTCCTCTCTTGATGAAACGTCCCAGTATAGCGCTCACTGCGGCGAGACCGGGACACACTCAGGCGAGCAGCGGTAGTTGCGGGCTTGCAAGTTCGCCCGAGTCTTCCGCCGCGTCGGCGAACCTTCTCAGCTCCGGATACTTCTGCAGCAGCGTGGGCGGAGCCAGTACCCGCTTGCCAGTGACCATCGCCTTCAGTTCCAGTGCGTTGACGCCGGCCTTGCTTTCAAAATGGTTGTTGGTGATGACGTACGTCGTCTCGGCCCGCGCCGCGACGTTTTCGATTCGTTGCTTCCAGCCCGCCAATTCTTTTTCGTTATACAGATAGTTGTAACGGTCGTTGCGGTTATCGGAATCGAACCACTCGCTGTAATTTCGCCCGTGCAGGCGCACATAGGCAATGGGTGCAGTGACGTGCTCGGTGGGCGCGAGCGAATTGCCCAACACCGGCTGATCGATGTTGCAGAAGGCGACATTTTTCTGGGTGAAGGCCGCCAGCGTCTCGGCATTATTCCAGCTCGAGTCGCGCACTTCGACCACGCGCGGATATTCGATGAACTGCCGCAGCAGGCGGTCGAGATACTCGCGGTTCAGCGAAGTGTTCTTGAATGACACCGGAAACTGGATGAGCAGCGCGCCCAGCCGTCCCTCGGAGGCCAGGGCATCGAGACCTTCGCGGGTGCGGGCTTCGTCTTCGTCCGTCGGATGGATCGTGGCGGCGGACGTGGGCTCCATCACGGCGAGGGGTGAGTGAGTGAAGGCGCGATAGAGTTTGGCCGTGAACAGAAATCCCGGATTCACGGCCGCGACCTTGCGGCACCAAAGTTTGGCCAATTCGGGCCTCAGCGGTCCGTAAAACGAAGTATTGATTTCAGTGGTGTCGAAAAAGCGCGCCAGATATTCGAGCGGATGCAGTTTGCGGCGCTGCATGCCCGAGGGATAGAAGATTCCGTCCCAGTCTTTGTAAGACCATCCGGCGGTGCCGATGCGGATGTCCTTTGAATTGATCTCGGGAACGCGGGCGTGTCCAGTGGATTCCATGAACGGAACCGGCAGACGGAGGGCAGGCCAAGAGTAGCACAGATGAGATGAAATCACGGAGCAACCTGGAGCAAATTAGAACAGTCGCGATGTCAACCATTTCATTATGCTTTACGTAACGCGTAACATATTTTACAATGGGACGTGATCGTCAGCTACCGCAACAAACGGACTCGAGACTTCGCCTTCGGTAAGCGGGTCAAGGCGTTCTCCGGCATCCAATACGCCGCACGGCTCAAGCTGGACCGTTTGGAAGCGGCTGTAACGCTGAAGGATTTGGCCGCACTGCCAGGCAACCGGTTTGAAGCATTGAAGGGAGCCCGGGGAGGGCAATACAGCATCAGGATCAACGATCAGTGGCGAGTGTGTTTCGAGTGGAGGGATGCGGCGCCCGGTCCTTCCAACGTTGAGATTGTTGACTACGACTGGCGCTAGGAGAATAACAATGGCTGTGACTGCAATTCATCCCGGAAAGCACTTGGCCTTGGAACTCAACGAGTTGGGAATGAGCGCCGCAGAACTGGCGCGGCAACTGGACGTTCCCACCAACCGCATCACCGAAATTCTGAATGGAAAACGGGCGATCACTGGGGACACCGCGCTGCGTCTTGCTCATTTTTTTGGCACCACTGCGGAGTTTTGGCTGAACCTGCAGAGTCTTTATGAAATCCGGATGGCGGAGCGGAAACTCGGCAGGTCGATCCGAGCACTGCCAACACTAAGACACGCCGAACGCGCCTCTGCCTAGAGAATCGCGGACGAGCTGCGACGCCATGGCTCCCATATCTCGCAAATTCGGCGAGACCATGGGGCGCCCACACCGCAAATTCTGGGCTTATCAGAACGAGTCCCGGATCAAGAAGGCCTCATCTAGCGCGTCGCAGTTCCCTGCGCTGACAAGGCCTGATTGAGCCGGGTAGCCAGTTGGTCGGCCTGCGCGTTGGAGAGTTCGATCTGTCCCTCGATCGCGACACTCAAGCCACCCACGCCCACGTTCTGGAATTTGGCGTTTTGGATCAGCACAGTGTTCTGTATGGCTGGCGGAAGCGTGGTCTTGAAATCCGTTACGGCACGCGCTGCCGACAGAACGCACTGCGCAACTTCATCCTTCAAGTCATCGCCCAGCGATCCGGCGCGCAGCGAATCCCCGAACATACCGTTGGCCTCAATGCGTCCGAACGCGGCCGACACTTTTAATGTATTGGGTTTTTCCACGGTCGCGGTTAGCTTGATCTCAACTGTCCCGTCGCCTTCCGCCAGTTCGCTCGAGGATTCGTGACCCGGCGTCCCAGTACAGATCCAGCGTTCATAGTGCAGCCACAAAACCAGCAAGCTCGCCGGGTCCTCGGGCGTGAGCCTGGCTTGGCGGATGGCCAACCGCTCCCCGCAGCTTGCCGGCCTTTCGATTTGCGCGCGCAAAAGATCAGTAATGTTCTGTTGCACGTCTGACAGATCGGTGATGACTTCGAGTTTGAAGGTGCGCTGATCGCCCTGCGACGCGATCTGCGAAAGCACCCCGGAAATTGCGACCGCAATCGTTCGATGGTTCATGCTGACCGGGCTGGTCACCTTCGGAAGCATAAAGGCCAGATCCTGCCCACTGGCCAAAGTGATGCTCATTTCCCGGCCGAGCGCAAGTTGCTGGTTGTAGAAATCGGTCAGCGCTTTGTCGAGACTCTCGGCGTGCGCGAGCACTTCCGCGACGGCAGCCTTAAGATCCAGAGTTTGGTCGAGCTTTTTTTCTTCCTGTTCCAGGTCAGAGTCCGACTTGACCAGTCGCTTGGAAATCTCTTTCAGCCCGGCCTTCTGCGCTTCGGAGAATCCTTCCTGAAACTTCTTGTTCCCGTTCCGCGCATTCTCCAGGGCCGAGTCCAGGACATGGCGACGGGCGGATTCCGCTACAGCGCCGTCCTTGCGCAACGGCTGCAGAAAAGTTTGCAGTTCAGCCTGCGCTGCTTCTGTACTCTTTACCAGAGTCTGAAACTCCGCAATCTGCTCGCTGCTGGCCTGGACGGCGAGGACCTCGTGAAAGTCTTTGAGGCTGTCCTTTTCGTCGAGGCCGGTCGGCCGGTTGGAACCGGAAACACTCCCGTTAATTCCACCGCCAATGTTGCTGCCCCCGCCGCCGCGGCGCTGTGCCGTCGCCGCGGTCGGATACGCCAGCAGAACACACGCCAGCATTAGGGCGTGGAACACAGCGAAGGAAATCGCACTTCGACGCATGACGCAAAATCTCCGGGCAAGAATCAGATGTAGGGATTGTAAGCGAACTGCCAGTATGGGATGACACCAGGACCGCGCGTCAATCGGGCCAAAACCGGCGACCTGACCAAACTGGCGACGCACCCTTAGCTTCGCTCAGATGGGAGAAAAAATCCACCTGCTTTACAGTTCTTTGCAAAAAGGAATATCTCGTCTCGCGAGCGCGGTTTGTCACGCGACTAGCGCCACCAGCCCCTGCTCACTCCAGCGATAACACAACCCAATACACTCCCGTGGGATAGGTCTCAATGCGGCTGTAGCAG
>JBELAE010000078.1:0-15156 GCA_049509155.1 Candidatus Sulfotelmatobacter sp.
GTGCGTCTTGCCTTTGCGGCGGATGCCGGCGGTGTCGATGAAGCGGAAGCGGCGTCCATTGTGCTCTACGATTTCGTCAACCGCATCGCGCGTAGTGCCGGGGATGGGCGAGACTATGGCCCGGTCTGATGAAGTCAGACAGTTCAGCAGCGTGGACTTGCCGACGTTGGGGTGCCCGATGATGGCGACCTTGGTTTCGTGGGCTCCGGCGGGGGCTGCGTCGTCATCGGCTGTTACTTGCTGGTCGCCAGGTCTCTGCGATTCCTCTGCGTTCTCAGTGTCCTCTGTGGCTAAAGGCGCTTCCGGGAGAGCCGCAAGGACCGCGTCGAGCAGATCATCGATGCCACGCCCATGCTCTGCGGAAATCGGAAACATTTTCTGGATGCCGAGGCGATGGAAGTCATCCACGAGCGACGATTGCTTCTCGCTGTCGACTTTATTCACGGCCAGGAACAACGGACGGTTGGCCTTGCGCAGCAGGCGCACCAGCTCAAGGTCGGGACCGGCAAGCTCGGTGCGTCCGTCGATCACCATGATGATGGCCGCGGCCTCGTCCAGTGCCACGCGGGCCTGGCGGTAGATCTCCGACGGAATCAGATCTTTTTCTTCGGGCAGGATGCCGCCGGTGTCAACGATCCGCAGTTGGCGCCCTTCCCACTCCGCGTCGCCATAAAGCCGGTCGCGGGTGATTCCGGGTTCGTCCCCGACGATGGCGCGGCGCGAGCCCACGATGCGGTTGAACAATGTGGACTTGCCTACGTTGGGGCGTCCCACGATAGCGACTGTAGGAATGCCCGCGGCGGTGGTGGCGAGAGTGCTGGTCGAGTTGTAAGTCGGTTGGGTCAAAGTTTGGTCTTGCAGAGCGGGGAACTCGTATTATAGAGACTCTTGGCCTCGTCGACTTCAAATCCGGTGCTTTCCGGCGGAAAGGATGCTTCACTCCACCAATTCTTCGCTCCCGGCGGAGTGCTTTCACGCACGCATCCGGCCTATGAATTTCGCCGCGGGCAGTTGCAGATGGCGCAGGCGGTCGAGCAGGCGCTGGAAGAAAAACGGCATCTGATCGTGGAGGCGGGCACGGGCACGGGCAAGACTTTGGCGTATTTGATGCCAGTGATTCGTTCAGGGAAGCGCGTGATCATCTCGACCGGCACAAAGAATTTGCAGGAGCAACTGTTCTACAAAGACGTACCTTTTCTCGAGCAGGCGTTATATGGAGAGGCATCCGGCCGCCTGTCGGTCTGCTACATGAAAGGCCGCAACAATTATTTGTGCCGCAAGAAACTTTACGACCTGACTGATCAACCCGTGCTCAGCGGCCTGGAAGAGATCGAGCAGTATCGTGCCATCGCCGCCTGGGAAAAGACGACGGGAACGGGCGACCGCGCTGAGCTAGCCGAACTGCCTGAGGCCAGCCTGCTGTGGCACAAGCTCGATGCGCGAGCCGACGCCTGCATTGGCCAGAAATGCAGCGAGTTCGCGCGCTGCTTCATCACCGAAATGCGGCGCAAGGCGATGGAGAGCGACATCATCATCGTCAACCATCACCTGTTTTTCGCCGATCTCGCCATCAAACTGCAGGCGGACGGCGCGGCCGACGCGGGAATCCTTCCGGAGGTATCCGCTGTCATTTTCGATGAAGCGCACGAACTGGAAGATGTGGCCGGAAATTATTTCGGCATTTCCGTGAGCAATCTGCGAGTGGAAGATCTGGCCCGCGACGTTGAGAGTTCGCTGCAACACAACCGCATGATGTCGGCGTCGCTTTCTGGCTCCCTCGGCAGTTTGCGGGAACGGTCGCAGTTCTTTTTTTCCCTATTGCCTCCTGGGGACGGTCGGTTTGCGTTCGAGACCCGCCGCGAATTCTTGGAGGAAAACGGAGATGAGTTTCTGGCGCTGAATCAGGCGCTGACCCGGCTGGCGGGCGAACTTGAAGGCTTGCCGCAAAAGCCGGAAGAAGTGTTCAACTTCGTCCGCCGCGCGCAGGAAATACAGGTGCAGCTCGGCTATGCCATGGAGTCCGAAGATCGCAACACGGTGTTTTGGATTGAACGGCGTGCTGGGCGTTTTGGGCGCAGTCCGAACAAAGGCGCTGAGACATCCGCAAGGGGAAGGCGAAATGTTTTTCTCCAGGCCACGCCGATCGATGTTGGGCCGATACTTCGAGAATGCCTGTGGTCGAAGCTGGAGTGCGCCGTGCTCACCTCTGCGACGCTGGCCGTGGGCGGAGGTTTCGAATACATTCGGCAGCGGCTCGGAGTGGAGCACGCGCGCGAGTCAGTGCTTCCGTCGCACTTCGATTATGAAAGCCAGGCGCTGTTCTACGTGCCGCCGGACTTGCCCGATCCGCGCACTCCCCAATTTACGGCGAAGGCGGCAGAGCGCATTCGCAAACTGCTGGAGATCACGCGCGGGCGGGCGTTCGTCCTCTTCACCAGCTACGCGCAGATGAACGACATCTACCAGCGGCTGCTCGGCGAGGTCGAGTTCCCGATGCTGCGGCAAGGCGACGCGCCGAAGAGCGCGCTGCTCGAGGATTTTCGCTTGACTCCGAACGCGGTGCTATTCGCCACATCCTCATTCTGGCAGGGTGTGGATGTGCAGGGCGAGCAGTTGAGCTGCGTCATCATCGACAGGCTGCCGTTCGCCGTGCCGAGCGATCCAGTCGTGGCGGCGCGAGTGAAGGCGATCGACGCCGACGGCGGGAACGCTTTCTTTCAATATCAAGTTCCGGCTGCCGTGATCACTTTGAAGCAGGGCTTTGGACGGCTGATCCGTTCGCTGCATGATCGCGGATTGCTGGTGCTGCTCGATAACCGCATTCTGAAGAAGCAGTATGGGCGCGTGTTCATCGAAAGTCTTCCCAACTATAAGCGGACGACCGATATGAATGTGGTGGAAGAGTGGTTCGGTGTGGAGAAGTAGCTCGTATAGCTTAACTGGATAACAATCGCATGCCGGATGCTGCGGCATTCTTGTCGAAAGTGAGAACGTGCTGGCACCCGGCGCTGCGGCCGCAGCGTTCGATCAGGCAGTCTGCGAAATCGGCTCGGCTGGTGCGAAACTTAGTCAACGCTTGCGCGACAGTGTCCTTCTTCTCCAGGATGAGTTCTTTGCTGCGTAGCAACCTCTCGATGACCTTCTCAATTTCCTGTTTGTCGAAACGATAAGAGAATTGCAGCACCCAGATCAGTTCTGCAATCACGATCAAGGACAAATATCCGGGAGCGTCCGAAGACAAAGAATCGATCAGTCTGGTAGCCGCCGCAGTTTGCGCGGGGTGGTCCTGAGTAATAAAGCGAACCAGGATATTCGTGTCGAGGCCGATCATAACGATCGCGAGGCGCCTTTTGCGATGGCACGATCCATTTCTTCGAAGGACGCCGGCCGTTTTCGCCGGCCACGTCCCATTCCCTTGAGGTCCTGGACCGACCCCGTGGCGGGGATGATCAGGAACTGGCCCTTTTCGATTTCAACAAACTCGACGCGATCCCCCGTATCTAACCCCAACGCAGTGCGCACCTGAGATGGGATCGTAATTTGTCCCTTGGCGGTAATCGTTGCGGATGCCATGACCCTCCTTACAATTGAACCACTTCCTTACAGTATAGTAAGGAGATGAGAGCAAATCAAGCTTTCTAAATCGGAGGCACCTTTCTGTTTAGTCCTATTAATTCGAATGAGAAGCTGGCATCACTCCCACTACAATCCCCGACGGTTCCGCTTTCGTGTGGTACACGCGCTCGGTAGCCTTCACAAAGTCCGAAGGTCTGGCGTCGGGGATGCTCACGAAAGTCTGCGGATTGCGGTCGGTGAGCGGGAACCAGGAGCTTTGAATCTGTACCATGATGCGATGCCCGCGGCGGAACGTGTGGTTGATGTCCGGCATGGTGAAATCGATCTCTTCGACCTTCGCGGGTGTGAACGCTTCCGGCTTTTCAAAGCTGTGACGGAATTTTCCGCGGAAGGGCTCGCCCCTCACCAGTTGCTGATATCCACCCATGGCGAATGGCGGCGCGGGCACGTCTTTTTCGGGCTTGTCCCGGTCTTCGGACCTGGGGTGGTCGTGCTTGCTGTCAGGGTAATCGGACGGATATACGTCAATCAGTTTTACGTCCCAGTCGGAATCTGTGCCACTTGTCGAAACGAAAAGTCGCGGCGAGATTGGGCCGGCGAGCGTCACGTCCTCCGCCAACTCAGGAGTCTCATAAACCGCCACGTCGGTGCGACTGTCGGCGAAGCGCTGGTCTGAGAGCATGTACTCCTGGGGCACATCCAGCGCGGCATAGTTCACGAAGGGTACGGGTTTGGCCGGATCGCTTACATATTCGTCGAATGAAGGAGCCTCGACTGCGGGCGCGTCGAACGAGAGCGCGCCGTTGGCGTGAAAGTAGAGAGTTTTGGGCTCCGCATTTTTCGGCGGCCACGCGGAATATTGCCGCCATACATTTGTGCCCGTCTCGAAGACGTACGCCTTCGGCAGTTTGGCGTCGCCATTGCCCTTGAGGTGCTGCTCAAAGAACGGAAACAGAATGTTTTCGCGGTAATACTCGCCGGTGTTCGAGGCAAAGTCCACGCGTCCCAGATGTTCTCCGTCATAACCGCGCCAACCTCCGTGCACCCAAGGTCCGATCACGAGTGCATTGAAGATTCCGGGATTATTCTTGTCGATCGAATGAAACGTACTGAAGGGTCCCTGCAGATCCTCGGCGTCGAACCACCCTCCAACCGTGAGCACGGCGCAGTGGATGTTCTTCATGTGCGGCGCTAGATTGCGGACCTTCCAATAGTCGTCGTAGGTATCGTGTTTGACTTGGTCGTCCCACAGCGCGCTCTTGCCTTCGAGAAACTTGCGCAAGTTCGAAAGCGCGCCGGTTTGCAGATAAAACTCGTAGGCGTCTTTTGTGCCCCAGTCGAACGACGCCCAATCTTTTGGGGGGAGTTGGGGGTTCTGCTGCGGCGTGAAAAACACATAAAATCCGAAGTTCGCTGCCAGCATGAACGCGCCGCCGTGGTATGCATCGTCGCCCATGAAAAGGTCAGTCATGGGAGCCTGCGGCGACGCGGCCTTCAGCGCGGGATGCGAGTCGATGATGCTGGCCGAGGTATAAAATCCGGGATACGAAATTCCCCAGATTCCGGCGTTGCCGTTGTTGTTGGGCACATTCTTCAGCAGCCAGTCGATGGTGTCATAAAGATCGCTACTGTCGTCCACATCCTGGCTCGACTTCTTGTTGTCGATGTGCGGCCGCATTTCGACAAATTGCCCCTCCGACATATAGCGTCCCCGCACGTCCTGAAACACGAAGATGTATCCCGCTTTGTCGAACTCCGGCGAGGGGCCGAGTTGCTTGCGGTACAGGTCGACGCCGTAAGGACCGACGCTGTAGGGCGTACGGTTGATCAGAAACGGATAAGAATGCGAACTGTCTTTCGGCACGTAGACGGAGGTAAACAGGTGAACGCCGTCGCGCATTCCGATTCTGTATTCGTACTTCGTGTAGTGCGCTTTGACGTCGAATTCCGGCGCATCGGGCCGGTTCTGAGCCCAAAGACCCGTACCCAGGCTCAAGACGAATAGCAAAGCAATCGACCGTCTCCGATGCAGCATGCGTGCTCCTTGGGATGGAACCATGAACAGGCAAGCTACATTCTGCCGGGGAAGCGAGTCAAGCGGGCTGCCGCCGCCGCGGCCATTCCAGCGGTACAATATATGTTTCGCCATAGAGCGCAGAACGCAGCCGGCCCTGTATTCACACGCCCGGACTGCCGGGGGACCATGTTCGAAGTCACGGTTGAAGACACTTTTGCGGCGGGCCATTACCTGCGCAACTACAAAGGCAAGTGTGAGAATCCGCACGGCCACAACTACAAGATCCGGGTGACGCTGGCCGGAGCGGAATTGGACAAGGCCGGCCTACTGCTCGATTTCAAAGACCTGCGCGAGGTCATGAAGCACGTCATCGAACGGCTTGACCACCAGATGATTAACGACATTGCGCCGTTTACTGTAATCAATCCCTCGGCCGAGAATCTGGCAAAGTATTTTTATGATGAGTCCAACGCCAAACTCCAGGCCGTGACCACTGGCCGGGTGCGAGTGAAAGACGTAACCGTCTTCGAGACGGACACCACTACGGCGAAATACAGTGAATAAACAGCCCGGGGTCTGAACGGGCAACTGGCAACCGGCGGCTGGCAACTGTTTCTCATGCAGATCACCGAAATCTACAAGTCGTTGCAGGGCGAGTCGACACACGCGGGCTTGCCCTGTGTCTTCGTGCGCCTGACGGGGTGCAATCTGCGTTGCTCGTGGTGCGACAGCGAGTACACCTTCCAGGGCGGCCACAAAATGGCCCTCGCGGAGATCCTAGACGAGGTGTCGCGCTTGAGTCCCAGTGGCGGACTGGTCGAAATTACTGGCGGCGAGCCCATGCTGCAGGAGCGGGAAGTCGTGCCGCTGATGCAGTCTCTGCTCAACGACGGTTACGAGGTGCTGCTCGAGACCAGCGGAGAACGGCCGCTGGACCGGGTTCCGGCCGCGGTCATGAAGATCGTTGACGTGAAGTGTCCGAACTCGGGCGAGGGCGACACGTTTTGCATGAAGAATCTGGACACTCTCTCGGCTCACGACGAAGTCAAGTTCGTCCTGAGCAGCCGGGCGGACTACGATTTTGCCCGGGAGTTCACTAGCCGGCACAATCTTGCGGAGCGGGTGAACGCTGTCCTGTTCTCCCCCGCATTCCGCAAAGACGCAACTGGCGCCCGCGATAGCTCGCACTGCCTGCTCGATCCTCAGGAACTGGCGGAGTGGATGCTCGCCGACAACGTGCCAGCCCGGCTCGGCCTGCAGTTGCACAAATTTATCTGGGACCCGGCGGTGAAGGGAGTTTGAAGAATTGTTGATTGCTGATTTTTGATTGTTGATTGAAACCCAAAACCACGCTTAGATTTTTCAATCAGCAATCAGCAATCAACAATCAGCAATTCGCTATGCCAAACCTGAACCGATCCCGTGCAGTCGTCCTGCTCAGCGGCGGCATGGATTCCTGCGTGTGCGCCGCTCTGGCGGCCCGCGACTACGAAGCCGCGGCCGTCCACATCAGCTACAGCCAGCGTACCGAGAAACGCGAGCAGCAATCGTTTCTTGGCATCTGCCAGCGCCTGAAAATTCACGACAAGCTGATAGTTCGTAACGAGGCCTTGCGCGCGATTGGCGGCTCGGCGCTCACTGACAACGCCATCGCCGTGCCCACGGCCGGGGAGATCGGCCCTGGCGTTCCGGTCACCTACGTTCCCTTCCGCAATGCTCATTTTCTTGCCGTGGCGATAAGCTGGGCCGAAGTATTGGGGGCGGAAAAGGTGTACATTGGCGCGGTTGAGCCCGATAGTTCGGGCTATCCGGATTGCCGTCCGGCGTATTACAAGGCGTTCAATGAAGTGGCCAAAACCGGCACCAAGGACGGCCTGATTGAAATCGTCACCCCGCTCATCGCTATGCGAAAAACCGATATTGTGCGGCTTGGCCTTGAACTGGGTGCACCCTTCGATTTAACTTGGTCATGTTACAGCCGCGAGGATCAGGCTTGCGGGATCTGCGATAGCTGCGTGTTGCGCCTGCGCGCTTTCGCGGCAGCGGGCGTGCAGGATCCGATTCCCTACGCGGCGAGATAGACATTTGTTGGAGATGAAATCTTCGAACCTTCTTTGCAGGATTGGTGAGCACAAATTCGACTTTGCCGGGAGGCAAAATGAAAAAATACTTCGTAATTCTTCTATTCGTAATACTGGCGCTCGGCCTGTGCGTTTCTCCGGCCTTCGCCCAGGCTACAGGAACCGTCCACGGTGTCTGCAAAGACGCCCAGGGTAATCCCGTCGCAGATGGGATCGTTATCTGGGCCAACCAGGACAACGGTCAGAAGTACCCGCTCAAGACCAACAAAAAGGGGGAATATTTCTCGCTCGGACTTACCACTGGCAAATACAACGTAATCCTCTACAAGAGCGCCGACGACCAGAAGGCCGGAACGGAAATGGACCATCTCAACGGCTTCGTGGTCAAACTCGACGACAACACCGTGGATTTTGACGTCAAGAAGGAACAGGAGGACGTGGCCAAGGGCAAGGGCGTTTCTGCTGAGCAAGCAAAGCAGGTGCAGGAGCAGAAAGCCAAGGCGGAAAAGGAGAAGTCCACGGTCGGCAAGCTGAACGACAAGCTGAATGCCGCGAAGACCGCAGCCGACGCCGGCGACTTCGATACAGCCATCGCGGCCCTGACTGAAGCCACGCAGATCGACGCGACCCGCGACCTGATCTGGTTCAAACTGGGCGATTACTACCGCTTGTCGGCGCCCAAGCAAACCGATCCAGCGGAAAAACAGAAACGCCTGGATTCAGCTGTCGAGTCCTATCAGAAAGCGGTGGATCTTAAGAAGGCTGCGCCCCCTGACAAGGATCCGGCTAAGGCAGCCAAGGATCTAGCCGCTTACTACAACAACCTGGCGGACGCTTACTCGAAGGATAAGAAAATCGACGATGCCGTGAAGACCTACGAACTGTCAGCGCAGACCGACCCGTCATCGGCCGCAAAGGCATACTTCAATATGGGCGCGGTACTCACGAATGCGGGAAAGGTAGACGATGCCATCGCGGCCTTCGACAAATGCATCGCGGCGGATCCCGCCAGCGCCGAGGCCTATTATCAGAAAGGTGTGAACCTGCTGGGCAAAGCGACTCTCCAGGGAGATAAGACCATCCCTGCGCCTGGCACAGTCGAGGCTCTCCAGAAGTATCTGGATATTGCCCCCACGGGCCCGAATGCGCAAAACGCCAAGGATCTGCTGGCCAGCCTGGGGGCCAAAGTGGAAACAACCTACGGTACGAAGAAGAAGCCTTCGAAGAATTAGTTACCTTCGTTCGATTCTAGCCATTCCAGGGCGGCTCCAATCGAGCCGCCCTTTTTGTGTCGGCACACACCTCGTGGTTACCAAAGTCTATGTACTTACTGTCCTTCGCGCCTAGCCCGCGGCGCGGTACAGTTAACTATCTGAGTTTTCTTCCCATTTCTGTGGTGCGTGCGATTCCCGAGGTGTGAGGACGAATGGCAGCACCAAGCATTGCTCCGATTTCCGTTGCATTAGAAGGCTTTTCTGGAACCGGCAGAGTCGCGACGCCGGCTCTGCTGAGCGCCATGTTGCGCGCCGCTGAAAAGATCAGCGATCTGATCTTCTCTCCCGGCCGTCCGCCGCAAGTGCAGGTCTACGGCCAGATGATTCCGGTGCAGGTGCCGGGGCTGACCTTTCTTACCCCCGATGACACGCGCCACATTGCTGCGGACCTGATTGGCGACAACAAACAGGCCATCACCACCCTGCGCGAACATGGAGCTTGCGACATTTCCTTCGGGCTGCCGGGCATGGCCCGTTTTCGCGTCAATATTTTCATTCAGCGAGGCAGTTGTGCCGTGGTGATGCGTGTCATTCCCACCGCCATTCCAGACTTTGCGTCTTTGCGTCTGCCGCCGCAGTTATCAGAAGTGACCAAACTCAGGGACGGAATTGTGCTGGTGACGGGGGCCGCGGGCTCGGGCAAGTCGTCCACGCTTGCGGTTCTCCTCGACGCCATTAACCGCGAGAAGTACTACCACATCATCACCATCGAAGATCCCATCGAGTTCCTGCACAACCACAAGTGCTCCACCATTCATCAACGGGAACTGCACAGCGACACGCCGAGCTTTGCCCATGCTCTGCGCTCGGCCATGCGCCAGGCCCCGAAAGTCATTCTGGTCGGAGAAATGCGCGACCGCGAGACCATCGAAATTGTGCTGGAAGCGGCGGAGACTGGTCACCTCGTATTCTCCAGTCTCAACACCATGGATGCCTCCAAGACGGTGGAGCGCATCGTCAGTTCGTTTGTGCCCGCGGAACAGCCTTCGGTGCGGGAGCGTTTCGCCAAATCGTTTCGCTACATCATCTGCCAGCGGCTCATCTCGAAGCACGACCGCAACGGGCGCGTTGCCGCCTTCGAAATTCTCAAAGCCAATGCCCGCACGCGCGAGTGCATCGAAAAAGGCGAACGCGAAAACAAGAGCCTGCTCGACGCCATGAAGGCCGGCAGCGCAGAGGGCATGCAGCATTTCGACGGAGAGATCGCGCAACTGGTTCAGGAGCGCCTGGTGGATCTCGAAACCGGCCTATCGTTCGCCAGCAATCCAGCGGTTCTCGGCCAGGAACTCGCGCGGTAGCGTCCGACCCCGTTGGCAAAGATTGTGACCTAGAGGGCGAACAGTGCTATGCTCCCGCCCGTGCTGCAAGGTGGCGGAGCCGTTGAGTTGGTCCCGGTTGCTCCCCGCTCGATGGGGATTCGATCTTGAATCGCTCGACCAGGGTGCGCAGTTGGGCCGCCATTTCGGCCAATTCGTTCCCTGACTTCTGCAGCTCCTGCGCGCCCGTCGACGTTCCGCGCGCCGCCTGAGCGACGCCTTCAATGTTGCGCGTGATCTCTTCTGACCCTTTGGCCGCGTCTCCTACGTTCCGTGTCATTTCGTTGGTGGTTGCACTCTGCTCTTCTACCGCGGTGGCGATCGTGCCCGAAATGTCGCTGACCTGACGGATCACATCGCTAATGCTGCCAATCGCGCCCACCGCTCCCTTCGTGTCTGTCTGAATGGCGGTGATCTTCCGGCTGATATCCTCGGTCGCTTTGCTGGTCTGCTTTGCCAGTTCCTTGACCTCGTTGGCGACCACCGCAAACCCTTTGCCGGCTTCCCCGGCGCGCGCGGCTTCAATGGTGGCATTCAAGGCCAGTAAGTTCGTCTGCTGGGCGATCGAGGTAATGACTTTGATGACTTCTCCGATCTCAGCGCTTGACTGACCCAGCTTGCCTACCGCGACGTTGGCCGCCTGCGCGGTCGCCACTGCGTTGGAAGCCACGGCGGCGGCGGCGTGAGCATTGCTGGCAATGTCCTGGATGGTTGTGCTCATCTCCCCGGCGCCGGTGGAGACGCTCTGCAGGTTTTGGCTGACCAGTTGCGTGGCCTGTGAGACCGCGTTGGCCTGGGTGGAGGTTTGCTCGGAGTTCGCCGTGATGCGATGACTGGTGGCCGACATTTGCGAGCTTGCCATGGCCACCTGCTGCGCGTTGTCCGCAATCGCCAGAATGATGTGCTTCAAATTCGTGTGCATCCGGTTGATCGCCTTGGTCAGGTCGCCCAATTCATCCTCGCTCACTACTTCAAGATCGTCACGCGTCAGATCTCCGCCTGCAATGGCTTCGGTCTGGGCCAGAACGCACTGCGTGGCCCGGGAGATGCGGCGGCTCATGAAAGCCGCCAGGAACGTGCCGACGGCGAGAGCCACCAGGGCCAGCACGATCGAGTTTATGCGGAGCCCTCGACTCTCCGCGTCTAGGGATGCTTGATTCTGTTGCAACAGCAGGACAGCGGAATCGCCCATTTCGCCGAGAGCTTTTTTGATTTGATCGTTGACTACCAGCGTCTTCTCCTCCATTTCTGCCCCGGCGGCGAGAGCAGCTTTGGGCGTGCCATTCGAGGTGCCCTGGACGATCTCCGCCTGGATCTTTTGGTACGCTGGAATCAATCGGTGAATATCCGCCAGGCGGTCCAGATTGGCGGGCGTGGACCAGCGGGTAGATAGTTCGTCCAACTGGTCGAGATCCTGGTTGATGTCAATCCAGGCCGTGTCGAGAAGCTTTTGCGCTTTCGCTTTTCTGGAAAGCGAGTCTGCGGCAAGCACGGCCTGCCGGGCTTTGCTGGCCGCCTGGTTCATGTCTCGCTGGAGTTTCAGGCTGGCGGTGAGAGTGGGAACGCGAACCTGCAAAAGGAGATCCTCGGCCCGTTTGACTTGCTCCGACTGCACATACGTGACGACTGTACTGGCCACCATGAACGCGAGGATGACCCCGAAACTCAAACCAAGCTTCCTGCCTACTGTCAGTCTTATCTGCATAACTCTGGTTCCAACGGCTTGCGAGAATGAAGCGTTACCGCTCGAATTTGTCCTCTCTCCTTCTCGTCAGCCTGCACGAGTGCGGAAACTCGCCCTATCTCGGCCTCCTTCGCCATGAAAATACCTCCGTCGTTCAGCTGGGAATCACTTATCCCAGGAAGTGCTCTTACTCCATATCGGCGTGTCGTCCACGATCATTACGCGCCCGGCACTCTGGAGAGGCCCATTTCGAGATGCAACCCTCGTGCGGCCAGGCAGAGCGACCGTAGATTCGTAATCCTTAATGTGGAGACTCCAAGATTCGTGTCCCGCATCCTCTGTCGTATCATCTCTCCATGTCCGTCCCGCTCGCGATTCCAAAGGTCCTAAGCTTTGAAGACGCCCGCCGCGTGGTCGAGCAGCAGGCGGCTCTGATCCGAGTCGGGAACGCCCGAGCCAGCGATCTTCAGGCCGGCGAGACGGAATCCGTGGATCTGCTCCATGCCGCAGGCCGAGTTCTTTCCGAGTGCGTGACAGCCGATCGCGACCTTCCGCCGTTTCCGCGATCGACTCGCGATGGCTATGCCGTGCGATCCGGGGACTTATCCCAACTCGCCGCCATACTCGATGTAATCGGCGAAATCAAGGCGGGCGAGCGACTCGACAGAATCCCGGCCAGCATCGATCGCGGCCAAGCCGTGGCCATCATGACTGGGGCTCCCGTCCCCGCCGGTGCGGACGCGGTAGTGATGGTGGAGCACACCTCGCAGCGCGAGAAGCAGCTCGAGACCACCGGTGTCGAGATCACTGTTGTCGAGATAAATAGAAGCGTGGCGGCTGGGGAGAATGTCGTTCCCCGCGGTGCCGAAGCCCTGCAGGGTTCCGTGTTGGTCGAGAGCGGTGTACGCCTGAATGAGGCAGCTATCGCTTTGGCGGCCTCCGTTGGCAAATCCCAACTGCGGGTTTACAAGCGCCCACGAGTGGCCGTGCTGACCACCGGGGACGAGATTGTAGGTGTTGACACCGCTCCCGGCCCCACTCAGATTCGCAACTCGAACAGCTATTCGCTGGCCGTCCAGATTCGCCGCGCCGGCGGTGACCCGGTGCTGCTGCCGGTTGCCCCGGACGAACTCCAAGGGCTGCGCCGCCTCATCGAGGACGGCCTGAAGTCAGATTTGTTGATCCTGACTGGCGGCGTCTCCATGGGACGGTACGATCTGGTCGAGCAAGTCCTCTCGGAAATGCGCGCAGAATTCTTCTTCACCGGAGCGAAGATCCAGCCGGGACGCCCCGTCGTTTTTGGCAAGTGTGCCGAGGAAAAATGTGGCGCGGGCGCCCCCGCCCGCGAAAAGCAGGCCACTTATTTCTTCGGCCTCCCCGGAAATCCGGTTTCGACCATGGTGACCTTCGAACTCTTCGCCCGCCCTGTGCTTGAGGCACTGGCCGGCGAAGCGCCTCGCACTCTCAGATTCCTTCATGCACGGCTGAAAAGGGAAGTCCGCGTCAAGACCGGCCTCAGACGTTTTCTTCCTGCGATCCTTTCTGGCGAATTTGAGCTTTCCGGGGTCGAATTGGTCGCATGGCAGGGATCCGGCGACATTGCGGCAACCGCTCGTGCCAACTGCTATGTCGTCATCCCTGCAGATCGCGAGCACATTCCAGCAGGCGAATGGGTCGCGGTGATGAAAATCGATTGTTGATTGCTGATTGAAAATCTCAACGGCGAGGTGTCGACTTTCAGTCAACAATCAGAAATCAACAATCAACACTCCGGACACATGAGGCGAATCTGCCTTGCCAGCCAGCGCCGTCTCGGCGGTGGCCTCTCCATGTAAGATAGAGCTACGGCATGCCGAAGAAACTTTCCCATTACGATGGCGCGGGCCGCGCCCGGATGGTCGATGTCTCCGGTAAGAGCCCGACCCGGCGCGAGGCCGAAGCCAGCGCGTTCGTTGCCCTCAATCCCGAGGTGCTCGCTGCTCTTCCCAACAACCCGAAAGGCGATCCGCTGGAGGTCGCCCGCATTGCCGGAATTATGGCCGCCAAGCGCACGGCCGAGCTGATCCCCTTGTGTCATCCGCTGCCCCTCGCCCTCGTTGATGTCGATCTGCGGCTGTGCGAGAATGGCGTCGCTATTACTTCCAAAGTCGCCACCACGGCCGAAACCGGAGTTGAAATGGAGGCCCTGGTCGCCGCCAGCGTATCTGCGCTCACCATATACGATATGTGTAAGGGCGCCGACAAAAGCATTGTGATTCGGGAGATTGCTTTGGAGCGAAAAAGCGGCGGGAAGAGCGGAGAGTATCGGCGGGCTAAGTAACGGCTGCGAACTTCATGGCGAATAACGTCAAGCTGCTGGTGGTGGACGACAATCCGATGGTGCTGACGATGTTGCAGCACGCCTTGACTCCGTTGGCGCAGGTAACCACCGCCACCGATGCCGCGGACGCGCTGTTGAAAGCGGTGGATGACGCTCCGGATTTGCTGGTGTGCGACTACAAAATGCCCGGCATGGACGGAAGGCAACTGGTCGAGAAGCTGAAGAGCCGGCCGGCCACGGCGAATTTCTCTACTGTATTAATGGCGAGCAAGGCGGACATCGCCGAGCGGCTCTCGCCGGTTGACGCTGCCGATGACTATCTGGAGAAGCCGTTTTTCCTGAAGGACGCTACTCGCCGCATCAAGCGCACCATTGACCGCATCGCCCTGGAGAAAATGGCGAAGACCGCGCCCAAGGATGGCGTGGTGCGCGGCAGTCTGGCGCAGATGAACGTTATTGACTTGATGCAGTCGCTCGAAATGGGGCGCAAGAGTTGCCAGCTTTCGCTGAGCAACGAAGGCGACGAGTGCGAAGTGTTTTTTGCCGAAGGCCAGGTGAAGCATGCGACCTATGGGACGCTGGTGGGTGACGAGGCCGTGTTCAAAGTGCTGCGCTGGACCGGTGGAAATTTCCAGCTGGACTTCGAAGGCAAGACAGACAAAGAGACCACGCAACTCAATACCCAGGGATTGTTGATGGAGGGCCTGCGGTTGCTCGACGAATCTGCGCGCGATGGCGGTGGAGAACCGGAACCTGAGGCTGCGCCCACCGAGACTGCGCCTCCTACTCCGAGTGTGCCTGCTCTGATAGCAGCGACTGCCCCTTCCAGCGCCGCGGGCACGGGACGAAGGGAAGAAGAGGAAGATGTACTCCTGGATGGTTGAGGCA
>JBELAE010000079.1:0-15059 GCA_049509155.1 Candidatus Sulfotelmatobacter sp.
CGTTTGATCTTGCGGGTGGTGGTGCGAGGCAAATCTTCCTGCCAGATTTCATAACTGCCAATACGCTTGGTGGAAGCGATATGGGTGGACAGGCCTTCAATGTCGTAGCGAATGACTTCTTTCGCGTTGACAATCTTGTGTTGCCGAAGCACGTCGAAGTTGGGCACGATCACGGCATGCAGGCGGTCGCCGGTTTCGCCGGGTTTGCCTTCGAGTCCCATCACAGCGATTTCCTTGATGAACGGCGACTTCAGGTAGTGCGCTTCGATCTCATCGGGATAGACGTTCTTGCCGTTGCTCAGAACGATGACCTCTTTTTTGCGGCCCGTCAGGAACAGGTGTCCGCCCGCATCGAAATAGCCGAGGTCGCCGGTGAGAAACCATCCGTCGCGGAAGACTGCGGCGGTGGCGTCGGGACGATTCCAATAACCTTTCATTACGACCGCGCCGCGCACGGCCAGCTCACCGACCGCGGGACCACCGTCTTCCTGAGGCAGTGGATCGATAATCTTGCCCTCGACACCTTTCATGGCCGTGCCGCAGGAGCCGATTACATTGTCGCCGGGGGAGTTCACGTAGATGGCCGCGGTGGTTTCCGTCAGGCCCAGAGCCTGTAACACGTCGATGCCGAGATCGTAGAAGTCTTGCGCGATCGCTGGATCGAAACGCGATCCCCCCGTCGCCAGGTAACGCATTTTGGGGCCCAGCGTGTCGTGCACTTTGCGGAAAAGGATGGGACCAGCGTTAATGCCAATCTTTCGCAGGGCGTGGTTGAGGGCAAGCATGGCGGCAAAAACTTTCTTCGTGACGGTGCCGCGCTTGTTGATTTCCTGGTAGATGCGTTCGTGAATCAGATTATAAAACTGCGGCACCACGGCAAAGGCGGTGATGTTGCGCTCGTTCAGCGCCCGCATCAGTTCGGTGGTGTTCAGCGTTTCCAGATAGATGACGCGCGAGCCCTTGACCAGCGGGAGCAGCAGGTTGGCCATCAGAGCCAGCACGTGGAACAGGGGCAGCACGCCCAGCAGCGCATCCGTGGGGCCGATGTCGACCCAGTTGAAGACGGCCACGACTTCACCCAGAAAATTGGCGTGGGTCAGCATCACGCCCTTTGGGTCGGCGGTGGTGCCGGAGGTGTAGAGCAGGGAAGCGAGATCGTCGTCATTCGCGGCGGCGGGTTTGAAGTTGCCGGGACCGGCGTCGAAGATTACGGGCAGGTTGGCTAGAAAGTGATCGTCCGCGGGGCGGGCGTCGAGCGTGTGAGCATCGACGGGGTGGCCGGTCATACGGTCCGGGTCCATGAGGATGAGGCCCAGCTTCAACTCGTTTAGTGCCGGACGCACGGCCGGAAGATGCTTGGCATCGCAGAAGATGGCGGACGCGCCGCTGTCTTTCAGCAGTTTGGTGACCTGGTCGGCGTGCAGCGCCGTGTCAAGTGGAACGGCGGCGCAGCCCGAGGCGATAATTCCCAGATAAGCGGCCACCCAGCGCGGGTGATTGTCGGCCAGAATCGCGAGCCGCGATCCGTGAGCGAAACTTCTTTCTGTGAGCGATCTTTCGTTGATCCAGCGGCCGACGGATTCGGCCATGCGGTGAAGTTCAGAGTAGGTGCAACTTTCAAGGTGATCGTGGCGCTGCAGTTCCAGCGCGACATTGTCAGGCCAGCGCTCGGAGCATTCGACAAAGCGATCGTAGAACGTGGGCATTGGTCAAATTGAGTACAGGTCGTGGCGAATATACACGAAAACGGCGGTAAGTAGTTTCATGATTCCATCTCTTGGTGCTCTGAGCCATGAGTTAGCATCGAATATGCTAGGCTTTAAATGTACTTTGGGCGTGCTGCCCTCTGAAGGAATCCGAGTTTGATTAATCAGCTGCTAGGCAAGGTTTTTGGGACCAAGAACGAGCGTGTCATCAAATCGCTGATGCCGAAGGTGCAGGCGATCAACGCGCTGGAGCCGGAGATTGAAAAGCTCACGGACGACGAACTGCGCGCCAGGACGGACGTATTCCGGCAGCGCATTCAGGAGCGGCTGAGCCGCGTTACCAGAATCCCGCAAGCCGAAGCCGCAGAACCGGGAGGCGAGGACGAGCCTGACTTTGATGAGCGCAAGGAGTTCGAAAAGCGAGAGTACGAAGCACTGCAGGAAGTGCTCGACGAGATTCTGGTGGAGGCTTTTGCGGTGGTCCGAGAGGCCGGGCGGCGCGTGCTCAAGATGCGGCATTTCGACGTTCAGTTGATCGGCGGCATGGTGCTGCATCAGGGCACGATTTCGGAAATGAAGACCGGCGAAGGCAAAACCCTGGTCGCGACGCTTCCCGTCTATCTCAATGCGCTCAGCGGACGCGGCGTGCACGTGGTCACGGTCAACGATTACCTGGCCAAACGCGACTCGGAGTGGATGGGCCGGCTGTACCGGTTCCTGGGCCTGACCGTCGGCGTGATCGTTCACGATCTTGATGATGTCGAGCGGCGCGAAGCCTACGCGGCCGACGTGACGTATGGCACCAACAACGAGTTTGGCTTCGACTACCTGCGCGACAACATGAAGTTCGACCTCAAGGATTGCGTGCAACGCGGGCATAACTACGCGATCGTCGACGAAGTGGATTCCATCCTGATCGACGAAGCCCGCACGCCACTGATTATTTCCGGCGCCAGCGAGGAATCGACCGACAAATATTACAAGGTCAACCGCATCATCCCCAAGCTGGAAAAAGGTGAAGAACTCGACGTCGCGCCCGGAGAACCCGCGCAGCTTACCGGCGACTTTGTGGTCGACGAGAAGCACCGCAATATCACGGTCACCGACGACGGTTGGGTCAAGGTCGAAGGGCTGCTTGGAATTGGAAACATCGCCGATCCGGAAAACTGGCCGCTCAAGCATCACGTCGAGACTGCGATCAAGGCGCACGCGCTCTATCGCAAGGATGTGGAATACGTCATCAAAGACGGGGAAGTGATCATCGTCGACGAATTCACTGGGCGCATGATGCCGGGGCGGCGCTGGTCCGACGGCCTGCATCAGGCGATTGAGGCCAAGGAAGGCGTGAAGATCGAGCGTGAGAACCAGACGCTCGCGACCATCACGTTCCAGAATTATTTCCGCATGTTCAAGAAATTGGCCGGCATGACGGGTACGGCGGAAACGGAAGCGGCTGAGTTCGACAACATCTACAAGCTGGAAGTGGTGGTGATTCCGACGAACAAGCAGATGCTGCGCATCGAAAACCCGGACATCGTTTACCGCACGGAGAAAGAAAAATATTTCGCCGCGGCGGACGAAATCCAGCAACTCACGGCGAAGGGCCAGCCGGTGCTGGTGGGCACGACGTCGGTGGCAAAATCGGAGCGGCTATCAGACCTGCTGAAGAAAAAAGGCATCAAGCACGTTGTGCTCAACGCCAAGTTTCACGAGCGCGAAGCCGAATTCGTCGCGCAGGCCGGACGCAAAGGCATGGTGACGATCGCGACCAACATGGCCGGCCGCGGCACCGACATCCTGCTGGGCGGGAATCCCGAATTCATGGCCAAGCAGGAACTGGTGAAGAAGGGAATCGCACAGCAGTTACGCGTGGCCCAGGGCAAGATCGAGGGGCCGCAGGAAGATGGGACGACTTCCATTTTCTACTACAACGGCAATGAATACACGCTTCCAACCGATGCGTGGGCAGAGACTTTAGCTCGCTACAAAGCGCAGACCGACATTGAGCACGATGAAGTGACCGCGGTCGGCGGGTTGCACATTCTGGGCACGGAGCGGCATGAGTCGCGGCGCATTGATAACCAGCTGCGCGGTCGTGCCGGACGGCAGGGCGATCCGGGATCGTCGCGTTTTTATTTGGCGCTCGAAGATGACTTGATGCGCATCTTCGCCAAGGAGTGGATTTCAAACCTGCTGCAAAAATTGGGAATGGAAGAGGGCGTGCCGATCGAGTCCAAGATGATTTCCCGCCGCATCGAGACGGCGCAGAAGGCGGTGGAAGGCCAACATTTCGAATCGCGCAAACATTTGCTCGAATACGACGACGTGATGAACAAGCAGCGTGAAGCCGTGTATGGACTGCGGCGGCGGTTGCTAGAAGGGACTGACCAGAAAGACCTGATTCTTGAGGATTACGTTTCGGCGATTCTCGGCGAGTTGATCGAGCAATACTGTCCGGCAAAGGCGCACGCTGCGGATTGGAATATCAAGGGGCTGAAAGACGCGGTGTTCACGCGCTTCGGCGTCGATTTTCTTGCCGAAGGTGTGAAGGCCGATGAGTTGAACCGGCAGGAACTCGGCGACGCGATTTTCGACAAGCTGAAAGAACGCTACGACGCGAAAGAAAAACTGATTGGGCCGGAAGCGATGCGCCACCACGAGCGCATGATCATGCTGAGCGTGATCGACCAGCAATGGAAAGATCACCTGCTCAGCATGGATCACCTGAAGGAAGGCATCGGTTTGCGCGGGTATGGGCAGCACGATCCGCTGGTCGAGTATAAGAAAGAATCCTTCGACATGTTCGAAGCAATGATGCAGCGCTTCCAGGAAGACACAGTTCGCTATCTATACCTAATGCAGATTCTGGAGCGCCCGCGAGACCCAGGCGGACCGGGCAGTCCAGGCGATGGCAGTAGCGGTCCGCAGCCAGGCCCAGCAGGACCTGGCCCGGAATCCGGAGTTCCGGCACAGCATGGTGGCGATGGCAACGGACGGCGTCCTCCAAAAATGGTTTCGACGTCAGCCGACGAACTGGAAGAAGCCTTCATGCGCCGCAAACGCCGCGAACTGGAACAGGCGCGCATGGCTGGCGGGGGCGAAACGCCGCAGGTGCAGCAAGTCGTGCGGGGGCAGGAAAAAGTGGGGCGGAACGATCCTTGCCCCTGCGGGTCAGGGAAGAAGTTTAAAAAGTGCCACGGGGCTTAGGCGCGACTAGAGAACGTGGGTGGCGCACCCCGTTCTCACGCTTCAAGTCATGGAATGTCATTTCTTCAGCGGAACTGTGAGTCTCCTGCTTCCAGTCCGAGAACAGCGTCGCATAATTCTTTGTGATGTAGTCCGCTGGAGTCACCTCTAGCTTCGTCGCGGTCGCATCGATCCAGCGCGATGGTCCCTCGATTTCGCAGAAATTGCCGATCGGGGTTTCGTCCACGACCACCTGGCCTTTGCCGTCGGACCACTCGGCGCGGAATTTTTCGTAGCGGAAGGACGGGGCGTAGCCCAGGGCGCGCAGAATCAAGTCCAGCATTTTTCCGTCGGCGACTTCCGTCTCCAACTCTACGCGGCTGCTGTGGCGGGCTCGCGTGGTTCCGCTTTTATGGGTCAGAGTCCAGGTAGAACCATACTTGCGGAGGCGCAGCAACTCCTTGCGCTGGCGCAGAATTTCTCCCGGCAGATCGTAGAGCGTGTTCATCTCGTGAGTGCGGGGCGTGACCAGCCGAAATCCTGCGGCGCGCAGCTTGCGAGCCAGGGCACGCAGATCGGCGACGCGAAACTTAATTTCGACTTCCTGCGGCATGAGATGAGTGTATTACGGCTGCGACGATTCTGGCGTGGGGCATGCGGGAATGGAAACGCCGCCGCGTACTTTTTCCCAGTCCACTTGGTCGAGGGGGCCGATGACGAACCACCAACTGAGGCCGCCGATCCAGGCTACGACCGCGGTAATGAGGAATGGCCAGTAGAAGGAGCCAGTTCGATCCAGCAGAAACCCTGTGAGCACCGGCGCGACGGCTCCGCCAAGATTGCCGACAAAGTTTTGTACGCCGATCCAGCGGCCCACCATGCGCGGCCCGGCCAGCATTTGGGATATGGCCCAACTGTTGCACACGCTAATGCCGAGGAACGCGCCGGTGAAGGCCAGTGTCGCGGTGAAGAGACGGCCAGTCGCCACGACTGCAAGAGCCAGTGAGAAGCCGATGCCCATGTGGCCAAAGAGCATCATGCCCTTGCGCACAAACGTGGGAGAGGCTCCGGCGTGGATCCAGCGGTCTGACAGTTTTCCACTAGCGGCGGAGGAAGCCGCGGAAACCAGGAAAAGCATTCCGCCTGCGCTGGCCATGTCATGCAAAGAAAGGTGGCGTCCACGCACCAGATAGAAAGGCAGCCACGTCACCAGAAAATATAAGTAGTAATTGATGGACGCCTGCCCGATGCAAGTGCCCCACGCGGATCGTTGCCGCAGAATGTCGAGCACGCCTGCTGTGTGTGCGCGGGACTTGGCGGGAGAATCCATCCTGCGCGGCATCCACGCCAACCAGGGCGGCAGCCAGATCAACCCCGCCAGGCCGAGCACGAGAAAAAATGGCCGCCATCCAAAACGTCCGACGGCATTTCCTCCCAACCACATGCCAAGCGCGGGGCCCAGCGCCAAACCGACCATGAGCATGGAGTTGGCAAAGCCGCGGTGACGCTCTTTGAAGTGACTGCCCAGAATCTTGCCGTAAGACGGAAATGCGACCGATTCCCCGAGACCCAGAATCACGCGGATGATCAGTAGCGCCGTGAACCCGTGCAAAAGCCCGGTAATCGCAGTCGAAGCCGACCACAAGAAGAATCCGGCGGCAAAGACCCACTTCACGTCGAAGCGGTCGACCAGCCAGCCAGCAGGAATCTGCATCAAGGCATAAGTCCAGAAAAATGCCGAGAGCAATTTGCCGAGCTGCCACGCCGAAATCCCCAACTCATCTTTGATCAAGGGCGCGGCGATCGACAGGTTGCTGCGGTCGATGTAGTTGATCAGCACGGAGAGGGCGAGCAGGAAAAGGACGCCGTACATCCGGGCGCTGCTGGGAGCACGCTGGGTAGTCGTGGCAGTCATCGTCGCTGTGAACGTCGAAAGCCGCACAATCCTACACCATAGGCGTGTCGGGATGTCCAAGCCCCTATTGTGGGTGCCCGGCAGCCTTCCAGTAACCGTTCAACAGGCCCCAGTCGTAACGATTTTGCTTCCACTCGATTGCCGAGCTGTCGCCCCAGTAAATCGATCCGTAGTCGGAGTTCTCGGGCTCCATCTGCATGCGATTGGGACGAAGCAGGGCTTCGCGGCTGTTGAACGAGTGCGCGCCTCCGCCGGAATGGCACCAGATGCATTGCTGTAACTCGACAGGGGCTTCCTCGATAGAGCCCGGTCTGCCCGACGGCTCAGTGCCTTCGATCGGGTCTCCACCTTCTGTCTGAAAGGTGGAAAACTCCCTTTCATCACGAGCGACTGCTCGCAGGCCGCCATCCTTTGCGGAAAATAACGGCGGGCGGCTGAGCTTGATTTCGTAGAAGTATTGTCCGCTGTTCTTGATGGTGTCGGCTAAACTGCCGCTAAAAAAGCGTTCCGGGGTCGTCGTGATGGCGTGATACAGGCGAATCTGCACGCTCTCGGTTATGTTTGAGGTCACCAGGTTGCCTTGACTGTCAAACAGGTTCATGCGGCGTACGAGCGCGACCTCGGTTCCCGCGGGAAACGACGGCAGGGAGGGATTGAACGTGGCTTGATCCGAGTTTGCTTCCTGAACCCATGGCTGAGGGAAGTTCCACAGCGCCCGAAAATAATCCATCGTGGCCTTATGTCCGCCGGGCAGTTTTACGAACACGAGGAAGCTGGAGCGCCCGGAGACGTTAAAGATGTGCATTTTCGCCACGCCCAGGCCGGCATAATCAGGACTGGGAGTAATACCGGCCCACGGCCCGCGCGGGTCAAACAGGTCCGGCGGCAAGAAGGGCCGCTGCGCGTCTGAGGGAGCGAAGTCCTTAGCAAGAGAGCCGGAAGCCACCGCCTGCGCGTAGTTGTCGGGGAGAGCCTTGAGCTCGTCAGGCGTCAATGCCAGCCGCCGCAGCACCTCCGCCAGTCGAACCTGGAGTTCCCGCTTCTCCTTGTCGTACTGATTGTTCCCTGAAGCCTGCACGACCGACCAGTCAAACACCGCCCAAAGATCCCGCTGCAACATCGCCCGTTTCACAGGATCGTGAACCAGGCTCTCGCCGTGAGTACGCAAGAATTCGTCGAGAACCTGCATGGCCTGCCGATGAGAAGGCTCCGACAACAAATGTTTGCTCTCGTACCAGAGCAGTGGGTCGAGGGAATCTTCACCGTAGCGGTTTCCGTGATGGTCTTCACGGATCAATAAGGCGGCGTATAGGCGGTTCCACAAGTGTGCGGGATTCGAATCGTAAATCGTAGTCAACGGTTCAGCATGCCTGGGAGGAGCGGCGATTTCCCAAACCGTGACCGGAGCAACTACGAGCAGTACGACGGTGATGAGGCGCATAGGGCGTCTCCAGGCAGGCCCGATGCGTGAAGCCCACGTCTCACAAAGGACGCGAGACATGGGGCACCCAAACAAAGGCGCACCCAGACCCGGAATTCAACCACCAGCCTAACTAAACGTTGGCAGCTTGACCAGATCGTTCTTGGGAATCGATTCCAGCGGTTGTCCGGCTTTGCGCCAGGCAGCGAGGCCCCCGACGATCACGAACGTGTTGAAACCTTTTTCCTGCAATAAATGCGCCACCCGGGCGCTGGTTGCTTCGCGCGCTCAAGTACAGTAAAGGTAAATGTCCTTGTCTTTCGAAAGACACTTGACCTCCTCGTCGAGATTGTTAGGCTCAATGCGGATCGAGTTCTTGATGCGTTCGGTCCCCACGTCGTAGTAGCCGTGGCTGCGCACGTCGACGATCTGCACCCGGTTGGCTTCGTCCGAGGCCAGGCGGGCGATGAGTTCCTCGACCTGGATGCGCGGCATGATGCGATATTTCTTGTACTTCATGAATTGCACTGCGCGGTAGATCGCATACCCGATGAGTGCAACGATGACCACGACTTCCATGGCGAGTCCCGCCTGGTGGAATCCGCTCAGAGTGGCGGCGAGAAAGTCGCGCGAGAGGTATCCCACCAGAAGGTAAGTGGAGGAGTAGAGCAGCGCTCCGGCGAAGTCCAGACGCAGGAACTGGCTGAAGCGCATTTTCATGCTGCCCGCCAGCGGAGCGGCCATCGTGTTGATGCCGGGAATGAACTTGGCCACGACCAGGGTTAATTTTCCGCGCTTGTAGAACGATTCGGCGGAACGCAGAATGCAAGTCTCAGGGTTCATTGACAGGCGGCAGAGAAATCCGAGCAGGGCCCACCCGGAGTAGCGACCCAACCAAAACTGCGCCGTATCGCCGACCAGCAGGGCGACCATGGCCGCGAGAACAACGAAGGGGGCCGATAGAGCGTGCGATGCGATGGCGGCGCCTGCGGCCACCAGAGCGATCGCGGCCGGGAAGGGAAGTCCAATCGCCTCGGCAAGCAGCAGGGCAAACGTCAGGGCATAGCCGTGCCGCGCCATCATGGAGAGCAGGTGAGTCATTGCCGATTGTAGGGTAACAGGCCTTGGGTTCGTAAAACGGTTCGTGGAACCCTGACTGGCAGAGGGTTGAGATCTGCACAGAAGATTTTTGATTCACGAGGCCAGAAAAGGGTTCACATATACACAGCCGGGCGGATCCAGAGGGATCGACGCCCGGCTTTGTTCCACGGGAGATAACCTCTTTTGAGGTGGGTTCCCCGTTCGGCATGAGCGAGACAGCGGCCTGCACTCGAAGTCTCTTCCGGCCCTGTCCGGGCCGGCGCGTCGAAAAACCAAGGCGCCTTTTTCGTCTAAAGCTTCGACTGAAGCCGCTGTCTCTTGGTTGATGGTTCGTCCGTTCTTAGCGCGGACAGGACCCTCAGCGACCTGCCTTTCCTCAGGTGCCGGGGGGAGGCTCGAGGTCGCGATTCAAGCGCCTCATCGCACGCCAGTGCGTCTCATTAGCCTTCCGCTCTCGCGGACAAACCCAGCAACTGGGAGGCATTTTAGCGTCGATCTGGGGAAAAAGTCTGTGCCATCCGTCACCCATGCGAGTGATTGCGATCAGAGAAGTTTCGACGAGGTCTCTGTGCTCTGGCTTACAGGTCCGCTGCATTCAGCCCACTTGTCTTTCGTGCTTTCGCGGAGCCGGAGAATCTGCTTCATGTGGTGCCTTCCATGCACCACATGAAGCTTTCTCCACTGTGCTGCACTCAGCGGACCCAGAATCGGATGGTCGAGTACCTTTAGATGGCGGCCGAAGCGGGCCTCACACTGCGCGATGATCGCGTCCATGATCGCAAGCTTCTCCCCAATCTCGCTTCGCACCTGCTCCGCCGGCGAGCCCCTGGGCTGGGCCACTGCGGGAGCTTTTCGTCCGCTAGGCATGTGGCCCAGACGCACAATCACGAAGGTCAGCACCCGTTGGCTCATGGATGCCCGCGAAGCCAGCGGCTTACCTTTTCTCAGAACTCTCTCGAATCCGCTGATGGTTCCGGTGTAGGAGAGATAAAGGTGTTCCAGTACCTCCGCGGCGCACCATTTGCCCGGCAGATGCCAGCTCAATTGCTCGCTGGACATGCCTTCCACGGCTGACTCCAGATTCTCTCTCAGTTGTTCAAAGCGGAAATCCATGGCACTGCTCTCGCATCCGCGCGCGCTTCAGGCGCAATCATTTTTCTCTCGCGACCACAAACTCCGGAGCCCAGAGCAGAGCGCGCTTAATCTCCGAGTCGGGGAAGGTGCAAATCGCCTTTTGGGCGGATCCCGCATAATGCACGGCTCGAGCGCTGGCGGCTTCGAGCGAGCCGTAGCGCTGCAGGATTTCCAGAATCTCGGCATGAGTTACGCCGTTGAAAGCTCCATGCCGCAGCACCGTCTCGATCTTGGACCGCTCTTCCATCGTGCAGCGCTCCAGAGCATGGATCACGGCCATGGTTGCCTTGCCCTCGCGCAAATCGCTGGCCACGGGCTTGCCCAGCACGTCCTCCGACGCAGTCAGGTCGAGGACATCATCGACAATCTGAAACGCCATGCCGAGGTCGTGCCCGTACTGGCCCAGAGCCGCTTCCTGCTCGGGGGTCGCGTCCGCGAGAATCGCTCCCAGCCGCATGCAAACGGAAAACAGGCACGCGGTCTTGCGGAAAATAAGATCGAAGTGCTCGTCGAGCGTAATCAGCTTGCCCAGCGTTTCCATCTGCAGCAGCTCGCCTTCGACCATCTGCTGCGTGAGTTCGATCAGGGTGTCGAGAATACGGAAGTTGCGCTCCTGCACCGCGATCTTGAAGGCCTGCATGTACAGCCAGTCCCCGGCCAGCACGCACTTCGAATTGCCCCACTGCGTATTGGCCGCGGGACGCCCGCGCCGCGTCTTGGCCTCGTCGATAATGTCGTCGTGGACCAGAGTGGCGGTGTGAATGATTTCGACGACCGCGCCCAGCCGGACCGCACCCTTACCCTGATAGTCCAGCAATTTCGCGGAAAGCATCAACAGCGCCGGGCGGATTCGTTTGCCGCCCCCCGCCCGCAGATATTCGCCAATCTCGGTGATGGCCTGCACACGGGAGACGGTGTCGCGCCCGAACTCGCCCTCCAGCGCGCCGAGATCGTCCCGCAGCAGGTCGAATACTTCTTTCCCGTTGATGGTGGCTGGCGCGCTCAAGAATCGGACCTCGGACGTCGGACGTCAGGCGTCGGATCTTGGAGTTTACGTATTGTCTGCGGTCTGAGGTCCAAGGTCTGAGGTCCGTTTCTAATTCGTTCTGTAATTCGTAAACTGCAAATCAATTCCGAAATCCTGACCCTTCAGCAGAGCGATGGTTTCCTGCAGCGTGTCGCGATCCTTGCTGCTGATGCGCACCAGGTCGCCCTGAATCGATGCCTGCGCTTTCATCTTCGAGTCCTTCACCAGTTTCACAATCTCGCGCGCTTTCTCGATGGCGATGCCTTGTTGCATGGTGATTTTGCGCTTTGCGGTTCCTCCTGCCGCGGGTTCAACCGCGCCGTAGGTGAGTCCTTTGAGGGAAACGCCGCGCTTCACCAGTTTTTGCTGCAGGATGTCGTTCACGGCCTTCAACTTGTACTCGTCGGCGGATTGCAGCACGATGGCGTCTTTTTCGAGTTCGATATTCGATTTCGAATCTTTGAGGTCAAAGCGCGTGTGAATCTCCTTGAGCGCCTGTTGAATGGCGTTCGAAACCTCGTTCAGGTCAATCTTGCTCACCACGTCGAAACTGTTATCGGGCATACATTTCTAATCTTTCTGAAATGAGGGAATGTTAGACAGAGATTAACAGAACGGCGGAGTTTAAGGCGCGGATACTTTGCTTTCAACCATTTCAGCCAATTTGAAAAAATTGTAGAAATTGCGGGAAGTCTGCTCGCCGACTTCCTCCATCGGGAGCCCGCGCAATTCACCCAACCGCCTCGCTGTTTCCTTGACGAAGGCCGGTTCGTTGCGCTTTCCGCGATGGGGAACCGGCGCCAGATAGGGCGCGTCCGTCTCAATCAGCACGCGTTCGAGCGGAACTTCCAAGGCCGCGTCGCGAATCTGCTGCGCCTTGGGGAAGGTCAGATTCCCAGCAAACGAAATCATGAAGCCCATATCGAGCGCGCGTTTCGCCTGGGTCCAGTTTCCGGTAAAACAGTGCAGAATCCCGCCCAGCCCGTGGGAAGCCCATTGGTCCTTGATCATTCCGAGACAGTCTTCCCATGCATTATCGCTGCCGTCAGACGGCCGGCAGTGAATCACGATTGGCAGCTTCGCTGCTGCCGCCAGCTCCATCTGCCGCGCAAATACCTGCTTCTGCGTTTCCCGCGGAGAATGATCGTAGTGATAGTCGAGTCCGATCTCCCCCCATGCGATCACCTTAGGATGCCGCGCCAATCGCTCCATCGTCTGGTAGGCCGCGTCATCGGCGAGCCTCGCTTCATGCGGATGGATGCCGATGGTCGCGTACATGAACGCATATTTGTCCGCGAGCTGAATCCCGGCATCGAGTGCGGGAGGGCCGTCACCATTACCAATGGCGACCATGGTTCGCACGCCAGCCTCGCGGGCGCGAGCTATCACCTCTTCTCGATCGGAGTCAAACTGCTTGCCGTCGAGATGGGCGTGAGAATCTACAAACATGTCTGAAGGCTCTTTCACTGGCTGCGCCCGCCCGCAGTCGGCTGAAACTCTCCGAATTGCCGGGAGCTGTCGATCGGCTCCAAAATCTCATCCTCGTGCGTTTTAAGGTAAGTTAAGAATCTTGTTTGGCGCGTGCCATCGGGAAGAAACGAATCTTGCCGTACCCACCGGTTGCGCTCGTAATGGAAATTGACGACATCCAGCGCGTCGTTCAACTTAACCGGATGAAAAATGTTGGCTGGGCTGCGCTGATACTCCTGCACCGGGAACGCCGCGGGAATCCCAAAGCGCTCGCGCGTTCCCGGCCAGTCAGCGCTCAGAGTGGCGACGTCCAGGTCGGGATAGAGACTGCGAACCTCGTTGCTATGCACCCAGTCTCCATGTTTCGCGCCGTTCACGTGCAGACTTTCCAAACGCCCATCCGGCGAATAGTTGGCAGACACGATCAAAAACTCTGGCGGCGCATGGAAGATTCTGATCACGCTTATGGCGTTCAGGCGGAGGTTCTCCGTCGCTGGCAGAGCGGAAGCCAGCTGAAAGGGCTCAGATCGCACGTCGTTGAAGTAGAGCACTGAGGAAAATGTTGTCGGCTGGCCTTTGTAGTACGAATCATAAAAATAGTCGGACTCCGCGTAGACGGTGCCGAAAGGGCCGGATAGCAAGACCTGATATTTTGTCTTATCAGAGATGGTGTCGTCGGCGTTTACCCAGAAAGCGTTGTATCGGACCTTGCCTCCAGGTGCGAAGTGGTCGACTGTGTATCGTCCACCGCTGAGTTGAAACCGAAAATAGTAATCTGACGTTGGCGAACCGGGGAACGGGAGCTCGTTGCGAAGCTGAACTTTTAAGGTCTTTGGATCAATCTCCATATTCGCGTAATTCGCCATGTGTCTGGCGCAGCAGAGTTGAAAAGAAATCCCGGCCAGGAGAATGAACATCAGGCCGGGCGAGATTCGCACTCGCTCCTCCGCAGTGTACATTCCGCAGCGCTGCCGGTTTGGAGTGATCATGCCGTCTGCCTGATTAAACGAATCCGGGAAAACTACTTCAGCCGCGCCCCCACCGGCACATCCTCCAGAAAGCCTGCCAGCACCGGCTTTCCGCCTTCCAGCGATGCGGCTACGATCATCCCATTCGACTCCATCCCGCGCAGCTTTCGCGGAGCCAGGTTGGCCACGATCACGACCTTGCGCCCAACAAGTGTCTCGGGTGCATAGGCCTCGGCGATCCCGGCCAGAACCTGCCGCACTTCCGTGCCAATATCAATTTCGAGACGCAGCAGTTTGTCGGCCTTGGGCACGCGCTCGGCGACCTTCACCACGCCCACGCGCAATTCGATCTTGGCGAAGTCGTCGATGGTGATCTTGCCGTCGGTGGTGCCCGGAGCCGCAGGGGTCGCGACGACCGGCTGGGCCTTAACCTCCGGCGTGGCGATGGACTGCGGCGCAGGCTCCTTCAATTCTTCAGCTGCCGGACCGCGTTGCTGATCTTCCATCTGCTGCATCCTTTCAACTGCGCTCTTGTCGGCGCGCGGAAACACCGGGTGTACCTCGCCGAGTTTCGTGCCCAGCGGCAACTGTCCCCAGGCGAGATCGGCGAGAGCAAGCTTCTTGATGTCGCCGAGGCCCATCTGCTCCCAGATCTTGGCCGTCGCATCCGGCATCACTGGATAAGCCAGCGCGGTCGCAATGCGCAGCGCCTCAGCCGAGGTGTAAAGGACCGTGGCCAGGCGCGCCCGGCTTTCATCGTCCTGTTTCTCACCGAGCGACCAGGGTTCGTTTTCGACGATGTATTTATCGACCGCGGCGATCAGTCCCCAGGCAGTTTCGAGCGCGCGCGAAAACTGGAACTGATCAAACTGCGTGCCGAACTCGCGAATCGCCTTGCGCGCGGTCTCGGCAATCGCGTCATCGGCCGGCAGTTTCGACGCCGCTCCCGCCGGATACGGCACCTCGCCCTTGAAGTACCGGTTAATCATGGTTAACGTGCGGCTCGCCAGATTGCCCAGGCCGTTGGCAAGGTCGGAGTTGTAGCGCTGCACCAGCGCGTCGAACGAAAACGAACCATCCTGCCCGAAGACGATTTCGCGCAGCAAGAAGTAACGCAGGGCGTCGGCGCCCA
>JBELAE010000008.1:0-32760 GCA_049509155.1 Candidatus Sulfotelmatobacter sp.
GACGCCGGCCGTTTCGACGATGGCCTGGTTGGGATGCTTGGCCAGCAGCTTTCCGCGTAAGTGGGCAATCATATTTCGGGCAAGTGTGCTCAAAGCATTGTAAGGGCAGAAGCAGGTTCCGCAGAGTGTGGGTTTGAGATCTCTAGATGGCCGCGGCCTGGTCGCGGCGGCGGGCCTGGATTTCGATGAAGACGTTGACCAGCGAAACCGCTGCCGGCGTCACGCCGGGAATGCGCGAGGCTTGGCCGATGGTGCGGGGGCGCACGTGGGTGAGTTTTTCCTGCATCTCGCGGGAGAGGCCGCTGACTGAACAGTAGTCGAACCAGTCGGGGATGGAGTGCTGTTCGGATTTCTTCAGGCGTTCCATGGCGCGCTGCTGCTGCAGCAGGTAGCCTTCGTACTTGATTTCGGTTTCGACGGATTTGAGTTCGTTTCTTACTTCCGAAGAAATCTTTACCACAGAGGACACTGAGGGCACAGAGGAAGCTCTTGCGAAAAACTCTGGGGCGAGAAGGCTAAGGACTGGAGCCAGTTGCTCGATGGTGATTTCGGGGCGCTTCAGGAGCTGGGCGAGAGTTTGACCTGATGCCGATCCCCAACTGCTGGCCGGCAGAACAGCAGGTCCCACTGCGTTCGGCTTTGCCTCACTCCGCTCGGGATGACAATTTGTTTTGAGATCGACGACTTTCTCCAGCATTTCGGGAGTGATTCTTGTGCCTTCCAGCAGCTTCTTCAGCTTCTCCAGGCGGTCCTGTTTCGATTGGAAATCGGCCCACGCACCGTCTGAGATCAGGCCTACGCGGCGGCCGTGGGGGGTGAGGCGGCGGTCGGCGTTGTCGATGCGGAGGTGTAGGCGGAACTCGGCGCGCGAGGTGAACATGCGGTAAGGCTCGTTCGTGCCTTTGGAAATCAGGTCGTCGATCAGAATCGCGGTGTAGGCTTCGGTGCGGTCGAGAATTAGAGGCGGCTCGTCCTTTACTTGTAAAGCCGCGTTGATGCCGGCCATCAGGCCCTGGCAGGCGGCTTCTTCGTAGCCCGAGGTGCCGTTGATCTGGCCGCCGAGAAACAAACCGGCAATCTTGCGGGTTTCGAGGGTGCGTTCGAGTTCTGTGGGATCGATGGAGTCGTATTCGATGGCGTAACCGGGGCGCAGCATGTCGGCGTTTTCGAGGCCGGGGATCGACTTGAGAATCGCGAGCTGGACTTCGACCGGCAGCGAGGTGCTCATGCCGTTGACGTAGATCTCATGCGTGTTCAGGCCTTCGGGTTCGAGGAAGAGCTGGTGCATTTCCTTGTCGGGAAATTTGACGATTTTGTCTTCGATCGACGGGCAGTAGCGCGGACCGATGGACTGGATTTGGCCGCTGTACATGGGTGAGCGGTGCACGTTTTCGCGGATGATGCGATGCGTCTCCGGCGTGGTGTAGGCGATGTAGCAGGGGACTTGCGAGTCGTGATGTGCGACGCGCTTGGTGCGAAAGCTGAAGGGTGTGGGATCGGCGTCGCCGGGCTGGGCGGCGAAGCGCGACCAGTCGATGGTGCGTCCGTCGAGACGAGGGGGAGTGCCGGTCTTTAGGCGGCAGCCGCGGAGTCCGAGATTCTTGAGCGCTTCGCCGAGCAGGACTGCGTTGGGTTCGCCGGAACGTCCTGCGGGATATTGCTGTTCGCCGCAGTGGATCAGGCCGTTGAGGAAGGTTCCGGTGGTGATGATGACGGCCGGCGCGCCGACGGTGCGGCCGTCGCGGAGTTTGATGCCGAGGATGCGCTGCTGCGAGTTCTCAGTTCTCAGTTCTCGGTTGTCAGTAAAGTCCAAACCCTGGGGGGCTAAAGCCGGATCCTGCTCGATTGACTGTCCGGGGAAGTCGTGCCCTTCCCAGTCTCGCTGAGAGCTGACGGCTGAGAGCTGAGAGCTTTCCACGATCAGATCCGCGACTTCCGCCTGCTTGATCTTAAGATTCAGCTGGGACTCGAGCACTTCGCGCATCTTCAGGCGGTAGGCTTGCTTGTCACATTGCGCGCGCGGCGACCACACGGCGGGGCCGCGGGAAGTATTCAGCAGGCGGAACTGGATGCCGACCGCATCGGTAATTTCGCCCATGATGCCGCCGAGGGCGTCGACTTCGCGGACCAGGTGGCCTTTGGCGATGCCGCCGATCGCCGGATTGCACGACATCTGCGCGATCAGGTCGACGTTGAGCGTGTAGAGGGCGGTCTTCAGGCCCATGCGGGCGGCGGCCATGGCGGCTTCGCATCCGGCATGGCCGGCGCCGACCACGACTACGTCGAATTGTTCGGTGAACTGCATGGCCAAGACGGGGGCGTACCCCGGAAAACCCTTTCGCCTGTTTCTTCTTTCATTCTAGCAACTTGGCGGGGCTTGTGATCTGCATCACTTGCTGGGCGGCTTTTCGCGCCGTACTATTAATAAGGGTTCCAACCGAAACGCTACAGGGGGCATCATGAATACTGCCGAATTCTTCGAGCAACTGGACGCGCGCATCGGGAAGTATGACCTGCTTTGCCATCCGTTCTACCAGGCGTGGTCGGCGGGCGAGCTGACGCGAGACGATCTGCGCGAATATGCGCAGGACTACTACCACCAGGTGGAAGCGTTCCCCTCTTATCTTGCGGCGCTTGGGCTGCGCCTGGAGGACGGCGAACTGCGCCGGGCGGTGCTGGCCAACATGTGCGACGAAAAGGGTGTGGAGGGTCGGCCGGGGCGGGATTCGGTGCCGCATTCCGAACTTTGGCTCGATTTCGCGGAAGGTATGGGATCGAGCCGCAACCTGGAGTGGCATAGCCCGGTGAAAGAGATTCGGCAGCTGATCCGGTACTTTCATGAGGTAGCCAGCGAAGGCACGCCGGAGGATGCGCTGGCGGCTTTCTATACGTACGAGTCGCAGGTGCCGCGCATCGCCAAGGAAAAGGAGCGTGGCTTGCGGGAGACTTACGGCGCCGACGATAAGACCTGCGGCTACTTCTCGCTCCATGCCACGGCAGACGTCTACCATTCGAACGTATGGCGGAAGCAACTCGAAAAGAGGATCGCTGCCCATCCCGAGACCGCAGACGCAGCTCTGAACGCAGCCGAGAAGACGGCGCGCATGTTGTGGAAGGCGCTGGATGGGATCAACGCGCGGCGGATGGCCGTGGCAATGGCGTAGGTCGGTCCGACTTGCGGAAATTGGAAGGATCGAGCCAACGATAGAATCGTTGGCTCGTTTTTTTCTTGGAGCAAGGGCCGCAATCTAGAAACTGAGAACTGCCATTATCATCGGCGTCATTTCGGATACTCACGGATTGCTTCGGCCGGAAGCGCTGGAAGCTCTGCGCGGGTCGCAACACATCATTCACGCCGGGGACGTGGGCGCGCCCGAGATTCTTGATGAACTCGCGACCATCGCGCCCGTTACAGCGATTCGCGGCAACGTCGACAAAGCCGCCTGGGCGCGTCGATTGCCCGAGACCGAGGCCGTCGAGATTGGCGGCGTTTTGATCTATGTGCTGCACGATCTGAAGCAGCTTGATCTGAAGCCGGAGGCGGCCGGATTCAAAGTTGTGATTTCGGGCCACAGCCACGTCCCCAGGCAGGAGACGCGGGACGCCGTGCTCTATTTCAATCCCGGCAGCGCCGGACCGCGGCGCTTCAAATTGCCGGTGACGGTGGGAAGGCTGATCGTGGAGGGCGCGTTGGTTCGCGGAGAAATCATTCCGATTGGCGATTGACTGCTTCCCGCAAATCCCACTTCTCGCGCACAGAACGCGCGAGAAATGGGGCACCCGTCCGTTTGAATATTTGCGTTGCTACAATCCCAAAGCATGTCCCTTTCGTTCCGCATCGATTCCAGCAGCGGCCAGGCGCGCACGGGCCGGCTGGTGACGCCGCATGCTGAGATCGAGACACCCGTGTTTATGCCGGTGGGAACCGTCGGGACAGTGAAAGGCGTGCCGCAGGAAACGCTCGAAGAACTGGGCGCGCAAATCGCGCAAATTATTCTGGGCAACACTTATCACCTTTATCTGCGGCCGGGAGTCAGCACCGTCAGAAAGCTGGGCGGGCTGCATCGGTTTATGGCGTGGCGGCGTGCGATTCTGACCGATTCGGGCGGGTTTCAAGTTTTTAGTTTGAACGAGCTGCGTAAGGTTAGCGAGGAAGGTGTGACGTTTCGGTCGCACCTGGACGGGTCTTCACATTTTTTCAGCCCGGAGAGCGCGATGGAGGCGCAGATTGGGCTGGGCGCGGACATCATCATGGCGTTTGATGAGTGCACGGAGTATCCGGCGGATCGCACGCGGATGCGGGCTTCGATGGAATTGACGGCGAGGTGGGCCGCACGGAGCAAGAAGTATTTTGAGGAGCATAAGCATGAGGTGCCATGGGGAGCGATCTCGGGGGATGAGTCTTCGGGCGGTGCCGGCGAACAGCAGGTTCCTCGCGTTGCTCGGAATGACAACGAGGGGGAAGCGGGCACGGGCCATATGGCGTCGGCCGCCGCCACAGGAACCTTTTCCACATTGTCCCAGCAGACGCAATCCTTATTCGGCATCGTACAAGGAGGGATGGATCGGGAACTGCGCAGAGAATCTGCCTTGCGGACGATTGAGATTGGGTTTCCGGGGTATGCCATTGGCGGGTTGAGTGTGGGGGAGCCGCGGGAGCTGACGCGCGAGATTGTGGAGTCCACGCTGGAGCATTTGCCGGCCGATAAGCCGCGTTACTTGATGGGAGTGGGCACGCCGGAAGAAATTGTTGAGTATGCAAATCTTGGCGTGGATATGATGGATTGCGTGCTGCCGACGCGGGCGGCGCGGCATGGGCTGTTGTTTACTTCGGAGGGCCGGGTCTCGATTAAGCAGGCGCGTTATGCCCAGGATGCGGGGCCGCTCGACCCGAATTGCGGCTGCCGGGTGTGCCGGCGCTACTCGCGGGCCTATTTGCGTCATCTTTATGCATCCAATGAATTGCTGGCGCAGGTCTTGAATACGATTCACAACCTGAGTTTCTACCTTGACACTATGCGGCGGGTGCGGCATTCTAGTTCACTTGGGGAAGAGTGCGGTTTTCTTTCTAGTGTATGGTCGCGACCAAAATCGTAGACCTCGCTGGGAAGACGTCCCCGGATCTAAGCCCTGCAGCTGAAGGAACCCGGCCGAAGTCGATCCAAACCCCGTGGTGAAATCACAGCTCCCGCGGCGCTGATGGGCGCGGGCGGTTTTTCGCGGATACATCGTGGGTACACCCCGCGCAGACGTTTTGAACTATGCAAGCTCTGCTCATATTGCAAGCACCCGGCGGTGGCGGTCTGTCGCTCGTGATCATGTTTGTGCCCATGATCGCGATTTTTTACTTTCTTCTGATCCTGCCCCAGCAGCGACGGCAGAAAAAATGGCAGGCCATGCTGGATCAGCTGAAGACCGGCGACAAGGTTACAACCAGCGGAGGGTTGCGGGGCACGGTGATCGCTTTGAAGGATGATGCGATCCATCTGCGAGTGCCGCCGGACAATTTGCGGCTGGAAGTGACCAAGGCCTCGGTGGCGATTGTGACCACAGCCGAGGAAGAGACCGCGAAGGCAAAATAGTTTCGCGTTTCAAGTTTCCGGTTTCGGGCAGGTGACGAAAACTGGAAACTAGAAACCCGAAACTCGAAACCAGTCATATATATATGAACAAGAATCTTCTCTACAAGCTGGTATCCATCATCGCCATCATGCTCTTTTTCCTGTTCGGAATCTTTGGGATTCCAAAGAGCCTTTCGGGTGCGGGCCTGCTGACGGCGTTGACCGATCACATCCACCTCGGGCTTGATTTGAAGGGTGGAACGCACCTGATTTTGCAGGTGCAGGTGAACGACGCGGTCAACGTGGTGTCGCAGAACTCCATCGAAGTGCTGAAAGAGCAGCTGCGCACTCGCAAGATTGACTACACGGATATCTCCCAACCAGACCAGCAGAACAATCCCGACCACATCCTGGTGAAAGGCGTGCAGTCCAGCGCGCGCGGAGACTTGCTCAGCATTGTGCACGACCACCTGCCGGACTATGACCTGACCGGCGGTCCGGATAATTCCTGGAATTTGGCGATGAAGGTTTCGAGCCTGAACGACTTGAAGAACAGGGCAGTGACCCAGGCCATCGATACGATTCGCAACCGCATTGACGCGCTCGGCGTCAGCGAGCCGACGATTGAACCGCACGGGCTGGGAGAGTACCAGATTCTGGTGCAACTGCCGGGCGTGGACGATTCCGGGCGCGTGAAGGACATCATGCAGTCCACCGCGATGCTGGAAATCAAACAGATGACTGGCGGCCCGTACACCAGCGAGCAGGCTGCCCTGCAGGACAAAGGCGGGATCGTGCCCGCGGATTCAATGCTGCTTCCCGGCCAGTGCGCCAACGGAACCGAGCAGACCTGGTGCTTCGTGTCGCGCATTTCCGCGGTCAGCGGCAAGGATTTGCGGGACGCATCAGCAAGCAGCGATCAGAACGGCCAGCCCAGCGTGATCTTTTCGTTGACCGGGGATGGCGGACAGAGGTTTTTCAACTTCACTTCCGCGCACGTTGGCGACAGCCTGGCCGTCGTGCTCGACAATAAAGTGCAGGAAGTGGCGAACATTAAGGAGCCCATCCGCGACCAGGGCTCGATCAGCGGTGGGCATATGAGTGAGCAGGCCGCGAAGGATCTTTCCATGGTACTGCGTTCGGGCGCTCTGCCCGCCAGCATCAAGTACCTGGAAGAGCAGACGGTAGGGCCGTCGCTGGGTGCGGATTCGATCCGCTCGGGCGTGCTGGCGGCCGTGATTGGCATGGTGGCGGTGCTGATCTTTATGCTGATCTACTATCGCGGCGCAGGGATCAATGCTGACCTGGCGCTGATCATGAACTTGATTATTCTGCTGGGGTTCCTGGGATGGTCGACCATTGCCGGGGTCAACGTGGCACTGACTTTGCCGGGAATTGCGGGTGTGATTCTGACGGTTGGCATGGGCGTCGACTCCAACGTTCTGATTTTCGAGCGCATTCGGGAAGAGTTGCGCAATGGCAAGACGCCGCCGTCGGCTGTGGACCAAGGCTTCAGTCATGCCTGGATCACGATTGTTGATACCCACGTCACGACCATCGTTTCAGCTGCGATTTTGTTCATTTTTGGGACGGGTCCGGTGAAGGGGTTCGCGACTACGCTCACGTTTGGTTTGCTGGCGAACCTGTTTACTGCGGTGTTCGTTTCGCGCGCCATCTTCGATTGGGTTCTCAGCCGCAAGCAGCGCGGCGAAGCGCTCAGCATTTAGAATCCGGTGCGCCGTCGTTTGCGATGGTCGTGGCAGCTGGTAGGGAAACGATTCGTATCAGGGCATCGCTTTAGCGATGCCGAAAAGAACGATCTGGCGAACGGCTTTAGCCGCTGGGCCTCGTACGGACGCAGCGGCTAAAGCCGGTTAAAGCTTGAAGGCCACTACGGCATGCCTGAAGGCATGCCCTGATACGAATCTTCGGACTTGAGAAGAAATTGTTACGCGCCGCGTCGGCGCTAAGTCATAGATAGATAAGGGGCTAGATAAACCCGTGGAGTTCTTTCGCAACACCAACATAGATTTTCTTGGGAAAAAGTGGTATTTTCTCGCCTTTTCGCTGGTCTTTAGCGTTGCTGGCTTGTTTTCCATGCTGTTCTATAACCACATTCCGTGGGGAGTCGATTTCCGCGGTGGGACGCTGGTGTATGTGCGCTTCTCGCATGCGCCCGACTACGGCGCAATCACCTCTGAGATGGATCACGCGGGCCTGAAGACTCCGAAGATTCAACGGTATGGCCTGGTCTCGAACAATGAGGTGTTGATCGACCTCGACGTGCGCGAATCCAGCGAGCAGGATCTGAGTCAGGGTAAGAACAGAATCATTCAGGCGCTCGAAACCAAGGCTCCAGCGGGGAAAGAAGACCTGAACAACGCCAGTTTCTTGAAAATCAAGCAATATTTGCTGGATAAAGATCCGCTGCACCTGGGCACTGACGCCGATCAGAAATACGGGGCGCAAGCGCAGGCCGTGGTGGATTATCGGGATAAAGTGCAGGGCGGGGTTTTAAATTCGCTTGACCAGTTGAAAAGCGCCGCTGGCGTGGATCCCACGGCCGCGGCCTCGCTGTCCGATGGCTTCTTCCTTTCCGATTTTGGTGTTCGCAACGTAGAGATCATTGGTCCCCAGGTGGGCAGCCAGTTGCGCACGCAGGCAGGGCTGGCTACGCTGTATTCGCTGCTCGGAATGCTGGTTTACCTGGGTTTCCGGTTTGAATGGATTTACGGAGTGGCCGCAGTAGTCACGGTGTTTCACGACACTTTGATCACCGTGGGGGCGTTTTCCATCACCAACACCCCGATTACGCTGACCGTGATCGCGGCCATTCTGACCCTGATTGGTTACTCTAATAACGACACGATCGTGGTATTTGACCGCATTCGGGAAAACATTAAACTCATGCGGCGGGAGAAACTGTCGGACATCGTCAACCGGAGCATTAATCAAACTCTGAGCAGAACGATCTTGACAGCGGGCCTGACCTTCCTTACCGTACTCGCACTCTTTATATTCGGCGGCGAGGTGCTTCGTGGATTCAGCCTCGCGCTGGTCATTGGCATTCTAATTGGAACGTATTCGTCGATTGCGATTGCCGCTCCTATTCTGGTGGCTTATCAGGATTGGCGGATTGAAAAAGGCAAGCGTCCGGTTGGGATGGCGGTTAAAGCTAAGTAATTTTACCCGAGGGTTGCGTTGTAAAAGTTGCGGTAAGCCTTCTTATGTAAGCAGTTAGAGGGATTTGCTTAAAACGTCGCTGGGAGCAACGGCCCGCAGGGCGTGCCAGGGAAATACTGGGAGCAAAGGGGAAGCAGTCGGTGTCTAAGTGTCCGTAGGGTCTGAAAGCAGTTAGGGGAGAATCACTATGTTTGAAGACAGTCTTATCGAGTCCGGCGGCAGGCTGAAAACCAAGCGTGGATGGACATCCATCGTCTCGTTCGCCATTCAGATGGGGATCATCGGCGTAATGGTCCTGATCCCGTTGATTTTCACGGAAGCCTTGCCCAAGGGACAAATGATGTTCCTTCTGGTGGCCCCCCCGCCACCTCCGCCGCCTCCACCGCCTGCAGCCGCCATGGTGCAGCACGTGAAGGTAGTTCAGACCGACATCATTAACGGCGAGTTGCGCACACCCACCAAGATTCCGCAAAAGATCAAAATGATTCAGGAAGACGAAGCGCCGCCAGCCATGGCTTCGGCGGGCGTCGTCGGTGGCGTACCGGGCGGGATTCCGGGCGGACAGATGGGCGGCGTGATTGGCGGCATCATCAGCGCAACGCCGGTCGCTGTGCCAAAGGTAGCCACTCCGACGCGGGTGCGGGTTTCGTCGGGCGTATCCTCTGGACTTCTGATCCGCAAGGTGAATCCGGCCTATCCGCCGCTGGCGCGTCAGGCCCGCATTCAGGGCGTGGTGATTCTGCAGGCGCAGATCAGCAAAGATGGCAGTATCGAAAACCTGCAGTTGATCAGCGGGCATCCGATGCTGGCGCCGGCCGCGATCGAAGCCGTGAAACAGTGGAAGTACAAGCCGTACCTGCTGAACGGAGAGCCGGTCGAGGTCGATACGCAGGTGCAGGTGAACTTCACGCTCGCGGGGGGCTAGACTCCCAGCGCGGCGCGGTTCGAAAGTAATACGCAGAAGTGTGTATGGCCCTCCCCTTCCCACCTAATATAATTCCGGTGGCCGGGAGGGGCTTTTCAGAAGCCTGGGCACGGCCGCTGTACCTGAACATTTTCATCTTCGTCTTCGTCACAGGGATGGCCAGCCGGGTATCGGGATGAGCGGCGAAAGCCGCACGCCTGCCGGAACGAAAGTTTTGGCTGGCGGTGGCACCGCAAGACGCATCACAGTGTCCAAGTAAAGTAGAAAAGTTCCGAGGAGGGAAAAGCAACTCATGTTCGCAACTCACGTAGCAGGAGCACTTCTCAATCACGTTTCCGTCGCAGCCACCTGGATGGTCCAGGAAGGCGGCGGCGCCATCGCGACCGACCCCTTGGGCTTGTGGAAAGCCATGGGATGGGTCGCCCGAACCGTCGTCATTATTCTCTTCATCATGTCGGGCTGGTCGATCGGCGTGATGATCGACCGCTGGATGGCCTATAGCGCGGCTCGCAAGCAGTCGCGTGCATTCGCTCCGGCAGTTGCCGGTGCTCTGCGCGATGGCCGTATCGACGAAGCCATCAAAGTTGCCGAGCGCAACAAGAAAAGCCACCTGGCGAAGGTTGTCACCGCCGGCCTGATGGAATTCAAGGCTCACCAGGATAGCCCGGGCGCGATCCCCGGCGAGACCATTGAAGCCTCCAAGCGCGCTCTGGAACGCACCGAAGCCATCGTCCACGCCGAACTGAAGCGCGGATTGGGCGGCCTCGCCACCATCGGCTCGACGGCCCCCTTCGTGGGACTGTTCGGAACGGTGATGGGCATTCTGAACGCGTTCATCGGCATCAACAACTCGAAGGCCACCGGCTTGGCCGCAGTCGCCGGCGGTATCGCGGAAGCGCTGGTTACGACGGCCATCGGGCTGCTCGTCGCCATCCCTGCCGTTATGATGTTCAACTATCTGACCGGGCGCGTGGAAGCGTTCGACGTCGAGATGGACAACTCGTCGAGCGAATTGATTGACTACTTCCTGAAGAAGCGCGGCGACGTCAGGCGATCATAACGTTCCCACTTCTCGCGCACAGGACGCGCGAGACATGGGGCACCCACAGTTCTCTGCGTGAGTTGCTGGTCCGGCGCTGGAACCTTCCGGCGCCGGGCTTTCCCAACTTGATCGCGGGGCGCCCTGCGGACAAGCGCGCGGTGGAAGTACGGGAGATACCAAGCTATGGCATTAGCGAAACGAAACGAAGGAGCGAAGGTCAGCTCGGATATCAACGTCACGCCCATGGTGGACGTGATGCTGGTTCTGCTGATCATCTTCATGGTGGTCACGCCCATGTTGCAAAAAGGCATCAGCGTGGACATGGCCCCGGTCAATAACCCGGAACAGATGCCGGACGCGGACAAGGAAGACGCGCTGCTGGTCTCCATTACCAAGGACGGCAAGGTGTATTTCGGCAGCGACCAGATTCAGGTCGACAACCTCACTCAGAAGGTGAAAGATCGCCTCGCCAATAAGCAGGACAAGCGTGTGTACGTGAAGGCGGACATGCGGACTCGTTTTGGCTACTTGGTGCAGGTTGTGGACAATGTCCGTGCGGCCGGAGTGGATGATCTGGGCTTGCTAACCGAACAGAAGAAGACTGGGAACGCCCCGCCGCCTCCGGCGCCAGGGCAATAGGAGAACTTCCATGGGAATGACAGCTGGCTCGAGCGGAGGCCAAAACGCGAACATGAACGTCACGCCGCTCATTGACGTTCTGCTGGTTCTGCTCATCATCTTCATGGTGATCTCACCCGTCACCCCCAAAGGACTGGACGCGCTGGTACCTCAGCCGCCTCCGCCCAACGCACCCAAGAACGTGAATCCGGACCGCACCATCGTAGTGCAGTTGCTCGACCGTGGCGTCGGCTCGGAGCCGGGTGTGAAGATCAACAACGAAGACGCGACCTGGGACAACCTGCAGGGGCGCCTGACCGACATTTACAAGCAGCGTGCGGAAAAGGTAATGTTCGTGAAGGGCGATGACGCCATCCCTTTCGCCAACGTCGCCAACGTGATTGATATTGCCCATGCCGCTGGCGTGGACAAAGTCGGTCTGATCACCGCGAAGATTGAAGCGGGCAACTAAACTGCCCGTCCGGCGAGGCGGAAGTGTGTTTTCGGATTCGGCCCACTGCACGGGAGCGTGCTGCTTCCCTGCTGCCGCGGCCCGGCGCTGGTCGTGGCTTATCGTGCCGTGTCGTCAGCTTTGCTAAACTGCGCTTGCCGTAGTTCGGTAGACCGCGTTCGTTGTTCGTTAGACCGCGCTTGTCAAACAGATGTCTCTGGGCCTAGGATGCTGTGTCGAGGGAGACTGATACCGCAATGAATAAGAACCTAAAACTAATGACGCTGGCGGCAGTTGCGCTGGCGCTCTTCTCTTCTGTTGGATGTAACAAGCTGCGGGCTCGCGACCAGCTCAACAAGGGTGTGGAATCTTACAAGAACAACCACTACGAGCAGGCCATCGACCACTTCCAGAAAGCAGTGGATTTCGATCCCGCATTAATCAATGCCCGCATGTACCTGGCTACTGCGTATGTGTCGCAATACATTCCCGGCGTAGACTCGCCGGATAATTTGCGCACCGCGGACGAGGCTATCAAAGAATATCAAACTGTGATCGACGCCAATCCGGCGCGTGATCAGAAGGTGAACGCAGCGAAGGGCATCGCCTATTTGTACTTGAATGAGAAGAAGTGGGACGACGCCAAGAAGTACTACCGCATGGCGTCGGACCTTGACCCGAACGATCCGGAGCCGTACTACTCGGTGGGCGTGATCGACTGGACGGCCTGCTATCAGCCGCGCATGGAAGAACGCGCCAAGCTGGGCATGAAGCCGGAAGAGAATCTAAACCCGAAGAACAAAGATCAGGCAAAGGTCTGCTCGGAGTTGAAGGCCAAGAACACGCCCTACATCCAGGAAGGCATTGATAGCCTTAGCAAGGCCATCCAGATTCGGCCAGACTATGACGATGCCATGGCCTACCTGAATCTGATGTACCGCGAAAAAGGCGACGTCGAGTGTGACGATCTTGCCGCCCGCGCGGAAGACCTGAAGACGGCGGACCACTGGGTCGACGAAACCCTGCGCGTTAAGAAAGCCAAGGCGGAAAAAGCGGCACAGAGCCAGGGCGGTGGAATTGTCATGGACCAGCCTAAATAACGGACCAGCCTAAATAATAGATTTCCATTTCATGAGTTCAGCCTCCTTCGCCGTTAGAGCGCAGGAGGCTTTTTCTTGCCGCTGACATCTCTCGCGGAGAATTACTTTCGCGGACGTTACAGGCCATTATTTGCTGTAGAGGCGGACTTCCACTCTGGTGAACTGCCAGCGCAACACCTTGGGGAACGACTCCGGGAGAATGTGGGTAAGCATTACGGTGGTCGGATCGGGGTTGTCCGCCGGTCCGTTATTCATCAGCATGATCCACACGCGAGGATGAGGGGGCGCGCTCGTGCGCAGGAAATCCGCCGTGGGCTTGCCCGTGAAATCCCGGTAATCGAGGCCAGTTCCGTGGTAAGGGAACAGAATCTCGGGTCCGAGTTGCTGCGTAAAATCTGAACTCGCCGTATTCTGACCGGCCTTCAGAGAGCGGGCAAACTCATACGGGATGCGGGTTCCAGCGATGTGGAAGACGACTGCGTCCCCCGGCTGGGCACGATCCAGAATAAAGTCGGCGGCAGCGACGGAGGCATCCCGCTCGTTGTCGAAGTCGTGAGTGTAGACGAAGAGAATTCCCTGCCAGCTTAGAAGCAAGATTCCCGTGATCGCGGCCGCAAGAAGCCACGATTGCCGCAGCCGCGCCAGCCCGGCGGCGACCAGGATGAGCAGCGCGGGCAGACAGAAAATCATGTAGCGGCTAAGAAATACCGGACGCGCGAATGACAGAACTACGGTGAGCACTACCGGAAAGAACAGCCAGAGGAGCAGAAACTGGCTCCGCCATTTGTCCCGGCTTGAGCTTCCGTTCTGATCTCCAATCTGATTCGCGTTCTCGGTATTCGCCTTGCGGCTGAACCAACGCGTTCCGGCCGGGAACACCGCCGCATTGCAGGCTACGATGCCGGCTATGGCGAAGACGATCAGAAGCGCCCAGTTGCTGCCGCCGGCCAGTTCTCTGTAGAGCTCGAGCACATCACCCAGCGTGGGTTTCTGAATCCATCGGATGGGACCAGCCCCAGTCTTGGCTACAAAAATCAGCAGAGGGAGTACGGCGATCCCGATCGTAATCCAAGCGCTGCGTAATTGACCGGAGAGCGCCGCGCTGAATTGTGATTTAAAAAGTCTGCGCAACGCCAGCCAATGCGCCGCCACCAGCAGCAGGGCGTAGAAGTGTGCGTACACCGCGAGGACGCTGACGATGACGTAGCCGACTCGATTGCGGCGGGTTGGCTCGCGCAGCAGAGCAATCAGGAAGCCCGACGACAGCGTTGCTAACAGCAGGAAGAGGGCGTAGCTGCGAGCCTCCTGTGCGTAGCGAACGCTGTAGGCATTGAACGCAAACAGCGCAGCCGCAATCAAGGCGACGCGGCGGTTATAGAGCAGCCGGGCCAGCCAGTAAATTGCCGGAATGGTGGCCACGGCGATTAGTACCGAGAGGGCTCGGATCAAGAATTCGCTTTGCCCGCCTTGCATTTCAAGCCGCAGCCAGATGCGCAGCAGCAGGTAGTAGAGCGACATGTTGGCTTCGCGCCACCACAGCAGTCGGAAGAAGTTGCTCCAGTTCATCCGGGCGACTTCCACGCTGAAACACTCATCAAACCAGAAGGGCTTGCGCGCGAGGAAGATAAACCGAATGGCCGCCCCACCCACGAGCAGCAGAAGAAGCGTTAGCCAGTGCGCTCGGCGAGCAGGGTCGGGTGGAAAAGATGCGCCGCTTGGGGTCTGGTGCACCGCGGCTTCAGGTGGCTGCATGCTGGCGTTGGGAAGTCCCTGTAACTTCAGAATGATACTATGCTGAAGAAGTTTCCCATGACTTCCCTCGAAACCGCACCGCGACGTGATCCGGAGGCGACGCCAATAGACGATCGCTGGAAGGGATGCGTGTCGGTGATTGTGCCGGTTTACAACGAAGCCGCGCACCTGGAGGAATTGTTGCAGGCAATCCAGGCGTCACCGGTGAAGAAGGAAATCATTATCGTCGACGACGGCTCGACCGACGGCACGCGCGAGAAACTGCAGGCGCTGCCGCCAATGGATGACGTCGCGATTTTGTTTCACGAGAAAAACTACGGCAAGGGTGCGGCTATTCGCACCGCGCTAGCCTATACCCGGGGCGAGTATGTGCTGATCCAGGACTCCGATCTCGAATACGACCCGCAGGATTATCCTCGATTGCTGCATCCGCTCGAAACCGGTAAGGCGAACGTCGTCTACGGTGTCCGTCCGGACCGACCGGAGCGTGGTCTGCGCTTTTTTCTTGGAGCCAAACTGCTGACCCATCTTACAAATCTTCTTTACGGCGCAGGCATTCACGACGAAGCTACGTGCTATAAAGTCGTTCGGCGGTCTTTGCTGGAGCGGATGCAACTGGCATGCCAGCGCTTTGAGTTCTGCCCGGAAGTGACCGCGAAGCTATGCCGGATGGGCGAGAAGATTGCAGAGGTTCCCATTTCGTACCATCCGCGGTCGGCGGTGGAAGGAAAGAAAATCCGCCACTCCGATGGGTGGCTGGCGATCTGGACTCTCATCCGTTACCGCTTCGTTCGGCGTTCGCAATGGATGCGGCCGGCGCCCGCCCAGGGCCATCCGGCGTTGCCGTTTGACGTAAGTTTCCAGCGCCTGCCGCCATCCTAAGAATGCTCGACGGCGTCTGAGACGGCGTAACGTCAACGACATCATCGACGACGGCATCAGCGATAGCATCCGTTCACGACTTCTACAGAAGGCTTGCTTGTGGCCATGATTGAAAGTCCGGCGAAGACCGACACCGCGATCACCGACACTTCAATCGCGGCCAGAAGATTTGCCCTGTCGGGTGCAACGCGCACGTCGCTTCTTCGCCTGATGCTGCTTTCGTTTGTCATGCAGATTGCGGGCATCGCAATTCTTCATGAATACAGGACTCGGGCCGGAGACGACCACTTCGCGTTCGGCTGGGAGATGGGCCGCATTGGCCGCTCCATCGCGCTGGGACAGGGTTTCAGCAATCCGTATGGCGGCAACACCGGGCCCACAGCGTGGGAACCGCCGCTGTATCCGTACCTGATGGGCGGCGTCTTCAAGCTGTTTGGTATTTACAGTTACGCGTCGGCCTGGGTGCTTCTCATCATCAACAGCCTGCTGGCGACGCTGACTTGCGTTCCGGTCTACCTGATCGCAATTCGGACATTCAACGAGCGCGTCGCGCTTTGGTCGGCGGGAACCTGGGCGCTGTTGCCGTACGTCTGGTATTGGTCGATTCACTGGCTGTGGGATACGACTTTTACGCCGCTCATCCTCAGCCTGATTTTTCTGGTTGCTCTCGAGATGGAAGAGTGGGCCGGCATGCGTGGATGGTTAGTCTTCGGTGCATTGTGGGGCGTGGGCGCGCTGGCCAATCCGTCGATGCTGACTTTTCTGCCGTTCTGCGGCCTCTGGATCTGGCGGCAGCGGTTTAAACGCCACTTGCCCTCGCTGGCCGGAGTTGTGCTGTCGTCGGTGATTTTTTTTCTCGTTCTTTCGCCCTGGTTGATTCGCAATTACGAGGTCTTCGGACACTTCGTTTTTCTGCGCGACGATTTTGGGTTGCAGTTGCGGCTGGGAAACTGGAGAGACGCCGACGGCATGCTGATGGCCTACCTCCAGCCCAGCCAGAACGAGCTGGAGTTCGACAAATTTCAGCGCATGGGCGAGTTGGCTTATTCCGCCGATTGCAAGCGCCTTGCCGTGGATTGGATTCGTCAGAACCCAGCGCGGTTTGTGGTGATCAGTCTGAAGCGCTTCTTCTACTATTGGAACGGCGTGCCCCGGGAAACCAGCAGCCTGGCGCGAGTTGATTTTCGCAGTTCTCTGTTTCTAGCGAGTTCCGTGCTCGGGCTTTGGGGACTGGGGCGCGCGCTCCCCCAGAAGCGGCGCGGAGCGTGGCTTTTCGCGGGACTGCTTCTGACTTATCCTACGACCTACTACTTTGTATTTGTGAATGCCCGGTACCGGCATGCCATCGAGCCAGAGCTGTTCATCTTGGCGGTTTTTCTGATCTCCGAAACCGTTCGGCGCTCTAAGCCCATCGCCAGTAAGAGCTAACCTGGCTGCCCGTGCCTCCAGTAGAATATCCAGTCCTGCCGCAGGACGAAGAGGTAGTGCAGGTACGCGCAGATTGTGCGCGTTCAGCTCTTCATTCATTCGAATCGTGGGCATTGAACTCTATGTTCAAGAAGATTCTTATTGCGAACCGGGGTGAGATTGCCGTGCGCGTCATCCGCGCCTGCCACGAGATGGGAATCGCCGCGGTTGCGGTTTACTCTGACGTGGATCGCGCTTCGTTGCACGTCCGCAAGGCCGATGAGGCCTATCCGATCGGGGCGCCGGCAGCGGCCGAGTCTTACCTCAACATTCAGAAGATTCTCGACGTGGCGGCGCGATCGGGGGCGGATGCCATCCATCCCGGCTACGGATTTCTCTCGGAGAATGCGAAGTTCGCCCGAGCCTGTGCCGACGCGCGCGTAAAGTTCATCGGCCCAACGGCGGCGGCCATGGACGCCATGGGCTCGAAAACGCGGGCGCGGCAGGCCATGGAGCACGCCGGTGTGCCGGTTGTGCCCGGCACGTCGCGCGGTCTGGAATCACTCGAGCAGGCGGAAGAAGTCGCTGCCCGTATCGGTTATCCGGTGATGCTGAAAGCCGCGGCGGGCGGTGGCGGTAAGGGCATGCGCCTGGTGCGTGCGCCGGAAGATTTGAAGTCGGCGCTGGAAGGGGCGCGCAGCGAGGCCGAGCGATCGTTTGGCGACCGCGAAGTGTATATCGAGAAGGCGATCATAAACCCTCGCCATATCGAGATGCAGGTGCTCGCCGACGAACATGGGAATACGGTTTATCTCGGCGAGCGCGAGTGTTCGCTGCAGCGCCGCCATCAGAAGGTGATGGAGGAAGCGCCTTCTCCGATGGTTGACGCCGACATGCGGCGCCGCATGGGCGAGGTCGCGGTTCGCGTGGCCCGGGCTGCGGGATACACGAACGCCGGCACCGTGGAATTTCTGGTTGAGCAATCAGAGGTTGGACAATCTAAGTTCGGCCATTCTGAGCTTGGCCAATCTGAAAAATCGCAGAGCAATTTTTATTTCCTTGAGATGAACACGCGGCTGCAGGTGGAGCATCCAGTGACCGAACTGGTCACCGGGCTCGATCTGGTGCATCTGCAGATTCGCATCGCGGCCGGGGAGCGGCTACCCTTCACCCAGGAAGAAGTGCAGATTCGCGGGCACGCCATTGAGTGCCGCATTTATGCCGAAGATCCGGACAACAATTATTTCCCCAGCCCCGGCAAGATCACTCTGCTGCTGGCGCCATCGGGGCCGGGCATCCGCCGCGACAGCGGCATGTACGAGGGCTGGACCGTGCCCATGGACTACGATCCGCTGCTAGCCAAACTGATCGGCTACGGCACGGACCGCGAGCAGGCCATCAGCCGGCTGATGCGCGCGCTGAACGAATATTTTGTGGGCGGGATCAAGACCAACATTTCTCTGTTCCGGCGGATTTTGAGCGATCCGGATTTTCGCGCCGCGAAGATGGATACCGGCTTCCTGGATCGTTTGTTGAGGCACAAGGGGCCGGAGGCTCAAGCCAATCCGAAGACGATTGAAGTCGCGGTGATTGCGGCCGGAATTTTTGCCGGCCTCGGCTCCGTGGCCGGTGGAGCGGGTGTGCGCTCGCTGACCAGCGAATCAACGCGCAGCGAGCCGAAGGCTGCGTCGAACTGGAAGAGCGCGGCGCGCCGCGAGGCGCTGCGATGAAACGCTGCCGGATCGCTGGCAAAGGGCAACGGCTGGCTAACTGTCGGCCGTCATGACTTACGACATCATCATCGATGGGCAGCACTACCGGCTCGATCTTAATCGAGGCGACGGGCGCTGGTCGTACCTCGTCGATGGTCACGAAGTCGAGGTTGACGCCGTGCTGGCGCGGCCTGACGTGCTCTCTCTGCGCATCGGCAACCGGGCTTATGAAGTGAAGTGCGAACGGGTCGGGGCCGACACGCATCTTTGGGTGGGCAGCGAGCGGTTTGCGGCGGAAGTGCGCGATCCGCGGTCGTTGCGTGGGCGCGTTCGTGCGATCGATGATCAGGGGCCCAGGAAACTAACGGCCCCTATGCCGGGCAAGATTGTGCGTGTGCTGGTGAGCCAGGGCGCCGAGGTTGAGGCGGGTGCGGGCGTGCTGGTGGTCGAGGCGATGAAGATGCAAAACGAAATTAAGTCGCCGAAGAAGGGAACCATTCAAAAGATCCTGGTCAGTGAAGGGGCAGCGGTGAATGCCGGAGACGTGCTGGCGATCGTGATTTGAGCAGAACGTGATAGGCAGATCGTGATTTTTGCAGATCGAGGTATAGGCAGATCGAATAAGCCGATCGATTCAGCAGATCTGGCAAGCGCTCTTAGCTACTTTTCCACGCCGTTGCTGTCGAGCACCTTCTTTGCGTAGTAATTCTCGACCTTGGCGGAATCGCGCAAAACTTCGTAATATGCAGCCTTCAGCAGCTGCTCGCGGCGATCGTGAAGCTGTGAACGAATGGCTTGCGGCACTCGCGGATCGGAAAACTCACGCTGGCCGGCAGGTTCCTTTGACACCAGCTTCACGATGCGGAATCCCACGAACTGGTTTGCCGGACTGACCACTGTGATTACGGAACTGATCTGGCCAGGCTTGAGCTTTACCACTGCGTCGCGCGTGGCGGGATCGGCGCGGTTCAGACCGGACTCAGGCGTGGTGCCGAGATCGCCACCGTTGCCGGAGGTCTCCGGGTCTTCGGAGTACTTCATCGCCAAAGTGGCAAAGTCATCGCCACTTTCCAGTCGGTTGGCGATCATGTCGATTTTCTTGCGAGCCTCGGCTGCGTTTTGCGCTTTTTCATTCTGGTTCTGGGCTTGGGGGTTAGGTAACGGGGTCACCATGATCTGGGCGAGGTGGTACTGCGTCTCGATCAGGTTGAACTCGCCTTTGTGCGTATTGTAGTAGTCGGAAATATCCTGCTCGCTGACGTTGATCTTGGAAGAGACCTCCTTGTTCATCACCTTTTCCAGGGTGATGGAGCGGCGGATGTCGCGCTTGAAATCGGGCACCGTGATCTTCTTTTCCTTGAGCCGCTTTTCGAATTCCTCTTCCGAGGCAGGAGATTTGATCTCGTTATATTTACGGTCAACTTCTTCGTCGGTCGCCATCAGGCCGAGTTTCTCGGCGCGACGCATGACGATTTCGTCTTCGATGAGCTGGTGCAGAATGTTCAGGCGCAGGGCCGTGGCCTGCTCACCGGTGGGCGGTTGCTGTGCCGAGGCGACCTGGTTGTCGTAGTAGCTGTCGACGTCCGACTTTAAGATCTTCCGGCCATCCACCGTAGCCATCACATCGCCGCCGGTCTGCGAATTGCAAGCGGCCAGGGTTGCCAGCAGTGCCACAGCCGAAAACGCCGCGGCGAACTGGGCCAAGAAAGAGATTTTTTTCAAGAGCATTTCTCCGTTCCAGACTGTAACTAGCAACGAAATCCCGGCAGCCGAGGCGTCCAGCGGTCGCCAGCTTCCTCTCAATCAGCAATTACTTGGATGCGGGTGCAGAGACCGGCGGAACGTGCTGGGGCACGGGTTCTCCGGCATCCTTCAGAGCCGCATCGAGCACGGCGCGGATCTTGCTCGCCGGAACTACACCGTCAATCTTCTGGCCGTTTATGAACAGGGCCGGCGTTCCGTTCACTCCCAGATCATCGGCTTCCTTCATCGACGCTCGCACCGCATCTTCGTTCTGAGCTTTGACGCACGCCTGCAGCTTTTCCGCGTCTACACTGTGTTTCTGGCCTTGCTGCATCGTCATCTTGTCGATGGCTTCGAAGCGGGCCCCAGGCGTCTTTTCCGTGTCCACCTCGCGCTTGTTGGCGTGGATGTAGTCGGCGAATTCCCAATAGGCATCGTTGTTTTGCGCGGCCAGGCAGTTTGCGTCGATCGCGGCATGCAGAGCCCACGGATGAATTTCGGTCAGCGGGTCGTCTTTGTAGATGAAGGTGACGCGGTCGCCATACTCCTGGAAGAGTTCAGGAAACAGCATCCGGTGCATCTGGGCGCAGAACGGACATTCGAAATCGTCGAAATTGACAACTACAACCTTGGCCGCCTTGGCACCGCGCGACGGCCGGCCACTGACGTCGATTTTGCTCATCAGTTCGGCAAACGGATCCTTGGTCAAGTCGAAGCGGGTCACGCGCAGCATGGTGGCGCGGTCCTTGGAAAGCAAAAACTTGTAATCCTTCTGCTTGCCCTCGCCCCCGTCAATGCTCACCGCAACCGTGTCATACCCAGGCATCTCGGTACTGGCAGTGATCGCACCGACGACTACTTTCACATCCGCGGGAATGGTGTAGTAAGCGCGCATCTGGCGCTCGATCTTGCGGGCCAAGTCAGGCGGCGCGGACTGGGCAACACAACCCAGGCAAACCAGAAGCAGAACGAACAACGAACGTCGAATTAGAGTCACCAGGAACCGCCTCAGCATCACTATGTTGTCGTTTTGATTATCTCACAGGGGTTGGGAAGCGGCCGGCCTAGCCGGTGCGGCGGAGTTGTTCGGCGGGCAGCAAGGTATTCATCGATCCGGAGCGGAAGCCTTCCAGATCGAGGGTGACGAACTTGAATCCCAGCGCTTTGAAGATGGCGGTGAACTGGGCTGCCATGGCGGGATTCAGAGCGCGTTCCATTTCCTCACGGTCGATCTCGATGCGCACCGTTTCGCCGTGATGGCGGACGCGGAACTGCCGGAAGCCGAGGGCTCGAATGGCGTCTTCGCCGCGCTCGACTACTGAGAGTGCCTCGCGCGTAACCGGGCGGCCGTACTCAATGCGCGAAGAAAGGCAGGCCGATGCCGGCTTGTCCCAGATGCGCAGTCCGGACTGGCGCGCCAACTCGCGAATCTCCTGCTTGGTTAGTCCCGCCTGCAGCAGCGGCGCGGCGACGTGGTGCTGCCGGGCGGCCTGCTGCCCGGGGCGGAAGTCGCCCTGATCGTCCAGGTTCACGCCGTAAGCGATTGCGTCGAACCCGCGCTCGGCGCGGAGTTTTTCCATGACTGCGAAAAGTTCATCTTTGCATTGAAAGCAGCGTTGCCCGTCGTTGCGGGCATATTCGGGACGGTCAAGTTCCGAGGTGGAGATGACTTCAAGGGGAATTTGCTGCTCGCTGGCGAAGGCGATGGCGTCGTTCAACTGAGTGCGCGCCAGGCTGGGCGAGTCGGCGATTACCGCCAGCATGTTATCGCCGAGAGCGCGGTGAGCAGCCCAGGCGAGATAAGCGGAATCGACGCCGCCAGAATAAGCGACGAGGAGCCGCCCCAGTCGGCGCAGGTCCACCTGGAGTTGAGCATCTTTTGCGACGATGCCGGTTTCGGTTGGCTGCACAGGCATTATGGTACCCAACTTCTTTGCCGTTAGTATAGCCGCTCCTGGCGCCTCAGATTTCCGAACGATCCGATGTTTGCCAGCGTGAAAGTAAAGCGGAACAGATTTTCATTGCGCACATTGGCGATGGCATAGCGGCGGTATTCCACCGTCATGCCGCAGCAATCCCAGTTGTAGGTGGTCTGTGCGGTGGCGAACTGCAACTGGCGCGTCTCTGCGTCGATGCCGAAGCTGCTGGCCGCGCTGAATCCACGGCGGGTCAGCGCGCCATAGCCCAGGGCCACGCGGAACTGGTTGAACTTGCAGGTGGGCTGCGTCGTGATGGTTGTGCTGCAAGTCCCTTCACTCTGAGTGAGGGCGGTCGCGATGGGTTGCGGAATCTGCAGAAATGCGTCTCCACCGCCAACGGTAAAGGGTCCGAGATTGTAGTTCACCAGCAGCGTGCTGGCGTTGATGCGGCCCAACTGAAAGTCGTAATCAAGATCCCACTCGGTATCGGTATGGCTGCTGGTCGCGACTCGCAGGCGCGACACGATGGGAGAAAGATGCCGCGGTTCGGTGGCGAAGGCAATGCCCGTCAGGTTTTCGGTGGTGGTAAAGACGTTGCGCTGTCCGGTCACGAGCGCTCCGCCGAAAGTTGGATCGAGAAAATACTTTTGCGCAACTTCCCAGGTCGCAATCTCCCGTACCTCGGGAGCCTTGAGGCACGGCTGGTTCTCCAGATTGCTGAGGTGTCCCCAGGGAACGATCTGTTCCGGCGCAGCGGCGCCAACCGCCAGCCCCGTCATCGGCTTCTCGCACTCCGGGTCTTTGTCTTTCTCCTGCGACGGCGGCTTTTTCGCGTAGAGGCGGGTCACGAAGCCATATTCCACTTCGTGGGTGTTACTCAGGATGTCTCGCTCGTCGAAGTGAAGCACATTCGCGAAATCGTTCACGCCCGTCACCAGCCGGTAGACGGCCCGCGGTTCGATGACGTGCTTCCACTTCCGTCCGAGAAATTCCTTGTCGAAAATCTTCTCCAGAACCGGGGAGCGCACTTCCACCGACGCATCCAAGGCCTGGCGGTTCGTAGGATCAGTGACGGCGAGCCCGTTTTCAAACCGCTCCGTGTAGTAGGTCTCATGCAAGGCGAGTGCCGGGCGCAGGGACCATCCACCGAACTGCAGGGGCAGGGAAATCTCAGGGTTGAAATCGAAGCGCCCCAGCACGTTTCCAGTACTGAAGCCGGGTTCGCTGCGCGAAAGCCCAGTCAGCGAAGCGTCGAAAGACCAGAAGAATGGCGAGCGTCCGGCCGCGTGGTCGACGCTGGATGCGTCGAAGCTGGGAGCGTGCCAGATCTGGATGTCGTCAAAAACCGGTGGGTTCGACGACACGCCGTTCGATTCTGTGGTCTGGAAGAAGTTCTGATAGCGCTCGACCATTCCGCCGAAAGAGAAGCCGTCGGCCTCTTTCGAAAGAAAAACCTGCGATTTCACTTCTGAGTTGACTGCCTGGGTGAAAACATCGTTGAACGCCAGTCGAAAGAGAAACGAGGTCAGATAGTCGACATTGGAGACGGCACGGAAGCCTGAAAAAGTATCCGCGGCAGTAAGCCGCGCCTCCTGGCCGCCTTCCTTCAGCGGCGGCAGGCCGGCGCCCTGGCTGATGCCGCGGTCGATCACGCCAAAAAAGTTCAGGTCAATGTAGGACTGTTCGCCGGGGCGCACGCGAAATTCTCCGCGCTGCGACCAGCCTCGCTTGGAAAAATATTCGGCGCCAATGATGGCGTCCATGCTGCGATTGATGACCCAGTAGAAGGATTCGCCGATCTCGTTGCCGTTGGTGGACGAGCGGCCGCCCGAGGGCACGAGAAATCCCGTCTCCCGCGCTTCCCGGGCCACGGGATGCGTCGCATAAGGAAAATAGAGCACCGGCAAGCCGTGCAGCCAGAACGTGCTGTGATAGATCTGGGCATTGCCGCCCACGTCCACAACTATGGTGCGCGCATAGAACTGCCAATTGGGACGAGGAAGCTCGCAAGTAGTAATCGTGCCGTCGTAGACCAGGTAGTGGTCGGGACTGGTTTTGTCGACGATTTTGCCGCTGAAGGCGAACGGAGCGGTCGAGGTCAGCACTACGAGGTTGTCCTTAACCCGGTACCCAGTCGTTGCAGTAACGTCGTAGAAGCGCCCGGTTTCGGCCGTCAGATTGTAGGTTCCGTGGCTGGACTTGATGTGGTCGTCGTTGGGGCCGCCATCGAGCCGGAAGTGTCCGGAGGCAGTGGCCTCGCCGCTGTCGGAGTTGTAGGTCATGTCGTCGGCGCGGATCACGTAGGTGCGATAGTGAATCTCACCTTCGCCATGCAATTTATAGATGTCGCCAACCTTTTCCTGCTGAATGGAGCAAAGAATGGTTCCGTCCCGGAGTTGGGTGGCGGCGCGGCTGCCGCACGTAGTGGCTAGACTTGCCGGAGGAGCCTCAGTTTTTTGCGGAGCCTTTGCCGACCCGGGCGCGACAGATTGGGCGGAATCTTCAGACCGCAACTGGCTGGTTACTAGCGCAGAGGCGATGAGCTGATGACAAAGGAACAGCGCCGTGATAAGGAATCTAGTGCGAAGAGTCATCGGAAGAAAATCAACGGAAGAAGACCGTCCATTCGACGTACTTGCCCTTCAGTCTCTCTTGCCGCGGCATCGTGAACTTAGCACGGCGCTGGCCGCACGGCAAAGTGGCGAAAAAGGCTAGGATTCCCGTTGCTTGGCTTGCGGTTGTACGTTGGGTGCGAACAGGAACGATTTAACTGGAACGATTTTAATGCGATTTTGATTCGCGATGCGATTTCAAAAAGACTGGCTTTCATGAATTGTCCGTTATGTGGAGAAGTTTGCGGTTGCCGATCGGAGCCCCTCCCCGCGGTGTCGCGGTCGAGAGCAGCGGAGCTCGCCGCAGCTCCCGATTCGCCCGAAGTTGTTCCCGAGGCAAGTGTTCCCCGGAGTCAGGACGCCGCGTGGCGCGACGAACTTTCCGCCCGGCTCAGCCGTTATCGCGCGCGCCGCAAGGTGCGTCCGCCCCGCTACCCCTCTCTAAGCCTGCAGTTTGAATTGCCGGTATGCCCGAACGCCGGTGGATCTTCACAACTGCCGGAGTTCGTGCCGGTCTCGGACCATGCCCTCGCGCTCGATGAAATGAGGCGTGAGCCCTTCGCTGCCGCAGCGGAAGAGCTTGCGTTTCGGCACCCGCCTGTCGCGGAAGCCGCGCTGCATCCCGCACACTCGCCAACCGGACATCTTCCCGAGCATTCTTCCGGAAGTTCATCTTCCGGAAGTTCCTCCGCACAGGCGTTCGGAAATGTCAGTGCTAATTCCCGTGCCCAGGGCGGCGCAAAGATTATCGAGTTTCCCCGGTCCGCCTGGGGACCGCCTCCACCTCCGCTCGATCAACTTGCCGAGCCAGTCAGCGAGCGGCCGCGAATTCTGGAAGTGCCCGAGGTTGCGCCTCCGCCGCCCGCGCTGGGCGGAATTACCATTGAAGCGGCCGAGCACGAGGACGCCGAAAGGCGCCCCGGCATCGACATTCCGCTGCAAAGCGCGCCGCTGGGCTTGCGCCTCCTGGCTGCATTGGTCGACGGACTGATTGTCGCGGCAGCATCAGCCGTGTTCGGCGTCATTTTCTGGAAGGTGGCCGCCGTCCGTCCACCTCTGGCTCAAATTCTATCGCTCGCGGTCGGAATCCCCTGCCTGTTCTGGCCGGCCTATCAGTACTTGCTGATCGTCTACGCCGCCAGTACTCCGGGATGGCGCGCCGCCGGCCTCGAACTGGCCCGCTTCGACGGAACTGCGACCAATCGATCCTTGCGCCGCTGGCGCGTGTTGGCCGCCTGCCTGTCCGGTCTCTCTCTCGGCATGGGCTACGCATGGGTGTTTCTCGACGAGGACGCCCTCTGCTGGCACGATCGCATCACGCATACCTACCTCGGTCCAAGAAAGCGAGCAGTTGCGACCATACCGCAGCCCACGTAAATCAAACTGCCGGACGCGTCCTTCCGCTCTCCCTGTGCTATCTTCAATGGTTTAGCCTTAATTGCAGTCTCCGCACTCCATCTGAAGCATGGCCACCGTCCCTGAAGGTACAAAACCGGCAGTAAAGGTCTTCGTCGCCACTACGGTGATGCTGACCTTCATTTCGTTCTGGCGCGCCTCCGCGATCGTGCTGTCCGACTTGGCCTCGTCCGCCTATTACGCCGGCGGCGACGCCGAGAAGGTCATCGGCAAGAGCGCGCCCTGGTTCATCCTCGCGGTTATGCTGTTCAGCTACGCCGTGCGGGCGCTGTATATCGAGTCGAGCAGCATGTTCGTGCGTGGCGGCGTTTACCGCGTCGTCAAAGAAGCCATGGGCGGAACTCTGGCCAAGTTCTCGGTTTCCGCTCTGCTGTTTGACTATGTTCTTACCGGTCCGATCAGCGCGGTTTCTGCGGGCCAATATCTCGCTGGGTTCATCAAGGACATCGGCGTAGTTCTGCACCGCCCGCTGAACTTTTCTGACGACCACTTCGCCGCCGGCTTAGCCATCATCATCGTCATCTATTTCTGGTGGAAGAACACGCAGGGTATCCACGAATCCAGCCAGAAGGCGTTGCAGATCATGGCCATCACTACAGTGATGGTGGTCATTCTGATTATCTGGTGCGCGATTACGGTCTTGCGCGCGCCCATCCAGTTGCCACCTAACCCACTGCACGCGGGCGTGGTTCCGCTGAATAAAGATTCGCTGGGCTGGCTCAACGGAACCTGGTTCAGCCACTGGATCTGGATCATCGCATTCGTTGGTTTCGGGCATTCCGTGCTGGCCATGAGCGGCGAAGAGACTCTGGCACAGGTCAACCGCGAGATCGAACATCCCAAGCTGAAGAACCTGGAGAAGACCGGGCTGGTGATCTTCGTCTACAGCTTGCTGTTCACCTCGCTGGTGTCGTTCTTTGCGGTGATGATTATTCCGGACAACGTCCGCCCAGATTACTTTGCCAACCTGATCGGCGGCATCGCGATGTATCTGGTGGGGCCAACCAGCCTGAAGCTCCTGTTCCACGGCTTTGTCGTGCTGGTCGGCGTGCTGATTCTTGCGGGCGCGCAGAACACCTCCATCGTGGGTGCGAATGGCGTGTTGAACCGTGTGGCCGAAGATGGCGTGCTGACCAGCTGGTTTCAGAAGCCGCATCATCGCTACGGCACCAGCTACCGCATTATCAATCTCATCGTCAGCATGCAGTTGCTGACCATCGTGCTGAGCCGCGGCGATGTCTATCAACTGGCCGCGCTCTACGCCTTCGGAGTGATCTGGAGCTTCACCATGAAGTCCCTGGCCGTGCTGGTGTTGCGTTTCACGGAGCCGGGCAATCGGGCGTGGAAAGTTCCAGGGAATCTGCACATCGGGAAGACTGAAGTTCCCATCGGGCTCGTGATCATCTCCTCAGTCCTGCTGATGACTGCGCTGGTAAATCTCTTTACCAAGTATCAGGCGACGATCGCGGGAGTGGTCTTCAGCGCAATATTCTTTGCCATCTTCACCATCTCTGAACACCACGTCGCCAAAGAGCGTCACGGCAAGCCCGAGCAGCTGGACCAGTTCCGGGTGTACGGGAATCAGGAACTGGGCAGCGGCGCCATGGGAGTGCGTCCGGGGAACATTCTGGTTGCGGTGCGCGATCCCCGCAATCTCTACTACTTGCGGCAGGTGCTCAGCCACACCAACACCGGCAAACAGGACGTCGTCGTCATGAGCGCGCGCCTATATCATCGCGAACACAGTTTCGGCGGCAGCGCGGTGTTTGAAGCGAGCCAGGTTTTCGACCACTATGAGCAGGAGCTGTTTACAGCGGCAGTGGCCGTGGCCGAAAAAGAAGGCAAACCCATTTCGCTGCTGGTGGTGCCCGCGACTGATGTGTTTGAAGCCATCATGGTGACCGCGCAGCGGCTCGATTCCAGCCGGGTGATTTGCGGGCTCTCCAATAAGCTCACCGCCGACGAACAGGCCAAACTTACAGGAGACGCCTGGGAGCGCCTGCCCGAGCCTCGTCCGCGGATGACTCTGGAAGTGTGCGCCCCTGACGGCACGATTCGCGAATTTTCCCTGGGGCCACACACGCCCCGCATGCGCCCGCAGGACGTTGAACTCATGCACCAGCTCTGGCTCAACATCACCGCCGACCCTAAGTTTGCCGGTGCGCACCATTACCACATCGTCGCCCTCGCGCTGGAGGAATTGAAGCGCGAGTTGAGCACGGAGCAGCGCGCCGAGCTTCTGCAGAAGCTGCAGGAAGAAATGAACGTCCCCGCTCGCGATAAGAGCGATGACAGCGAAGGGGAAAGCGAATTAGATTTGTAAGGAGGACCCATGGCGCGAATTCCCGGTGCTCCGCGCAATCAGGGCGGTCTGATCGGCCGGTGGTTTGTGGGGATCGTCTACCGTCTGACCCAGCGCAGACTCGGCCGCGTCATCATGCCCATCCAGGTTACCGCGCACCATCCCAAAATCCTGTGGGGATACGCGCAGATGGAGCAATCCCAGGCCGGCAGCAAACTCGTCGATCACAAGCTCAAAGGACTGGCCGAGCTTCGCGTGGCGACCCTCGTCGGATGTCCGTTTTGAATTGATATCGGCTCTGCCGTGGGCAGGGCAAGCGGCATCCCGACTGCACAGATCGCGAATCTGAACAACTACCGCACCGACTCCAACTTTTCAGAGATTGAAAGGCTTGTCCTCGAATATGCCGACGCAATGACCCGGACTCCGGTGGAAGTCTCGGAAGCTTTGTTTGCGAGGCTGCGCGAGAAGTTCAACGAACCGGAACTGGTGGAACTCACTTCGGCGATTGCGTGGGAGAACTACCGCGCCCGCTTCTCGCACGCTTTTGGAATCGAGGCAGAGAATTTCGCTGAAGGAGCGGTTTGCGCCCTGCCGGTGCGGCCGAATTCACAACCGTAATCGCGAACTAGCCGCGTCACTTGTTCAGCAGATTCTCGAGCGATGCCCGCAGGTCGCTGAAGCGGAACTGATATCCGCCGGCGGCCAACTCCGCCGGTTCAACGCGCTGGCTGCCTAACAGGACTGTCTCTCCCATTTCGCCGAAGGCGAGCTTTACGACGAAGGCCGGCACGGGGAAAATCGCGGGCCGAGACAGAACGCCGGCTAGCGTCTGCGTAAATTCGGCATTCGTCACCGGCTTGGGTGCGACCATATTCACCGGGCCTTCGAGATCGCTCTGCAGGATGTGATGAATCGCGTCCACCATATCCTGCACGTCGATCCAGCTCATCCACTGTTGCCCGTTGCCGATCCTGCCGCCCACACCCATCTTGAACGGCGTCAGCATTTTTCCGAGTGCGCCGCCCTTTGGGCTCAGCACAACGCCGGTGCGCATCTGTACTGTTCGAATGCCGGCATCGGCTGCGGCTTTCGTGGCCGCTTCCCACTCGCGGCAAACGTCAGGCAGGAAGCCGCTGCCGGGAGCGCTCTGCTCGTTCAGCACTTCGTCGCCCCGGTCGCCGTAGACGCCGATGGCTGAACTGGAGACGAAGACTTGCGGCTTGTTTTTCGCGTGCGCCAGAGCCTGTGCCAGATTGCGCGTGCCAACGACCCGGCTATCGCGGATCTTCAATTTTTTCTCGGCAGTCCAGCGCCCGACAATGCTCTCACCCGCGAGATGAATGACCGCGTCGAAACCAGAAATTATCTCGGGGGAAATCGGCTGCGCAGGATTCCACGCGATCTGATCCTCGCCCGTACTCGCCCCACGCACCAGACGTGTGATTTCGTATCCGCGAGTTTTGAGCGAAGGAAGAAGCGCGGCCCCAATGGGTCCGGAAACACCGCTGACCAGAATTCGGGAAATCATGGCTGGCAATGCACTCTAGCAGCCGCCGGCGCGTGCGAACAAGCTCGAACAAGCTAAAGATCGATTCGAAATCTTCGAATTGCCCGAAATGGAAGAAGCGGAGTAACGCCCAGAATAACGCGAAGATCAGCGGGAAGACTGACCGGTTTCAGAATTCTGACATGGTAGTCTGTAAACCTAGCGCCACTAAAATTCTCTACGGGCCGCAAATGCAGCGAAGAAAATTTCTCACGATGGCGGTCACTTGCGGGAGCGCGGCCTCGATTCCAGCTGCGTGGTGGCTGAGTTCGAGGTGGGACGCGGAAGCGGCAACCGAAGCCAGCCCCATCGTATTCAACCAACTGGGCTATCTTCCGGGCGCGGCGAAGTTCTTCACGCTGCGCTCAGCGGCCACAACCTTCACCGTGCACCCGGCCAGCGGCGGCGCCGTTGTGTTGCAGGGCAAACCTGGCCCCGCCCGGGACGACGCGGCTTCCGGCGACCGGCTGCAGATCGCCGACATTTCCGCAGTGCGCCAGCCCGGCGCATACGTTCTTTCGACCGAGGGGGGCGAGGGCGAGAGGAAGGGCACTCCTTTTGAAATCGGAAACGATGTCTATCGCCATGCTCTCTGGCTCACCATGCGGTCCTATTACGGCCAGCGTTGCGGCTGCAATGTGGACTTGGGCGACGGCTATTCCCATCCGCCGTGCCATCTGACCGCCGAATTTCACCCGACGTCTGGAAAGAGCGGCCCGTACAAGAATCATGGCGGATGGCACGATGCCGGCGACTATGGCCGCTACGTGGTGAACTCCGGAATCTCAACGGGAACTTTGCTCTGGACGTGGGAAATGTCGAATCCGGCGGTGCGCCGACTCGATCTGAAGATTCCTGAATCTCGCGGGAAGCTGCCCGACTTTCTCGCCGAAATCCGCTGGAACCTCGATTGGATGCTCAGCTTGCAGGACGCCGACGGCGGCGTGTGGCACAAGCAGACCAGTGAGAATTTTTGCAGCTTCATCATGCCGCAGGACGACCATCTGGTCAGCTATGTCGTAGGCACCGGGTCGGCGCCGTACAAGAGCACGTGTGCGACGGCGGATCTGGCCGCAGTGGCGGCGATTGCCGCCCGCTGCTATGGTCCTTATGACGACGGCTATGCCAGGAATTGTCTTGAGGCGGCGAAACGGGCGTACGCGTGGGCGAGCCAACATCCGGATGTAACCTTCGAGAATCCCGGCGGCATTCGCACCGGCGGTTACGGAGACCAGGATTGCCGCGATGAGATGCTCTGGGCCGCCGCGGAACTATGGCGCACCACGGGCGAGGAACCATACCGTCAGGCGTTCGAGAGCGGCATTGCCTACCTCAGGGTCGACGGCGCGCTTCGGATAAAGACGCCCGGCTGGAACGAGCTTTCCAGTTTCGCGCTCTGGACCTACGCAATGGCCGGCAGGAAAAGCGCCTCCAGCGAGTTAGTGGCGCAGATTCGCGAAGCCAGCGCACACGCGGCGGAAGCGCTCCTTCAGAACAGCCGCGACAACGGCTATGGAAACACGATGACGCTTTCGGACTATACCTGGGGATCGAACGGAGTGGCGGGGAATCAATCGCTGCAACTAATTGTTGCTGACCGCTTGCAGAAGAATGACCAATTTTTTCAGGCAGCAGCGGAAAACCTGCACTATTTGGTCGGAAGGAATTGCTGGGACTTGTCCTGGGTGACGCATCTGGGAACGAAATCGTTCCAGCATCCTCACCACCGGCCCAGCGCTGCCGATAGCATTGCCGCCCCTTGGCCGGGGCTGCTCTCCGGCGGCCCCAACGCGCATCCGGGTGACCGGGTGGCCGCGTCCTTGCCCAAACGGCCGCCCATGCAAATGTACAAAGATGACCAGGCCGCGTATTCGCTGAACGAGATTGCAATCAACTGGAACGCTCCGCTGGTATTTCTGCTGGCTGCGCTCAACGCCCGGTAGCTGATGTTCGTAGTCGATGTTCGTAGTAGACGCTCGGCTTACCGTTCCGCCCGCAAATTGGCCCCTATCGCAGGCTATAATCGTACATGGCGAGCTTGCGCCAGCAGATCGCGACCACTGCTCTTACGCTTACCAAGTTTCGCGACTTGATGAAGCGCATGCAGGAGAACCGTCCGCAGGACGATCTCACCATCGTCAAGAAGGCCTACGATTACTCCCTGAAACATCATGAAGGCCAGAGCCGGGCTTCCGGCGAGCCCTATCTGGTTCATCCCCTCGAAGTCGCGTTGGTTCTCGCCGAAATGAAAATGGATCCGGTCGCCGTGGCCGCCGGACTGCTGCACGACTCGGTCGAGGATACTTCCGTCACCATCGTCGACATTCGCAAGGAATTTGGCGAGCAGGTCGCCCACATTGTCGAAGGCGTCACCAAAATCAGCAAAATCGACTTCGCCACGCGCGAGGAGCAGCAGGCCGAAAACCTGCGCAAGATGATGCTGGCCATGGTCGACGACATTCGCGTGATCCTCATCAAACTCGCCGACCGGTTGCACAACATGCGCACGCTCGAGCACCTCGCACCTGAGCGTCAACGCAAAATCGCCGAAGAGACGCTGGAAATTTATGCGCCCATCGCCCACCG
>JBELAE010000080.1:0-14963 GCA_049509155.1 Candidatus Sulfotelmatobacter sp.
GCTGCGCGAAGCAGTTAGACGCCAGCAGGATGACAACCAGCAGCAACGCTGCCGCACTCGTGATCTTCATCTTATCTTTTGACGTCTCGATCGCAAGAGTCGAATTCATACGCCTCCCCAAATTTGCTTGAAACTTCGCCTCAAAACCCCAGTGCCCCAACTTATCCCCGGAAACCGCTCGGCAACGGCTGGAACCGTAAGCGGTTACGTAGTGGTTTCATACTAGCCCACAGTCGACGCAACTTAACGCCGATTGACCAACACTGTCAAGAGAAAAAACGATATTTCAGAGAAAGCGTGCATCTTTTGACAATTGAGGGTAAACTGTCGCTCTGGATCGGGCCAGAATCGTGGGAAGCCCGCTGACTGGGGATAGCCGGCGGGATTCGTAAGGTGGGGTGTATGCCTGCACGTACTCTTCTTGTAGTTGCCTTGAGCGTCCTGGTTGGTCTCCCTTCGTTATTTTGTCAAACCAGTTCTCCTCCTGCGGTTGAACCCAACCAAGCTGTGATTCATAGCACTACGCGGGAAGTGCTTCTCGATCTAGTGGTCCGCGACAAGCACCATCATCCGGTCACGGACCTGCGGCCCGAGGAAGTGGAAGTATACGAGGATGGAGTCCGCCAGAACCTGCGAGTGTTTCGCAGCGTTCAGGGCAGCGAACAACTGGCAACCGAGCGCAGCGCCGCGGGAGCCAGCGCCCCTGCACAGCCGGGCCAGCCAGCCAAGCCGGCGATGAGCGGCGAGACCCCGCATCCCCTCAATTCCATGCGGCAGGTGAACTTTGTTTCCGTCGTGTTCGCCGAGATCGCGCCGCTGAACCTGGAATTCGCGCGGCGAGCGGTACTGGAATTTCTCAAGAGCGACAATCTGCCCAACACCTATGTAACGATCTACTCGCTGAATCATAGTTTGCAGGTGATGCAGCCCTATACGGTCGACAAGGATATGCTGGCCAAGGCAGTCGACGCAGCCACCAAAGGATTCAAAGGAAGCACCGGACTGGGTTTGTCGGCTTCGGTTGCGGACAGCGCGGTCGCGAGCGTGCAGGCCCAGGCACAGAATATTCTCGCGTCGCCCGCAACCGGAGCAGCCTCGGCCCAGGCTGAACTTAACGCCCTCACGAATCCCATACCGGCGATAACCAAGGATCCGCTCTGGATAGCGAACGCCGCTTCGCAGGACGTTTCAGTCACCCTGGGCACTGCCCTTCTTATTCAAGCCGACTTGGCCAAGGGACTGCGGTTCGCCAGCAGCCTTTCGGACGGCATGGATGCCATGGACTCGCTGCATCAACTGGTGCTCAGCGAAGAAAAACTGCCGGGCCGGAAGGTCGTGCTGTACCTGGCCGACGGGCTGGCGTTCCCGGTCAACCGGCGCGACGCAGTGGACAACCTTATTAGCTATGCGAATCGCTCCGGGGTGTCGTTCTACACCATCGATACGCGTGGACTGAACATGGACGACCCTGTAATGCCGGCGCTGGCGATGCAGCACCGCACCGCCGCCGAGAGTTCGGCGCAAGTGGTAGACCCCGTCAACGGGCATTTAGAAGACGACGACATCGCATTGACTGCCGTCGCCAGCCCCCAGCTCGCGATGCGCGAATTAGCCGAATCGACGGGGGGCTTCGCGGTCACCAACACCAATGAGATCTCATTGCCCATGCAGCGCATGATGGAGGACATGCGTAACCATTACGAACTTGCGTACTCGCCAACCTCGACCAACTATGACGGCCACTTCCGCAAGATCGACGTCAAGGTAAGCCGCCCAAAAACTACCCTGCAGACCCGCAAGGGCTACTACGCCGTGCCCGATCTGAATGGAGAGCCGCTTCAGCCCTTCGAACTGCTGGCCTTGAATGCGATGAACGCGCAGCCTGCCCCCGTGGAGTTTCCCTACCAGGTCTCGGCCATGAAGTTTCGGCCGCAGGAAAATGCCGTTGAGTACGAAGTCGCATTTGAAGTCCCTTTGTCCGGCATTAAGGTAGTCTCCGATAAGAAAACAGACTCCCTTCTCGTGCGCGCCGCGCTGGTCGCATTCATCCACGATTCCACCGGAGAGATCGTGAAGAAGGTGAGCCGGGAATTGGTTCGCAAAGTTTCCAGCGCTGACGCGGCCAAGCTGCAGAGCGACCGGATTCTCTACGCGGAACCCGTGGAATTGCAGCCCGGACACTATGTCATCGACACCGCAGTTACCGACGAGCACACCGGCAAGACATCGGCGAAGCGGGTTTCGGTTTTCGTCGATCCAGGAAAGAATCTGTCTTTGAGTTCTCTCGGTCTGGTGCGCCGTTTCGACCCGCTGACCGGGCCCCGCAATCCGCAGAGTCCGTTCGAACTGGAGAACGGCCGGGTCACGCCGACGCTGGCGGATTCGGTAGCGCCGGGCAATCCGGTGAGTCTCTATTTTGTGGTTTACCCGACGAAGGCCACGACTGGCGAAGAAGTCAGTGTCACGTTGAAGCTTTTGCGGGACGGCAGGGAGATCGCACGCAAACCTTTGGATCTGGCGGCGCCAGGTCCCGACGGTTCCATCCCCATGCTGGTGCACCTGACTCCGGGCCCGGGACAATGCGATGTTATGGTCACGGCAAAGCAGGGAGCATCGGTTGCGGAATCAAGCCTCTCCGTAAGGGTCGAGTGAACGGGCCGAATTACCAAACTGGATCACCAAGCCAAAATGGACATTCGGGTTCGCGCGGTGGCGAGCGGTTGACAATTGGAATACCGGCGTGGGGTAGAATCGCACTCGGCTGAAACCAATGGCCCGGCAGCCGGAGATTTTTGTATGGTTGCATCCGTTTTGCTCAGAACGCGTCTTCTCCTGGCAGCCGCTGTGTTGGTGGGCGCGGCCGGCGCGCAGAGTAGCAGCGCTTCTTTGCAACTGCCAAGAGACTCCGATTCGCAAGAGAGTGAAACCAGCAGCCTGGTTATTCACCAGAGCGTGCGGCGCGTCGTTCTCGATGTGGTCGTTTCCGACGCGAATGGAGGGCCGGTCTCCGGCCTCACAGCCGAAGACTTCTCGATCGCCGAAGACGGAAAGACGCAGCGGATCCGGTCCTTCGACGTCCACGACTTTGATTTGATTTCAAATTCCCTTCCGAAGCATCCGGATTCCCTGCCCGCCAATACTTTCGTGAACGTCCCCACCGCACCGGAGCGGGGTCCGCTCTATGTTTTGCTTCTGGATATTCTCGACATGAGTGTCGACGACCAGCCGGTGGCGCGCGAGCAATTGATGAAGTTCGTCAAGAGCAAGCCGCTTGGAACCCGATTCGCGATCTTCGTTTTGAGTGATGGCCTCTATCTGGTGCAAGGCTTTACCGAGGACCGCAACCTGCTTGCGGACGCGGTGAATCCCAAGAATCCCCGCTCCCATATCCCTCGAATCTTTCTCTACGCCGACAATTTCCAGCCTTTTTATTCGGCAACGCGAGCGCTGATCGGTATCGCGAAATTTCTGACCGATCTTCCGGGACACAAGAATGTGATCTGGCTCTCGGCGTCGTTTCAATCTGCTATCTTGCCCAGTTCCGATGCCGCGGTTGAAGGCTTGAGCGCCAGCGAAGATATCAAAGAGATGACCGATACCCTGGCCCGCGGACAAATCGCGGTCTATCCGGTCGACGTTCGCGGCTCGGTCGTGACTCACGTGAGCACGCAACCGGGCGGTATGGGAATGGTGACGACGTCCGACAGTACGGCCCTGAATGCCAGCTACCTGACAGAAAGAGAAATTGCGGATGCGACCGGGGGCCGCGCCTTCTATGGCACCAACGACCTGGCGGGCGCGCTCACCGAAGCCACGGAAGTCGGCGGACACTACTACACGCTGAGTTATTCTCCCAGCAATCAGAACTATAACGGGGGATTGCGTCACGTGCGTGTTGAACTGGCGAAGCGCGGCTATCATCTGGCCTATCGCCGGTCGTATTACGGAAACCCCAGCTACGGCAATGCTGGTCCAGCTAATTCTGGTTTGGCTAATTCTGGTTTGGCTAATTCTGGTCTGGCTAATTCTGGTTTGGCCAATTCTGATCTGGCCAATACTCGTTCGGCCGGAACTGAGCCTGCGAGCCTGCTCTCGAGGTCTGAGCTAGAGCCGCTCCAAATGGCTCGACCCGCGGACTCGTTATTTCCCAATATGCAGCACGGCGCTCCCGTGGCGCACCAGTTATTGTTCCGGGCCCACATCCGCGCCGTGGCACCTCCGGCCAAGGCCACTCCCGCGCAAATGGAGAGTTTGGCGGATCAAGCGGCTTACTTTGGCGAGCGGCGCCCCAACCGTCCGGCTAAGCCGCTGCGTCCGATTCAACTGCAGAAGTACCAGATTGACTACACGGTTGCGGCCCGGTATCCCGCGCTGGAAATGGCGGCCGCGGCTTATGACGCCGACGGGAAAATGCTGAATGTTGTGGTGCAGAGGGTCGCGGAAGACAGCGAGCAGCTTTCTAACGAAACCATGCGTCAGGCGATTTATCGGATGCAGCAGCAGTTCGACGTGCCGACGACCGCCGTGTCAGTGCGGGTCGCAGTCCGGGATGTCACCACGGACAACGTTGGATCTTTGGAGATTAACCTGCCACTGGCCCGCGAGGAACGGGCCGCGGACGCCGGGGTGGGTTCTTCGGCTGCGCCATCCGACCAGACCAATACCGAAAAACAACCGTGAGGTTTGGGTTTGATATCGACTCCAGAGCGCAGAGGAGCTTGCTGAAATTTGTCTAATATCGTAAGAAGTAATTAAGAAGTGGGGAAATGACCGCAATCAGTGGACGAGGAGACGGATTGTGTTTTCGGGCCTTCCTAACGTTATGCTTGCTTCTGTCGCTCTCCCGCGCGTTTGCGGCTGCGCAGGCCGCCCCCGCCGGCTTCTCTGATGTCGCGTCGAGGGCCATGGCCGCGCGCGACGCGAATGACCTTCCGGGCGCGATCGCACTCTACCAGCAGGCCCTGAAACTCAATTCGCAGTGGCCTGACGGATGGTGGTTTCTGGGCTCTCTGCAGTACGGAACCGGCGCCTATGCCGACGCCAAGGACGCGCTGTCGCACTATCTCGAACTTACCCCCAACGCTCCGCCAGCGCTGGCCATGCGCGGGCTGTGCGAATTTGAGATTGGCGATTATCTGCCTTCGTTGAACGACATTCAGCGAGCGCTCGCGCTGGGCGCGGCCAACCAACCTCGCAACGAAAAGATTCTTCGCTACCATGAGGCTCTGCTGCTGACTCGAACGGGAAGGTTCGAAGACGCCGTGCGCAGCTACGCCTTTTTCACTCACGATGACGACTCCAACCCGGAACTGCTGCTGGCGATTGGTCTGGCTGGCCTGCGCATCCCGCTGCTTCCGAGAGAAGTTAGGGCAGACCAGCAGGAGTTATACGTCAGCGCCGGTAAGGCAGCGTTCGACTTCATGAGAAAAGACACAGATGCAGCAGGCGCAGAGTTTCAGCGGCTCTTCGCGCGCGTTCCTGCCGTGCCCAACGCGCACTATCTTTATGGCTATCTGCTGTACGCCACCGATCCGGAGCAGGCCGTGGTCGAATTCAAGAAAGAGCTGGACGTGAATCCTTCGAGTGCGGTTGCGGAGGTCATGCTGGCGTGGATTCCGCTCATGCAGAATGACGGCTCCAACGCGCTGCCCCACGCCCGCAAGGCAGTGGCTGACGACTCCGCGCTTCCCAGCGCTCAACTCGTTCTCGGCCAGGCGCTCACCGAGACGGGCGATGCAAAAGGTGGCATTGAACACCTGGAAGCGACCCTGCAACTCCAGCCTGATAATCTTGAGGTCCATCTCGCGCTGGCCAAGGCATACTCAAAGGCCGGACGCAAAGAAGATGCGCGGCGCGAGCGTTTGCAGTGCCTGGAAATGACCAAGAATGAACCGACTCCGGCCACACATCCTTAGCCCGCTCATAGGAACTCTAATCTGCATCGCAGCCATCTCAGCCCTCGGTCCGTGGGCGAATGCGCAAGGCAAGACGGAATCCGCATGTGTCTCCTGCCACCGCGCGCGCGCTGAGTCGCAGCCGCGCACGCCGATGGGGCGGGCGCTGGCGCTTCCCGGCGCGAATCCCGTGCTCGTAGAAAATCCGAAGCTGACGGTTCGCAAAGGTCCATACATCTACACGGTCGAAACTCGTGGCACCGAAAGTACGTACAGCGTGAGTGATGGCACACGCACCATCACTCTGCCAATCCCGTGGAATTTCGGGGAAGGCGCCCAGACCTGGGTTCTGGAACGCAACGGGCGCCGTTATGAAAGTGCGGTCAGTTACTATCCCTCGATTCGCGGGCTCGATTTCACCACCGGAGACGAGGACCTGAAGCCGAAGAATCTCGACGATGCCATTGGACGGGAGATCGAGCTGCGTGAAACCAAGGTGTGTTTCGGTTGTCACGCCACCAGCGCGGTCACCAACGGCAGGATGACATTCGACACCTTGCGGCCCGGAGTGACCTGCGAGCATTGTCACGCTGGGACGACCACGCATCTCACTGATTCAATCAACGGCGATTTCGATTCCGCTCCGCCCGATCTGCGCCAGCGGTCTGCGGAAGACATCTCGAACTTTTGCGGCCAGTGTCATCGCGCCTGGGAAACGGTGGTAAGGAACCACTGGCGGGGCGAGCTGACCGTGCGCTTCCAGCCTTACCGTCTGGCCAACAGCAGGTGCTTCGACGGCGCAGACCCCCGCATCAGTTGCATCGCTTGCCACGATCCGCACCAGGACGTCGTTCGCCAGGATTCCTCCTACGATGCCCAGTGCCTGGCCTGCCACTCTTCGCCGGCCGCTGCTCCGCCAGCTTCGTCAAGCTCGGCATCGGGTAAGATCCAGACTCAAGCCAAAATCTGCCCCACCGCCAAATCAGACTGCGTGAGTTGTCACATGCCGAAGGTAAAACTGCCCAACGGACTCATGACTTTTACCGATCACGAGATTCGAATAGTGAAGCCGGGCGCGCCGTTTCCAAACTGATCTGCCTCTAGGTCTGCTCGCGATTGAGCTATTCCTAATTTGACCTAATTAATGGCGAACCGTCTGAAATCGGGCGCCAATCAGCACCATCCCGGTAGTCGCTCTCCCGGAAGCGATGTAGAATTGGCGGGGGTTTTCGGGCCACGGGAGAAGCATGCGTAAAGTCAATTCTTTTATAGTTACAGAAAAACTGTTTGTGCTGTTTGCCTTCATGCTCCTCCTGCCGTGGGTTTACGCGCAGACGGCGCCAGCGCCGCAGAGCGCAAGCCCGACGATCGTTTCGAACGCCGACGAAGTCACCGTGGATATGGTGGTTCACGACAACAAGAACAAACCGGTCCTCGACCTGAAGGCGGAAGACATTGCGGTTACCGACAGTGGATCCGCAGTGAAGATTTCCGATCTTCGGTTGGTGACCGGGCGCGCGGGCACACAACACCTAATCACCCTGGTTTTCGATCGGCTCGATCCTTCGTCGGCGAAGAACGCGCACGACATCGCCAGCAAAATTCTGAAGATGATTCCGGCGGATCAGTTCTCGTTCTCCGTGCTCAAGGTTGAGGGGCGTCTGCGGCTGGTTCAGGGATTCACTTCCGACGTCAGCGCCGTGGAGAAGGCGGTCAGCGCAGCCACAGAGCCAACCGATTCAACCCGAGCCAGCGCGACCAAGGAGGATCCTGCCGCCCTGCCGGAGAAAAACTTGATCGCGGCGGCGCAAACTGGAACGGATTCTTCCGGAGCCCATGTCAACACGGAGCAGCGCAGTGTGGCTCGAACTATGCTGGCTTCGCTCGAAGAGTCGCAAAAGATTGTCCAGGACCAGCACTGCCGGCCCTGGCTGGCCGGGTTGCTCGCCCTGGCGCGAACGCAACAACAGTTCCCGGGACGAAAAGTCGTGATCTTTTTCGAGCAAGCGCCACCGCTTGATACGAACGCAAAAGACATGTTGCTCACCATCGCCGGAGCGGCGAACCGGTCCGGCGTAAGCATCTACGCCGTGTACGCGAACGCGGTTGACGAGCAGGCCGGACAAGGTCTGCTGGCCACGGTCGCGATCGGTGGCGTGATGTCTTCGGTCCGTATGAATCCCACCCCGACGACGACTGGATCGGGGGCGGGAACACAAGCCCTTCCCCAGGCTCCTCCCGGGTCGATCGTCGCCGGCAACGACTCGCTAAACCAGATCGAATTGGAGGGCCTGTCGGGTTACAAGAATCCTCTGGCCGAACTGGCGGAGAGCACCGGCGGGGCTTACATCACGGCCTCCGATCGTCTCAAGAAGCCTCTGCTGCAGATGATCGAAGATATGACCACGTATTACGAAGCTTCCTACATTCCGCCCGTCCAGCAATACGACGGAAAGTTCCGGCCGGTAGCAGTGACCCCGGTGCGAAAGCACCTCAAAATACATGCCAAGGCGGGTTACTTCGCGGTTCCTCCGGACGCAGGATCCGGCATACGGCCCTTTGAAGCGCCGCTGCTGAAACTATTGAGCGAATCTCAACTGCCCACGGACCTGAAGTTCCACTCCACCGTCCTCCGCTTGGGAGACTTGCCGACGGGCAACGAGAACGCCCTCGTGGTCGAAGTTCCGGTCGATGAACTCGAAACCCGGGACGATCCCAATGCCAATCTGTATTCGCTCCACGTGTCGATTGTGGCGCAAGTCAAGAACCAGGCGGGCGAAGTGATCGAGCATTTCAGCGAAGACGTGCCGCGGCACGGTGCGCTCGACTCCAAGGGGACCGCGCAATCCGAGCTGATTACGCTGCAACGGCACTTCACCGCCGAGCCAGGAAAATACACTTTGGAGACGGCGATCCTCGACCGCAACAGCGAAAAGGCGGGCGCCCATCGCCAGGAATTCGAAATCCCAGGCCAAGCCGCCGGTCCGGCCCTCAGTGATGTAACCCTGGTACAGCGTGTGGATCCGTTACCCTCGGAACTGGAATCGACCGAACCCTTGCAGTATGGGAACGGCAAGGTAATACCAAGCTTGTCCGGCCTGGTGCCTCATGGAACGAAAAACATCTCGTTCTTTTTTATGGTTCATCCCGATCCCAGCTCGACGGAGCAGCCAACGCTGGAAATGGAAGTCCTGAAAAGCAACGAGCCCATTGCGCAAGTGCCGTTGCACCTTTTGAAAATCAGTGGGCCCGGCTCCCTTCCCTACCTGGCATCAATCCAGTCCTCTTCTTTGCCAAGTGGTGAATACGAGGTGATTGAAAAGCTCACCCAGGGCGGGAAGACAGCCGAGCGTGGTTTGACATTCAGGATCGAAGGACCGGAACTGGCGTCCGCATCTGCACCCGACGGCGCTACCGGAGCCGCTCAACCACAAAATGACGCCAGCGAACTCGCCACTTCCGGTCAGCCGCCTGAAACGGACGCACGCAACGGCCGACATCTGGTGATCACCGCGCTGCCCGCCGGCGCGATTCCCCCGCCCTCGGCGGAGGAATTGGAAACGATCGTCGGCGGAGCCAGAAAGCGCGCCCTGGACTACAGCATGTCTCTGCCGAATTTCATGTGCGTTGAAGTGACCAGCCGGTCGGTGGACCAGTCGGGCAACGGCAACTGGAAACATCGGGACTCGATCGCAGAACTCCTCACCTATCACGACAAACAGGAATCGCGCAGCACGCTGGAAGTGAACGGCAAGCGCAGCAGCCTAAAACGTGCCGAAATGAATTCCACATGGCCCATGTCAATCGGGGAGTTTGGCGCCTTGCTGAACCTGGTTTTTGCGCCCTCCTCGAAAACCCAGTTCGAATGGAAAGAAGCCGGAACTCTGGGCGACGGAAGCGGAACCCTGCAGGTATTGAGTTATCGTGTGGCTAAAGAAAATGCCACGCTCGACCTGAGCGAGGGTAACAACAGCAGAGTCGGAGTCGGCTTTCACGGCCTGGTATACATCGACGCCGCCACCAGCGGAGTGCGGCGCATCACGGTTGAGGCCGACGGCCTGCCTCGAGCCTTTTCCATGCATGCCGCGACCATGAGTGTGGACTATGACTATGTCACCATCGCGGGACGCGACTACCTGCTGCCGGTGCATTCCACCGTGAGCCTGCAGAGACATCGGCGGCAGATCGAGCTGAACGAAATCACGTTCCGGAACTACCGCCGCTTCGCCTCCCGCGCGAAAATCAAAATGGTTCAGTGATGATTCACTGAGGAAAGTTCAGTGAACACTCTCGCCCGGATAAATTCCAATCTTGTGATTGCGCACTTTCGGCACCAACTTCTTTCCGTTGGTATTTGAAAAGAGCACGCGGGATTCCTGCAGCGGCATGTGGCAATCGATGCAGTTGCGGACGATCTGCTGGCCCAGCTTGGGATACTCGCCGCATTGCTTGGGCTGATGGCAGGTAAGGCAGTGCGAGGAGAACGCTGCTGCGTCCTCTTGTGGCTCGTGGACATCGTGGCAGGTCGAGCAGGTCAGCGTCGAAGTCGACTGAAAACACTTGCTTCTCTTCAACAGCTGCACCTGGCTACCGTGAACGTCGACTGCGTCCTCGGGGCTGTAATACGGGATGTCAATGTAGTCGTCGAGAGAGTCCCCCGGCAGGAACGATAAGGCGGGCTGGATCGGCGTCCCGTTGCCGGAGTGGCACAAACCACATATATCGATTTGCCGATCCCGGCTGAGCGAAGCCGGGTTGACGATGGCCTCAGATGTTCCAGCCGGCAACGGTGACTTCAAGCGATGGCGAGCCACATGCTCGCGGCCGGGGCCGTGACATTTTTCACAAAAAATACCCAGCACCAGACTGGTCTTGCGGTAGCGATTCACCGGCGGCGGCTCCCACTCGAAGTAACTGGCGTGACACTCCAAGCAGCGCGGGATGATCGCCTTGTCGAAGTGCGGCGACCCATCCGGATAACTCGGACTGTTTACCCAGCTGTCCGTTTCATTCCAGAAAGTCACTGGCAGTTGAAATAGCTGATCCCCTTTCCAGAACAGATAGCTCTGCCCTTTGCGCGGCAAGCCAGCCACGATGTCAATGCGCTCGGTGCGTGTAATTTTCTTCGACTCGCCTGGTTCTTCGACCGCACTCTGAAAATAGCCGTTCGGCCCGGTGGTCATCTCGAAATGAAGATAAGGGTTGGAGGTCTTTAAGACATTCGAGTCCGGCGTGAAGCTTCCCTTTATCGTCCGCGGGCTGGGCCAGCTGGTCGCAAAATGATGAGCCGTCTGCAGGTAGGTATTAACTTTTCCCTGATGGCAGGAACGGCAAACGGAATCGCCTACGTACTCGGCGCGGGCAGGCGGCTTTTTCTCCTCGGCGGACGCAAAAGAGGATACGAAAGACGATCGTGGCGGCGCACTCGCTTCCGGAGAACCGGGAATCGCCGCAAGAAATAGCACGAGAAAACAAAGCGGCACTCGCCAGAGTTCAGGAATGCTTACGCCCCATAACAATTCCAACTCCTTCCTGATGCCCCAGTAATCCCGAGATCGCTTGCAGGTGCTGCAGTAGCTCTATTATGCTCAAGTTGCGGGAAGCTGTCACTCTGTGGGGTTCGCCGAGGGCGATCGTCGGCAATGCATTCGAAGATTGCGCGAGTATCACTGTTTTTTACGGCCATCCTGGTTGTAGCTCCATACGTGAATGCCTGCACCGGGCCTAATGCACTGGAAGCCAAGCTTGCTTCCCACCCCGACGCCGACACCTACACCGAGCTCGGAACCTGGTTCGGCGACCACCATCAATACGACTGCGCGCTGCAGGCTTTTCAGAGCGGCCTCAAGCTGGAACCGGGCTCGGCCCAGCTCTACTACCTCGTCGGCCTCACTCTTTACGCTTCCGGGCATCCTCAGGACGCACTCAAGCCGCTCAGCCAGTCGATTTATCTAATGCCCGAAGTACTCAAGCCGCACCTGCTCATGGCCTCCTCGCTCGATCAGGTTCAACGTCATCAGGATGCCATCATCGAATGGGAAGCGGCGTTGCGCATCGATCATCTCTCGACCGAAGCGCTCGACGGAATCAGCAAGTCCCTGATGGCGGTCGGGGACTACAACTCCGCGATCGAGGCGCTGCGCGAGGCCCCCCACAACGAAACCTTGACCCTCGATCTGGCCTTGGCCTACGGCAGAGCCAATATGCTCGATAAGTCTTCAGAAGTTCTCACGAAGTTTCTGCAGCGGAATCCTTCGTCGCTGCCGGTGACGGCCGCCATGGTCACGGTCCTGGTCAGGCAAGTCCACTATCAAGAGGCGGTCCATCTCGCCGAAAAGTCAGCGCGGCTTCATCCGGGAAATATCGAGGCACAGCGGCTCTATCTGCGCGTGCTCGTGCTCAACGGCGATACCGTCACAGCGCAGCCGCTGGCACGCAAACTTCTGGCTGCGCATCCTCATGATTTCGATTTCCTGTACCTGAGCGGCATCCTCGAAAACCAGGCCGGGCAATTCGCCGCCGGCCGCGCCCATCTGGAGCAGGCGATCGCTATCGACCCCAACAATTACAATGCCCGCAATAATCTGGGTGACTCCCTGCTCGCGCTCAAAGAGTTCGCCCTAGCTCGCGAACAGTTTGCCAAGGCCCTGGAGCTGGGCGGGACTGAGCCCGAGATTCGCTTCAAGTATGCAACCGCTCTGCGCAACGTCGGTGAAACCGACCTGGCAAAGCAACAGCTTGAGCTTTATCAGAAACAATTGCAAGTCAACCAGCGCCGTGCCCTGGCCACCACCAAGACGGCGCAGGGTGACAAGGAACTCGCCACCGGCGACCCGCAAAAAGCTGTTGCGGATTTTCGCGAGGCCGTCGAGGCCAATCCCGACGACGCTCAGATCGCCTACAAACTGGCGCTGGCGCTGGACCGTACCGGAGACACAGCGGCCGAGCACGCCGCCCTGGAGCAGGCAGTCAAGCTGAACCCTGGTTTCGCTCTGGCTCAGAACCAGCTGGGCTATCTGGCTTCGCGTGGCGGCGACTCCGCTTCCGCCGAAGAGTACTTTCGCCAGGCCGTGCAGTCCGCTCCCGGCTACACCCAGGCCTGGATCAGCCTGGCAGCGACCCTCGGCATGGAGTCGCGTTTTCCCGAGGCACAGGAGGCTCTGGCCAGCGCCCTCAAACTTGAGCCCGACAATGCCCAGGCCCTGCAACTCCGCAAGGATCTGACGGCCGCGCAAGGTCCGCACTGAAGAACTACAATCCAACGGAACCCAAGGACGTAAGGATGAACTCACAAGCATGACGACAGACGCGAAACCCGGTCCCTGGACACGGCGCCGCTTGCTGCAAAGCTTGCCGGCGATGCTGGCGCCCCTGCTGCTTCCTGCAGACCTTGGCGCAGCTGCGGCGAGGCCAGATGTGCTTGGGGCTGCGAATCTCGGACCGGGGAATCCTGGACCAGCGAATCTTGGGCTGGCGAACCTCGGACCTTCCAATGTCAGTCTCGCGAAAGCCGCCCCGTTCTCGCGATTCGTCGACGTCACTTCCAGTGCCGGCCTCACGCAGACCATGTTCTACAGCGACCCCAACCACAACACCTACATCGTCGAGGTCGCCGGCGGCGGATGTGCCTTCTTCGACTATGACAATGATGGTTGGATGGACGCCTTCATTCTCGGCGGTCGACGCCTCGAAGGCATTCCCCCCGGTGCGAGCAACCGCCTTTACCACAACAACCGCGACGGCACATTCACTGACGTAACCGAGAAAGCCGGCCTTATCGATGCCGGCTGGGCCTGCGGCGTGTGCGTCGGCGACTACAACAATGACGGCTTTGAGGATCTCTACCTCACCTACTACGGTCAGAACAAGCTCTACCGCAATAACGGCGACGGCACATTCACCGAAGTGACCGAGAAGGCCGGGCTGCACGATCCGCGCACTCGCTACGGCTCAGGCTGCACTTTTGTCGACTACAACCGCGACGGCTGGCTCGACCTTTTCGTTTCCAACTACGTCGACATCGATCTGGCGACGGCTCCCAAGCCATCGATGCAGGTGCCCAACTGCAATTTCGAAGGCGTCGCTGTCAACTGCGGCCCAGGCGGCCTCGGCATGCCGTATCACTCGCTCTACCGTAACAATGGCGATGGAACGTTCACCGATGTTTCCAAGGAATCCGGCGTCGCCAATATGCGCACTTCTTACGGGTTTACCGCCGTCGCCTTTGACGCCGACGAGGACGGCTGGCAGGACATCTTCGTGGCCTGCGATGCCACTCCCAGCCTTCTTCTGATGAACAATCACGATGGCACGTTTCGCGAGGAGGCGTTGCTGCGCGGGGTCGCTCTGGGCAGCTCTGGAGAACCGTTGGGCGGAATGGGAGCCGGCATCGGCGACTTTGATCTCGACGGTCACCTCGATCTGGTCAAGACTCACTTCGTCAACCAGGCCACCGGACTCTACCGCAATAACGGCAAGGGAGAATTCGACGACGTCACCTTCCGCGCCGGTCTCGGTGGCGAACGCCGCTTCAGCAGTTGGGGTACGGGATTGGTGGATCTCGATAATGACGGCTATCCTGACATATTCATCGTGGCCGGAACCGTCGCCCCGGAACTGGAAAAGGTCTATACCAAGTATCCGGCGAAGAATCCGCGCCTCGTTTTCCGCAATCAGGGCAACGGAACTTTTGTGGAGTTAGGAGATGAGGCCGGTCCGGCCATTGCGTCGCGCCACGTCAGCCGGGGATGCGCCTTCGGCGATTTCGACAACGACGGCGACCTCGACATGCTCATCATGAATCGCAACGAGCCGCCCACGTTACTGCGCAACGATGCGCCCGCCGGGAATCATTGGATCAAAGTGCGGCTCGAAGGAACGAAAAGTAACCGCAGCGCAATTGGCGCGCGAGTGCTCGTGCGCTACGGTGGGAAAGTTCAGGCGCAATCCCTGACCAGCCAATCCAGCTTTCTTTCCGCGAACGATCCGCGCCTGCATTTCGGGTTGGGCGAAGCATCCAAAGCCAGCGTGGAGATTCACTGGCCGACAGGTACAACCGAGACCTACGCC
>JBELAE010000081.1:0-14950 GCA_049509155.1 Candidatus Sulfotelmatobacter sp.
GAAAGATGAAGGCGTGATCGACGCGGAGTACGTGGACGTCGAAGACAAGAAGTAAGCTGTCAGCATTCAGCCGTCAGCTTCAGCGGGGGCGCCGTGCGGCGCCCCTTGCTGCAACTGGCAGGCAGAGTGAGGGGGAATCGAAGTGGACTTTCAGGTGAATGGGGAAACGTATTTCTTGAGCCTCGCCGAGGATGAGAGGCGGTGGCTTGTTTTTGTGGAGAGTGCCACCGGCTCGAGGGACGTGCCGGTCTATGTGGACGAGGCAGAGTCCGACGATTTCAAGCTCGTCGTAGACGATAAAGAGAGGCGAAAGATTCTGAATTAGACTCGGTTCTGCCGTAATCCGATTTCAGATTGCGTTCAATGGCGAACACTCCCAAGAAGGATTACTACGAAATTCTCGGCGTGAAGAAGTCGGCTTCGGCGGACGACATCCGCAAGGCGTTCCGCAAGCTCGCGCGCAAGTATCATCCCGACGTCAATCCTGGGGACAAGTCGGCGGAGGAGAAGTTCAAGACGCTCTCCGAAGCGAACGACGTTCTCAGCGATCCCAAGAAGCGCAAAATCTACGATCAGGTAGGGTTCTACTCCGACAATATTGATCCGGCAACCGCCGAGGCCTACGCGCGCGCCGGCGGCGCGGCGGGAGGGGCCGGCGGATTTCCCGGCGGTGTCCCGAGTGGTGGAGCGCAGGATGGCGGCCAGGGCGTTCCTTTCGATTTTGGCGGGTTCGATTTTTCGGATCTGGTCGACAGCGCCAATCGAGGTTCGCGTCGAAGTGGGGGAGGGAGTGGAGGCAGCAGCTTCCGCGACATTTTTGGCGGAATGTTTGGTGGCGGGCGCAGCGCACCGGCGGAGGAAGGCCCGGAACCGGGCACCGACCTCGAATATCAGGTCAACGTGCCGTTCTGGACGGCGATCCGCGGCGGCGTGATGCGGCTGAATATTTCCCGGCATGATACTTGTTCGAATTGCCACGGGCAGGGAACGCTGGAAGCTCCGGGAAAGTGTCCGGAGTGTAACGGGACGGGACAGATCACGCAGACCGGCGGGCGCATGAAGTTCAACGTGCAGTGTCCGCGATGCCATGGGACGGGAAAGAATCTGACGACCTGCCCCGTCTGCCACGGCGAAGGCACGGTGATGACCACTGAGCCGCTCGAGGTTCGGATCAAACCCGGGACGCGTGACGGGCAGCGCATTCGTGTGCCGGGCAAGGGAAACGCCGGCGCTCACGGAGGGACGGCGGGAGATCTTTACGCGATTATTCGGACCGAAGAGCATCCCGTCTTCCGGCGCGATGGGGACGACATCTATCTGACAGTGCCGGTGAGTGCCACCGAAGCCGCACTGGGAGCGAAGATCGAGGTTCCGACCATCGACGGGCGGGCGCTGCTGAAGATTCCTCCCGGGACGCAGTCAGGCCAGAAACTGCGGCTGCGGGAAAAAGGTGTGCCTTCAGCCACGAAAGAGGGCGTGCGCGGCGACGAGATCGTCGAGATCACGGTGACCGTGACCATGCCCCGCGACGAGCGCACGAAGGAACTGCTGCGCGAGCTGGCGAAGTTGAATCCGGAAGATCCGCGGGCAGAGCTGTGGACGAAGGTCTAGGACTGCCTTCTTGGCTCAGGAAGCCATAGTCGACGTGGTCAACTATTTTAGTTGACAGAGTCAACTACACTTGCCCATACTTTGTGTATGGCTTCGGCACCGTCGTTCCCTCAAGCTTCCCCGGACCGCATCGCCGCCGTTCGCCGCTTCAACCGCTTCTACACCCGGCATCTCGGGCTGCTGGATGAGGGCTTCCTCAACAGTCCGCTTTCCTTGACCCAGATGCGTGTCCTCCACGAACTGGCGCACCGCGAACAATCGACAGCGGGAGAAGTGTGCAACGCTTTGGGGCTCGATCCGGGATACTTAAGCCGCATTCTGACGGGCTTTGAGAAAGATCACCTGATCGACAAAAAAGAGTCGCCCAAAGACACGCGTCAAACTCTGCTGGCCCTCACCAAGAAAGGCCGGCAGGTGTTCGAGCCGCTCAACGCCCGCTCCGACGAGCAGGTCAGAGAGATATTAGGAAAGCTGTCTCCCGCGAATCAGAATGATCTGCTGCATTCCATGCAGACGTTGGAATCGGTTCTCAACCCCGACGTTGCGGGCGCCGCTCCGTTCATGCTTAGGCACCACAGGCCCGGGGACATGGGCTGGGTGGTGTGGCGGCATGGGCTGCTGTACTTCCAGGAGTACGGCTACGACGAGCGCGCTGAGGCGTTGTTTGCCGGAATCGCCGCGAAATTCATCGAAAAATTCGATCCCGCACGCGAAGCCTGTTGGATCGCCGAGAAAGATGGAGAAAACGTCGGGTCAGTGTTTCTGGTGAAGAAGTCTCAAAAGGTGGCCCAGCTTCGACTGCTATTGGTGGAGCCTTCAGCGCGCGGACTCGGACTCGGGAAACGACTTGTTTCCGAGTGTGTGGGATTTGCGCGACGGGTTGGATACAGGAAAATCGTATTGTGGACGCAGAGCGAGCTTACGGCCGCGCGGAATATCTACCAGAACGCTGGCTTCAAGTTGGTGGGCGAAAAGAAGCACGACAGCTGGAGCCGGAAAAATCTGATTGCCGAAACCTGGGAACTGAAACTCTGACTCTCTTTCCGAGGGTGGGTCTTCTCCGGACTAGCAGCTCGGGGCTCGCAAACCATTACCTCCGTACCACACCGCCCGCTTACAAAATTTTGCAAAAATACTCAAAAAAATCTTGCATCTGTGGAAAATTCCCGTAATCTCACAGTTGCGAACTAACTTCGCCGAAATGCCCGGGAATCGCAGTGACCCGGGAGCCGCGAGCAGAACGTCATTCGTTGCCGAAGATCAGATTTCGAAGATCCGGTTTCGAAGACCAAGGGAGACGCGGTGGTGAGAGTGAGTCGCTTGAGGAGGAAGACATAGAAATTGGCAACAGCTAGCGCTCCGCGTCGACAAACCGAAAATCCCCTGCCCCTCACCGCCGTCCCCAACCGGAAGAAATTCGTCCGCCTTACGCTCTGGCCCCTGGTCGCCGCCACCTTCTTTATGGTGTCGGGCGGAACCTATGGGACGGAAGAAATCGTGCATGGCGCCGGCTACGGACGAGCGATCCTGATTCTGATGCTCACGCCGCTGCTCTGGAGCCTGCCCACGGCTTTCATGATCGGCGAGTTGTCGAGCGCGCTGCCTTTCGAAGGCGGCTACTACGCCTGGGTGCGCCGCGCCATGGGCAACTTCTGGGGATTTCAGGAAGCCTGGCTCTCGCTGGTTGCGTCCATTTTCGACATGGCGATTTATCCCACACTGTTCGTGGCCTACCTGACGCGGATGTTTCCGTGGTTTCAGGAAGGCAATCGCGGATGGTGGGTCGCGCTCTTCGTCGTGATCGCCTGCGCCCTGCTGAACATTGCCGGAGTGAAAGTAGTTTCGCTCACCTCGCTGTGGCTGTTCGTGGCCCTGTCGGCGCCGTTCGCGGCGATTGTGCTGCTGGCTCCGTTCAAGGTGCACGCTCTGGTCAACGCCGTGACCAAGCCGACTACCTCGACCGTCGACATACTTGGCGGGCTGCTCATCTGCATGTGGAATTACATGGGATGGGACAACGCTTCGACCATCGCCACAGAAGTGGAGAAGCCGCAGCGGACATATCCGCGGGCGATGGTCGTCGCCGTTTGCATCGTGGCGGCCAGCTACATTCTGCCTTTTGCCGCGATGTGGATGACTGGTCTGAAACCGACGGCGTGGGAAACCGGCTCGTGGGCCGACATTGCCGGGCTTCTGGGCGGGCCGCTGCTGCGGATCCTGGTCGTGCTGGGCGGCATGATGAGCGCGTTTGGCATGTTCAACGCGCTGGTGATGAGCTATTCGCGTCTGCCGCTGGCTATGGCGCAGGACGGCATGCTTCCCGGCATCTTCGCCAAACTGCAGAAGAAATCGCGAGCGCCGTGGGTTGCGATTCTTGCGCTGGCGACGGGATGGGCGATGTGCCTGGGCCTGGGCTTTGAGCGGCTGGTGACCATCGACATCCTTCTCTATGGCGCGAGCCTGCTGTTGGAATTCATGGCGCTGGCCGTGCTGCGCTTCCGCGAGCCGGAACTGGCGCGTCCCTTCCGCGTGCCGGGCGGCCTGTTCGGAGCCATTGCCATCGGCATTCCTCCCATGCTGCTGCTGGGCTTTTCGGTGATCCGCAGCGAGCATGAACAGATCTGGAATATGAGCTCGTTCACCTTCGGGATGATCCTGATCGCCGCGGGCTTTGTGGTTTACTTCATCAATCACGCGCTGAAGCCCTCCGGATGGACGGCGACGGCGCAGCAGAAACCGGAGCCGGCAGCGTAGAAAAGAGTACGGGCCACGGATTCTCTCGGATCAACACGGATTTCGAATCCGTGAAAATCCGTGCTGATCCGTGGCCTTCTTACTTTTGCTGCTCGATTTTGCGACTTGCCTAGAAAGCGTAACCGAAGCCAACCGAAATAATCGGATACACCTTGAAGAGTGACATGCTGTTGTTGAGGGTGGTCTGCTCCGATAGAACGTTGGCTTGCACCGTGGGATCGGTGGCAACGGAGACACAGTTGACGCCTGGAGCGCTGCAGGCATTTCCAGCCAGGTTGAGGGTTGCCTTCGGAGATCCCTGAAATGCAACTCCGAGCTCGACCGGAACACTGAAATGCTTATTGTGGCGGCGAGGAACCAGGTTGCCCCAACCGATCGTTGCCACCGGAGCGGCGCGGTTGAAGTCAATCTTCCCTGTGCCGGTGACCGGCGTCGTGGTGTCGCTGTAGTAGGTGGTACCACCCAGAGTGAAGCTCTGGCCCGCGACTACGGCTGCGCTCGCAGTGATGGGGTCGCCGAAGTAGACCAGAACGCCGGGACTGACATGGAAATTCCCCGCGAACGGAAAAAGATCGTAGTGCGCCTCGAAAGTCTTAAAGCTCAGCGTGCCATTGTAGGCGATCCCGTCTTTGTTAAAGTCCCGGTTGATGCTAACCACGTTAAAGCCAGCGCGAACGTTGGTGCGATGCGTCAAGCGCGCTGCCACCTCCACACCTCCACCCAGCAAGGACACTTTTACGCCGATACCAACCCTTGAATCTCCGTTGGAAACAGCTTTCGATGGAGCTGGTGGCGGCGGGGCAGGTTGGTCGTTTGGGTTGGTGGACTGACCGAAAGTTAGAGAACCCAGCATTAGTAGACTGCAGGCAAGAAACACGAAGTGGCGGGCAGACTTCTCCATGATCTTTGTTGTCACTCTCCAGTTATATTTTGTTTCGGCCCCAGGAATAGGGCGTGCCGTAAAACTAGCATGGGCGCGGCGGCGACCAAATAGTACCGAGGTAACGGCACGTGCGAGGACATTCATGGATGAATTCAAACAACAAACTTGTATTCATGATCTCGGCGGTCGCCGAGGTGCCCGGGATTTCTCCCCAAACTCTGCAACTCTCTGCACGGAAAATATGAGCAAAAAAAGGACCGGTTGATCCCGGCCCTCTTTTCTGTTTGCTGCTTGGCTTGTCCTGGCGATAACTAAGCGGCCTTCGCCGCATCGCGCAAGTTCTTCACTTTGTCGTGTGCGCGCTCTACGCTGGCGGCCTGCCGGCGAACGATCTGAGCGATGTTTTCCGGCAGATCACCGGTCACCGCCTTCTCGTAGGCTTCCTTAGCATTGTCTTCGCCCGCTTCTACCGATTCCAGGATCGTTTTGTCACCGCCGCCGAGACTGACCTTGGTATCGATCCAGGCGCGGCGAAGCGCTCCCCCGACGGAACCGAAAACTTTCTTGTCGGGCTTGCCCAAGCGGATGAGTTCCACTTCGAGTTCTCCGGCGAAGCGCGACCGTTCCAGGCTTTGCTCGTTAAAATAGGTTTTCAGGTCCGATCGCTTCACGTGCGCGGCGGCCTCCTGGTAGCCTTTTTGTCCGTCCTTGCAGGTTTCAATCAGATTCTCTATTACGCTGACAGCATCATTTTCGTTCATAATAGCCTCCGTGACTTGGATGCGCCGATGGGCTCGGGGTTTGGCGGGACTCGGAGCGGCGAAATTAGGAAGAAAATTGATCGTCCTCTAAAATCAGCTCTAAAATCAAGCGAGAGAGGCCTGTGACGAAACGCAAATCGAAGGGCGCGTACATGATCTCGGCGGTCGCTGAGATGTATGGGATCCATCCGCAAACGCTGCGGCTCTACGAGCGTGAGGGATTGCTCAAACCGTCCCGCACCGAGGGCAACACTCGCCTCTACACCGACGAGGATTTGCTGCGGCTGGAGTTCATTCTGTCGCTGGCGCGAGATTTGGGAGTGAACATCAGCGGTATGGCCATCATCCTGCAAATGCGCGAGCGCATGGAAGAGATGCAGCGCCAGATCCAGGAGTTCGTGCAGTATATCCAGCAGGAAGTGCTCACTCGCGCTCACGCGGCCGCCGATCCAGCCAAGGGAGCGATTGTGCCGGTTAGAAGGTCGATGATCGCGCCGGCGGTGAGTCTTCAAAAGAAACGATAAGTCCGCAAGAAATAATTCCCGTGTCCGCTGTCATCCTGAGCACCGGCAAAGGTGTGAGGGACCGTACGTCAGCAGGAGTTACGATGCCGCGTGCAGGACTGCTGGGGACGCATGCGCCAAACCAATCCGAACGACGCCGGTGCCGCTCTAACGTGCATCGTAAGGTCCCTCGGAGGGCTTGCGCCCTCCTCAGGATGACAATCCTGAGAGACGGCAAGCGCAGGCGGTATCATGAGAAAGCAACATGCTGCCCTTCAAACTCGTTTATAGTGACGGCTACTACCTGCCCATCGGCAGCCACGTCTTCCCCGCTGAAAAGTACCGGCGCATTCGCGACCGGCTGATCTCAGCCGGCGTCGCCGAGACCGCAGATTTTCTGGAGCCTCAGCCCGCCACCGATCAGGACATCTTGCTGGTGCACAAGCCGGAGTACGTACAGAAACTGAAAACGGGCACGCTTAGTCCCCGCGAAGAAATGGAATTGGAAGTTCCTTTCTCGCCGGAACTGGTGAAAGCGTTCTGGCTGGCAGCCGGCGGATCGATCCTAGCGGCGCGGCAATGCTTGTTCGACCGCGTGTGCATCAGCATCGGCGGCGGCTTTCACCATGCGTTCCCCGATCATGGCGAGGGATTTTGCATGATCCACGACGTAGCCGTGGCCATTCGCCGCATGCAGCGCGACGACAAGATTCGCACCGCGATGACTCTCGACTGCGACGTGCATCAGGGCAACGGCACGGCTGCGATTTTTGCCGGAACGCGCACCGCGAGCGCACTGCTGCCTTCGGCCTCAACCTCGACCGTGCAGCAGCCCGCTGGTGCGCCACAAGGCAAGATGCGAGGTGTGCACGCCGGTGACGTCTTCACCATTTCGCTGCACCAGCACAACAACTATCCCCTCTACAAGCCGCCGTCGTCGATTGATATTGACCTGCCCGACGGCACCAGCGACGGCGACTACCTCGCCTGGCTCGACAACGCGCTCAGTTCCGGTCTGCGGCAGTTTGAACCCGACCTGCTGTGCTACGTCGCGGGCGCCGACCCCTATCGCGAAGATCAACTGGGCGGACTTTCCCTGACAATTGACGGACTGAAGAAGCGCGACGAACTCGTGTTTCGCGTCGCCCGTGCCCGGGACATTCCAATCATGGTAACCTTCGCCGGCGGTTACGCGCAGAACGTAGAAGACACAGTGACGATTCACAGCAATACGGTGATCGCGGCCAAAGAAATATTCGCCGTAACTTAGCGAGAGCGTGCAAAGTTATACTTGATGGAATGATTGTCAGACCATCGGAGCTTTCTCACAGCGCGCTTTATTCAATCATCCTGAATTCCGTGGCGCCGCGGCCAATTGCGTGGGTCTCGACCGTAAGCGCGTCGGGCCAGCACAATCTTGCCCCTTTCTCCTTCTTCAATGCTGTGTGCGTCGACCCTCCGTTGCTGGTGTTTGCTCCCGGATTTCGTCCAGCCATGCAATCGAACGCCAACCACGGCGAAGCCAAAGACACGCTGCGCAATATTCGCGAGACCAAGGAGTTTGTTGTCAACGTGGTGACCTACGACCAGGCCGAGGCGATGAATGTAACCAGCGGCGAATACGATCCGTCCGTGAACGAATTCGAGTTGGCGAAGCTTACCTCTGAGCCGTCGAAAATCGTGCGCCCGTCAAGAGTCGCCGGGTCGCCGGTCAGCTTTGAATGCAAGCTCCATCAGATTCTTGAGTTTTCTCCCGCTCCCACCAGCAGTAGCCTGGTGATCGGCCAGATTGTCTCGATTTACCTCGACGAATCGCATCTGAAGGACGGCAAGCTTGACCGCGACTCGCTCGACTTGATCGGCCGCATGGGAGGCATCCAGTACACCCGGACGACGCAGCGATTCGAAATGGTGCGGCCGAAAATCGGGTCATAATTTCATGGGTAGAGTTTCATCGGTCGAGTTTCATCGATTCGAACGAGCCACTGCCGAGAGCTATGCCTGGCCCTGCGCTGCCAACCTTGGAGAAGCTTGCGGCGGGAATATCAGCAGGACCCGTGCGTCCACCACGGCGTGGATCACCACCGGCAACAGCAAACTCCCCGTCAGTAGATAAAGACCGGCAAGGATCGACCCTAAGACTCCAGTTCCGATAGCTCCCTTCCATCCCTGATAGATGTGGGCCAGGCCGAAGGATACCGAGACCAGCAACACTCGCTCAGCAATATTCAGGTGGGGCAGGTACACGCTCAAGTAGTAGAGGAGGAACCCGCGAAACACCAATTCCTCGGAAATTCCGGCCCCCACACTGACTCCTGCCCACCAGGACCGCTCCAGGTGCGAGTCGGAAATCAGCGCACCAACGCTATCCTGCACTCTATTCCTCAGCTTCTCAGCCTTAGGCCGCAGCTGCAAACTGGACCAGATAAGCGCCCCGACCACGACGAGCAACAGGGCGATGCTCCAACCCCATGAACGGGGTGCGACTAGCCCGAGGCGGGCCGCCGGCACTCGTCCAAAACCCCACAGGGCAAGGACCACTCCGGTAGTGATGATCTGCTCCACCACCAGTTCGCGATAAAGCCGAACCTTGGCGTTAGGAACGCCAGCCGCGATCTGTCTGCGAACTCTTTGATACATCATGCGGCCGAGCAAAGGGCCCGCGAGAACGGCGTAGGCGGCCAACAGGTGCATGAGAATGGTGGTCATGAGATTCCCCTTTTTTAATGTAAATGTATATTTACATTTACATTATGTCAAGCCCTTCCTGTAAAATCTTGCCATGCCCAAGACCGTGCTTCCCGCGCACCAGGCCCGCAGCCGCGAATCCCTGGCGCGCCTGCTCAAGGCCGCTGCCGAGGTGCTAAACAAGGACGGGCTCGAAGGCGCGACCATTCCTCGCATCGCCGCCCGCGCCGGACTCTCTCCCGGAACCGTGTACCGCCGCTTCCCCGATAAAGACGCCCTGTTACGGGAAGTCTGCCTGCGCCTGCTCGAAGAAAATTACCGGGGAACGAAGCAGCTCTTAGCTTCTGAGCAATGGAAGAAGATGTCTCTCGTGGAAATATCGAACACCGTAATCGCCATCACCTTGAAAGGCCACCATTCCCACCGCGGCCTGCTGCGCGCGTATCTTTTGTTCACGCTGCAGCATCCTGATTCCGCCTTCATTCGAAAGTGCGAGCAACTGGAATGGAAGACCTTGCAGGATGTTTCCGAACTCCTGCTCACGCGCCGCAGCGAAATCCATCACCCGGACCCGGAGTCCGCCGTAAAGCTTGCCTTGCTGATGGTCGGCATCGCCGCCCAGGGCATTTTCATTCTGCCCCAGCATCCCAACGATTACGATCGCCTCCTGCCCAATGTGGAGGCGCAGCTCATTCGCGAACTACCCAGGATGTTTCTGCGCTATCTCGGCGTGGAAGACGACGGCTGACAAACGGGAAGAAGAGGGTTCAGCCTTCGCCGCTGTTAGAATAGTGATTCTTCTATGTTTGAAAACCTACAGGAAAAACTACAGCGCGCGTTCAAGAGCCTTCGCGGGCAAGCCAAGCTCACCGAGGAAAACATTGACGACGCGCTGCGTGAAATCCGCCTCGCGCTGCTTGAAGCCGACGTCAATTTCAAGGTGGTCAAGCAGCTCATCGACCAGATTCGCGCCAAGGCCGTCGGCCAAGAAGTGCTGACTGCGCTGTCGCCGGGCGAACAGGTTATCAAGATCGTGCGCGACGAGCTGGTCGAGATTCTCGGCAAAGACACGGCGCGCATGAAGTTCGCCTCGCAGCCGCCCACGGTCGTGCTCATGGCCGGGCTGCAAGGCTCCGGCAAGACCACGACTTCCGGCAAGCTGGCGCACTGGTTCAAACTCGGCGGGCATCGTCCGCTACTGGTTTCGGTGGACGTGTATCGTCCCGCGGCGCGTGAGCAATTGAAAGTTGTAGCGCAAGCAGTAAAGGCGCAGATCTACGAAGGTCACGTAGCCGCGGATGCATTCGTCCGGGGCGATGCCGACGAGAGCGCCGGCTCCTACAACAAATCTCCGGACGTGGAACGTCTCGCAAAAGAAGCCCGGCGCGAGGCTATCGTCTCCGGCTGCGATGTGCTCATCGTCGATACGGCGGGCCGGTTGCACATCGACGACCAACTCATGGACGAGATGCAGTCGCTGAAGAAACTGCTGAATCCGTCGGAGATTTTGTTCGTGGCCGACGCCATGACGGGACAGGACGCGGTGAACTCGGCCGACGAGTTTCACAAAAAGCTGTCGCTCACCGGCATCGTACTCACCAAGATGGACGGCGACGCCCGCGGCGGCGCGGCGCTGTCGATTCGCCAGGTCACGGGGCAGCCCATCAAGTTCATCGGCGTGGGCGAAAAATATGACGCGCTCGAGCCCTTCCATCCCGACCGCATCGTTTCACGCATTCTCGGCATGGGCGACATCCTCTCTCTGATCGAGCGCGCCGAATCGCAGATCGACAAAAAGAAGGCGCAGGAAATGGCCACCAAGGCCCTCACCGGCGACGGCTTCTCGCTGGAAGATTTTCGCGACCAGTTGCGACAAGTAAAGAAGATGGGATCGATGAAGAGCCTGATGGGCATGCTGCCCTCGATCGGCCCGTTTTCCGGCCTGCAGAAAGCGGCCGATAACGTTGACGAGAAGCAGATCAATCGTGTCGAGGCCATCATCAATTCGATGACGTCGCACGAGCGCAACCATCATGAAGTCATCAACGGCAGCCGCCGCAAACGCATCGCCCGCGGCTCGGGCACAACTGTGCAAGAAGTAAACAATCTCCTCCGCCAGTACGCGCAGATGAAAAAGATGTTCAAGCAAATGGGCAAGCCGAGTTTCGCTAGAAGGCTGGCGGGGATGAAGCTGCCGGGAATGTAGAAGAGCAGTTGCCAGCGGTCAGTTGCCAGTACAACCCTTAACCATTTGTCATCCTGAGCGAAGTGGCCGCGAGCGCAGCGAACGGCAACGCAGTCGAAGGATCCCTATCAGCTTGACTGATATCTGACCTATGAAGTGGCGTTCTCTGGAAGAATGCAACCCGGCTCTTGATACGCGCCCGTTGCGCGACATCCTCGCCGAGCGCAAGGGACTCATCGCGAAGTATGTTCCGGCGGAAACGCAAGAGATTCATGCGCAAGCGGTCGCTGCACTCCAGGGACGGTGTCTCGCGGCAAACATCCTGCCCGTCGGCGCGAAGGCACCGGCATTCGAACTTCGAGACCACGACGGCAAAATGGTTTCATCCTCTGATTTGCTGGCCAAGGGGCGCCTCGTGCTCTGTTTCATTCGCGGGCGTTGGTGTCCCTTCTGCGTCCGGCAAATGGAAGCGACGAATCTTGTCCTACCGCAGATCGCGCAGGCCGGAGCGTCGCTGGTCGCCATCTCACCGCAGACCGTGAAGCAAGCGTATTTCATGCACGATCAGCACAACCTGCATTTTCCGCTGCTCTCTGACTCCGGCAACAAAGTCGCACGGCTTTTCGTGCTGACCTACCGCGTACCCGAACTTCAGGAAGCAGTTTACCGGCGAGCTTTCGTCAACCTGCCGTTCACCAACGGCGACGAAAGCTGGGAACTGCCGATCCCCGCGACCTTCATTCTCGAGCGTGACGGAACGGTCCTTTATGCCTCGGGCAACGAGGATTACACAGAGCGGCCGGAGCCTAGCGACATTGTGGTTGCCCTCAGGGGCTAAAGCCCGATTTTCTCTCGATACCTTAACGGCACGGCTAAAGCCGTGGCCTTCCACACAACGCGCGCAATCGGCAGTCGCAGACCAGCCACGAAGCTCTGCTTTCGGTACACTGAATGCTCATGCACTACATCTACGGCATCAACTCGGTTACCGAAGCGCTGAAGGCGCGCGGGCGAGCTTTCGAGTGGGTCGGCATGGCCAAGGAGCGGCATGACATCCGCCTGCAGCGTTTGATTGAAGATTGCCGGCGCCTGAAAGTGCCCGTGCGTTTTCTGCAGCGCACCGAACTCGACGAACTGGCGGGCAACACCGCGCATCAGGGAGTGGTCGCAGTCACGTCGGCCAAGCAATACAACGATCTCGAAGATGTCATCGCCGCCAAACGCGCGGAATATTCACTGCTGGTTGTGCTCGATGGGGTGGAGGATCCGCACAATTTAGGCGCGATTCTGCGCACCGCCGATGCCGCCGGCGCGAATGGAATCGTTATTCCGGAACGTCGCTCGGCGAGCGTGACCGGCACCGTCACAAAAGTTTCGGCGGGGGCGAGCGAGCATATGCCCATCGCCAAAGTCACGAATATTGCCCGCACGATCGAAGAACTCAAAGAGCACAATGTGTGGACGGTGGGCCTTGACGAACGCAGTAAACAGACTTACTACGAAATGGATTACAACATGGACTGCGCCCTGGTTCTGGGCGGAGAGGGTAAGGGCCTGCACGATCTGGTCAAACGAAAGTGCGACTTCCTGGTTTCGATTCCGATGCTCGGAAAAGTACCGTCGCTGAATGTATCGGTGGCCGCGGCGGTCGTGCTGTATGAAATTGTGCGGCAGCGGCGCGTCCGTGCAGCGTCCCAGCATGCAGAATGACGCAGGATACAAGATGAAGTCCCGCAAGAAACTGCGCGAAATGAAATCTGTTTGGCAGATCTTGGGTCTTCTCTGTGTCCTCTGTGCCTCTGTGGTGAATTGTTTTGCTCTCGATCGCGAGGCGTTCAGCATCACCAATTACGACCTCAACGTCCAGGTTGAGCCGGAACAGCATCGTCTTGGAGTGCGCGGCAAAATCACGCTGCGGAACGACTCGCAGACACCGCAGAAGATCGCGGTGCTGCAGATTTCTTCGTCGCTCGACTGGCGATCCATCAAGGCCGGTGACAAGCCGTTGCAGTTCGTCATGCAGCCCTACACGTCTGACATCGATCACACTGGCAGCCTTTCCGAAGCCATCGTCACTCTGCCCAATGCGGTCGCGCCCCAGGCGACGGTCGAGTTGGAGATTGGTTACGAAGGCGTCGTCCTGCTCGACTCGACCCGACTGACGCGCATCGGCGCGCCCGAAGACGCGGCAAACAGCACCGACTGGGATCAGACCGGCCCAGATTTCACGGCGGTGCGCGGAGCGGGATATGTGGCGTGGTATCCAATCGCGACTGAAGTGGCGAATCTCTCGGAAGGCAACAGTTTGTTTGAGGTTCTGGGGCGATGGAAAGAGCGCGAAGCGAGATCAAGCATGCACTTAAAGATCGGGCCACTGAGCGGCGACAATCTGCTGCCGCAAGTCCTTTTTAATGGCGTGGCGTGTCACGGGCCCACGATGTACACATCCATGGGCGTGACTCACGCGATTGGTTCCCTTGATTGCCTGACCCAACCGCTCCGGTTGGACGCTCCGACGCTCGTGATTGCGGACTATCAACTGCTGGAGCGGCCGGCGATCGAGGTGCGCTACCTGCGGGGCCACGACGTGCCGGCCACGAATTTCGCCGATGCCGCGGATAAAATCCTCCCGTTCATTACCGACTGGTTTGGCCCGATGCGCGAAAAGGCCAAAACCGCGGACCTGCCCGATCCCAACGCTGCGCCGTTCGAGAGCGGCGCACTGCTGCTCACGCCGCTCGTCAGTGATGATCCCAAACTGGCCGGCCTGGCCGCGGCGCATCAACTCACGCACGCTGCATTTTTGTCATTCCGACCCTGGATCGAAGAAGGTCTCGCCCATTTCGCCCAGGCTCTCTACCTTGAACGCGAGAAGGGGCGCGCTGCCGCGCTCGATTACATGGCGCAGCATCGGTTTGCACTCGGCCAAGTCGACGCGCAAAGCACCCTGCCCCGATCCGAAGATGAAGCCAACCGCTCGCTGGTAAACACGACGAGCGAGGAACTGTATCGCAGCAAGGCGATGTATGTCTGGTGGATGCTGCGCGACATGATCGGCGAACCGGCGCTCAAAAAAGCCCTCGCGGCTTACCGTCCCGAGCAGGATAACGATCCCTCGTACATGCCGCGGCTGATTGCGGCCCAAACCCAGCGCGATCTGGAATGGTTCTTCGACGATTGGGTCTACCGCGACCGCGGCCTGCCCGACTTTAAAGTGGAATCCGTCTTCCCGCGCAAGACTATGAAAGATTCGTTCATGCTTACGATCACGCTCGATAATCTGGGCACGGCCGGGGCCGAAGTGCCAGTGATCATCAAGTTTGCCGGCGGAGAAATCCAGCAGCGCCTCGAAGTTCGGGCGAAGAACAAGGCAGTGATTCGCATGGAAGTTCCAGGCGCTCCGCAGGAAGTCGTGGTCAACGACGGCAGTGTGCCCGAGAGCGACATCACAAACAACACATTCAAGATTGAGGTGGGCGACGCTGCGAAATAGTGGGCCTTTTTCGTTCGCTTCCTGTTTAGGTTCAGCGCGACGAGAACTCGATCAGTTTTTCGAGTTTCCTCT
>JBELAE010000082.1:0-24713 GCA_049509155.1 Candidatus Sulfotelmatobacter sp.
CTCGACATGACCGACGAGATGTTGGTCTTGGCAAACGACAACAAGCGGCGAGCGGGTATTGCGAACGTCGAATTCCTGAAAGGCGAAATTGAAAGCATCCCGCTGCCCGACAACTCCGTCGACGTGATCATCTCCAACTGCGTGATCAATCTCTCGGCCGACAAGGATAAAGTTCTGCGCGAAGCCTTCCGGGTGCTGAAGCCGGGCGGACGCTTTGCGGTCTCCGATGTCGTTACCCGCGGCGAGATCCAGCCGGAGATTCGCCAGAGTGTGCTGGCGTGGGTCGGGTGCCTCGCGGGCGCCTTGGAAGAAAACGAATATGGCCGCAAACTGGCTGCAGCCGGCTTCGAGAAGATTGAAGTCGAGCCGACCCGCGTCTATCGCGCCGAGGATGCCCGTGAATTTCTCTCCGGGCAGGGAATCGACGTGGACGCGATCGCTCCGCAGGTAGACGGAAAGTTTCTCAGCGCCTTCATCTGCGCCGCGAAGCCAAGCGTCACTAAGCCGATTCGCGCACAGGAGGCGTGCTGTGGTCCGACGTGCTGTAGCTGAGGCTCTCGGCACCGCATTTCTGCTGATGGCGATCGTGGGCTCGGGCATCATGGCGGAACGACTGGCCGGGGGCAATGTCGCGCTCGCGTTGCTCGCTAACTCCATCGCCACCGGATCGGCTTTGGTCGCGTTGATCCTGGCGCTGGGCCCGATCTCGGGAGCACATCTCAACCCTGTGGTCACACTGGCTGACGCTATGCAAGGCGGCATGGCTTGGCGCGAAGTGCCCGGCTACATCGTGGCGCAAATCTTCGGAGCATTCGCCGGAGTGGCCGCTGCTCACCGGATGTTTGGCATGCCACTGTTTTTCGCTTCCCACCACGCGCGAAGTGGTAGCGGTCTACTGTTCAGCGAATTCATTGCCACCTTTGGGTTGCTGGCGGTCATCTGGGGATGTGCGCGGGCGCGCTCGTCCGCGGTGGCATTCGCCGTGGGCGCTTACATTTGCGCTGCGTACTGGTTCACATCTTCCACCTCGTTTGCCAACCCGGCGGTGACATTGGCGCGGGCCGCCAGCGATACCTTTGCAGGCATCCGTCCGGCTGATGCTCCCGGATTCATCGCTGCGCAACTGGCGGGAGCGCTGGCGGCCACGCTGTGCTTTCGATGGCTGGAGCCGGTCCAACTCAGTCCCGCGAACAAGGGAGAAGCATGAAGAAACAGAAAGTTCTGATTCTCTGCACGGGAAACTCCGCCCGCAGCCAGATGGCTGAGGGACTGCTCCGCCACGACTGGGGTGACCGATTTGAGGTTTTCAGCGCGGGAGTGAGTCCGACCCGAGTCCGCCCGGAGGCGATCGCCGTCATGCAAGAGCTTGGCATCGACCTAAGCGCTCATCGTTCGAAGCATGTCAACGAATTTGCCGGCCAGGATTTCGATTACGTATTGACAGTTTGCGACCACGCGCGGGAACTCTGCCCCATTTTTCCGGGGCAAACCAAAACGATCCACCACAGTTTCGTCGATCCGGCTAATTTCGACGGTTCCGAGCGCCTGTCCGAGGAAGAGCGCCTGGCTGTGTTTCGAAAGGTACGCGACGAGATCCGCGACTATCTGCGAACCTTCCCTCCGAGTGACCTGAGGCAGGGATCGCTGGACCGTAAATGAAGAAGAGGTGCGGCAGTGGTCGCATGGTCCGACCGCGGCTCCGGCAAAACTGAAATTTCCGTGCTTTTCCAACGCCCATTTACCATTTACAATCCATCAGGTTCCGAGCGGCTTCGTGGAATCCAGGCGAAGCTGAGAGGAATCTAACGCAAGCGGGACCCTGAAACCGGATGGCCACGACAAAGACCGATCCCAAGCTGGCCCTGACGGCCAATGGCGCGAAGAAGGCCAAGCTTTATGAGGGACTTACGCGCGAGCAGCTTATCCAGGCCTACCGCCTCATGTACACTTCCCGGCGGGTCGACGACCGGGAAATCCTGCTTAAACGCCAGCAAAAAATCTACTTTCAGATGTCCGGCGCAGGACATGAGGGGATCGGTGTAGCCGCCGGCCTGGCGCTGAAAGCGGGTTACGACTGGTTTTATCCCTACTACCGCGATCGTGCGTTGTGCCTGGCGCTCGGCGTCAAGCCTTACGACATGTTTCTGCAAGGCGTGGGTGCGGCTGACGATCCCAGTTCTGGCGGACGCCAGATGCCTTCGCACTGGAGCTATCCCAAGTTCAACATCGTGACCCAGTCGTCGCCGACGGGATCTCAGATTCTGCAGGCTGTCGGTTGCGCCGAGGGCGGACGCTATTTCGCTCGCCATCCCAAGGCCGCAGAAGTTCCTGCTTCGACCTTGGTCGATTACCGGCAGTTCAAGAACGTCAGCTTTCAGGGCGACGAAGTCACCTACGTTTCTCTCGGCGACGGCACTTCCAGCGAGGGCGAGTTCTGGGAGGCCATGAACGCTGCCGCGCTGGGCAAGCTGCCGGTGATTTTCTGCGTCGAAGACAACGGCTACGCGATTTCAGTGCCCGTCGAGGTGCAGACCGCGGGCGGAAGCATTTCGCGTCTGGTCTCGGGATTCCCGCATTTCCATTTCGAAGAAGTTGACGGCACTGATCCGGTGGCGAGTTACGCGGCTTTTCGGCGGGCTACGCAGTATTGCCGCGAAGGGCATGGTCCGGCATTCGTTCATGCGCATGTGATCCGGCCATATTCGCATTCCTTATCGGATGACGAACGGCTCTACCGTCCTGACGCCGAGCGCGAAAGGGATGCGCAGCGCGATCCGGTCACGCGCACCCAGATGTTTCTGTTGCGCGAGGGCATTCTCGACGAGAAGGGCATCAACCAGCTCGAACAAGAAGTCGAAGCTGAATTGCAGATCGCGGTTGACCTGGCGCTCGAAGCGCTTCCGCCCGCGCCCGAGAGTATTACGAAGTTTGTGTACTCGCCGGATCTCGATCCGGCATCGTCCGTGTTCGACACGCAGCCAATGGCGCCGGAAGTTCCGGCCGACGGCAAGAAGCTCCCCGGCAAGACCATGGCAGACCTGATCACGGCCACACTGCGCGACGAAATGAGGCGCGACGAGCGAATCGTCATCTTTGGCGAAGACGTGGCCGACTGCAGCCGCGAGGAGTATCTGAAGCGCAAGCTGGTCAAGGGCAAGGGCGGAGTCTTCAAGCTCACGTTCGGTTTGCAGAACGAGTTCGGTAACGACCGCGTGTTCAATGCTCCGCTGGCCGAGGCTGCGATCGTCGGCCGCGCCACGGGCATGGCTACGCGCGGGCTGAAGCCGGTGGTCGAGATTCAGTTCTTCGACTACATCTGGCCGGCGATGATGCAGATTCGCGACGAACTCAGCGTGATCCGCTGGCGCTCGAACAATGGATTCTCCTGCCCGGTGGTGATTCGCGTCGCCATCGGCGGATACCTGACGGGCGGGGCGATTTATCATTCGCAATGCGGCGAGAGCGTGTTCACGCACATTCCCGGCCTGCGCGTGGTCTTCCCGTCGAACTCGCAGGATGCCGCGGGACTGTTGCGGACTGCGATCCGCTGTGACGATCCGGTGTTATTCCTTGAGCACAAGCGCCTCTATCGCGAATCTTTTGGACGCGCCGCTTATCCCGGGCCGGATTATATGATTCCGTTTGGTAAGGCGAAGATCGTGCATCCCGGCACTGATCTGACGGTTATTACCTACGGCGCGGTCGTGCCGCGCGCCTTGCAGGCCGCGCAGAAAATCGAGCGCGAACAAGGCGTGAAAGTTGAACTGATCGACCTGCGCTGCCTGAATCCGTTTGACTGGGACACCATCGCCGCCTCAGTCGCGAAGACGAATCGCGCGCTCGTGGCCTACGAAGACACGCTGAGCTGGGGTTACGGCGCGGAGATCGCCGCCCGCATCGCCGACCAGCTTTTCGACAAGCTCGACGCCCCCGTCCGCCGCGTGGCCGCGAAAGATGTGTTCGTTGCCTACCAGCCAATCCTCGAAGACGCGATTCTGCCTCAGCCCAATGATCTCTTCCTGGCAATGAAGGAACTGGCGGAGTACTAATCGCGGAACCAATTCAAGAATGTACCCGTGCGCGGCGACCTGAGAGTCGGCGTCTCTATTTCTGATCTGGTGCTCCCGGTTGAGGCGGCGCAGTGTGGTCGGTTTCCAGGGGCATGCGGCAAACGGCTTTCGGGCCTTCAAGGGTACAGCGGAAGTGAAGCTGGGGAATGTTGCCGTGCTCCGCGTCGAAATCGCTCGCCTGTGAACTCCCGCGCTCGAACACGATCTCGTTGATGTCGACCAGATCCAGAGCTGCCGCAACGTCGGGAGCGGGAGAACAGTTTCGAGCCGCCGATTTCACTAGTTCCGAGTCGAAAGGCAGCCCGGGTTCGGAACGGTCAATGGGCGCGGGCCAAGTTGTTCCATCCTGGAAGTAAACCCCGCCAATCCGAAGCTGCCCCTGCAAGTACGGGGTTCCCCAAGCGTGAGCTCCGCGCACCAGCATCTTAGGATAGTGAACGGCGCTCCAGTCCAGAGGCGCTTTCCCGTTCGGGCCAACGAGAACTATAAAGCGACCGCCGCTCCCGGCCAAGTCGCCGTGTCCAGGGCTAGCGGCACATCCAGGCGGCGGGATTATCACTTGTTTGACGATCACACTGGAAACCGCCCTATCAGAGGTGTTGGAGAGCATAAATTGAATTTCGTTATGACTGTGTTCGATCCCGACGATGTGGACTGGGGAATCTTGCTGCGGCGGAGCGTAAACAACGAGCCTGATCACCGGAGCAGCAGCGGGGCCGGGACTCGCCACGCACGTGGCGGCGAGTAAAAGCACGACAGCCGAACTGAACCGCATGATATAGACTCTCCGCAGGTTGGCGTTACCGCGTCGACTTGGCTTCTGCTGCCATGGCGCTTCTTACTGTAGGCTCCGGATCCTGCGAGAAAAGAGCTGCATAAAGACCGCCGCCGAGGGCGCCACCGATCAGGGGGGCGACCCAGAACATCCACAACTGCTGCAGGGCCCAGCCTCCGGCGAAGATGGCTGGTCCGGTGCTGCGGGCGGGATTCACCGAAGTGTTGGTCACCGGGATGCCGACCAGGTGAATCAAGGTCAGGCAGAGGCCGATGGCGATGGGCGCGAATCCTTTGGGCGCGCGAATGTCGGTCGCGCCCATGATCACCATCAGGAAAAATGCCGTCAGCACGACCTCGGCGACGAATCCGGCCAGCAGCGAGTAGCCCTGAGGAGAATGTTCGGCGTATCCGTTCAAGGCAAAGCTGGCATGGACGTCGAAGCTGGGAATTCCGCTGGCGATGACATAGAGCACGCCAGCCGCCGCAATCGCGCCCACGACCTGCGCGGCCACGTAGGGCAGCAAATCGGCAACAGCGAAGCGCTTGCCGACGACCAGCCCTAAACTGATCGCGGGATTCAAATGACAACCCGAGACGTGTCCGATGGCGAAGGCCATGGTGAGAACGGTAAGCCCGAAAGCGAGGGCGACGCCGGCGTATCCGATGCCAACGTTGGGAACCCCGGCGGCCAGCACGGCAGCACCGCATCCGCCAAACACCAGCCAGAAAGTTCCGAAAAATTCCGCTGCTGCGCGTTTACCGATGGGCATGAGGTCTCCTTGCAGGTTTAAGTATGGAAACGCATGTTACGGGACCCTGGTTCTGCGAGGCCAGAAGATTAGCACAAGAAAATCGGAATCAGAAGGATGAAACTGGAACGGGCTTCGCGGCTGGCTCTGGTTACGAACGCTTTCTGCGCAAATTGATCTCGGTTGTCCGTTCCTCCTGAGGATGCTAGGCTCCGAAGAAGTGGGTTCTGCTTACGCCAATCCGTTGAAGTCCAACCCATCCATGCCCAGTCGCCTGGCGCAGTGGCTGCAGTCGGCGGCGGCGGAAGTCTGGGTGAAGTTTCTGCTGGCACTTTTTGGTCTGGGGCTGGCGTTTGCCGCGGCGCTGTTCTCCACCGTATCGCGCGATGCGGGCAATCTCTGGGCCACCATAATTTTGGCCTCGACCTCGCTGGTGCTCGCGACCCTGGTGGGGCTGGTGACCGTGCCATTTCTTGCCCGCCGCGTGGCTGTCGAGCGGCTGCGCGAGTCATTTGATTACGATGTAACCCGTGCCGGCATCATCTACGTGCTGGTAACGATCGTGATCGGCATCGCCGCGCTCAACACCGGCAACAATCTTTTGTACATTGTGGTCGCGGCTATGCTGGCGGCGATTCTGGTATCTGGAGTTGTTTCTGCCTGGGTGCTGCGCTGGTTGGAACTCGATGTCCGCCTGCCCGAGCACGTCTTTGCCGGACGACCGGTGTGGGGACGCATTGTGGTGCACAACCCACGGCGGTTCCTGCCGTCGTTTTCGATCCGCGTGGTTTCGACGCGCAAGAAGAAAAAGAAAGCCGTTAAGCAATGGCAGTGGGAGGCGACCACATTTGCTTTTCCGTTTAACCGACCCACCGAACAGCAGTGGCTGCGGCTGCCCGACCGGCGCCTGCGCCGCGTGACCGTGGTGCCACCGCCTCCGGGAATTTTTCAGGGGATGGCTTACTTTCCCTTTGTGCCGCCGCAGGCAGAGTTGTCCGCTGACCTGGAATTGAGATTCGACCAGCGGGGGCGTTATCGTGAGAGCAGCTTCGGGCTGGCCACGCGCTTTCCTTTCGCGTTCCTCACCAAGACTCGGCATGTATCGTTGCCGAGAGAGGTGCTGGTCTATCCGCGCATCGAGCCTACCACTGAGCTGTTCGAGATTCTGCCGCTGGTGCGGGGCGAGTGGGAAAGCTTTGTCCGCGGGCGCGGCTCTGACCTGTACCGCATTCGCGAATACCAGCCGGAAGATTCCGCCCGCCACGTCGACTGGAAGGCGACCGCCAAGTCGGGCTCGCTGAAAGTTCGCGAGTTTGCCCGCGAGGATGAGCGCAGAATGTGCATCGCCTTTGACAATCCTGAGCCCGGACTGATGTCGGAGCGCGCCTACGAAAAGGCCGTTGATCTCACGGCTTCGCTGGCCTGGCACTTTTCCATGCAGGAGCAGGCGGAAGTTGCCTTCATCGTCCCGGGACGTCCGCGCACTCGCGATCTGCATGAATTTCTGGCGTGGCTGGCCGTGATTGAACCGGGCATGATTGAACCGGGCATGATCAAAGCGGCAGGGAAACCTGCCAGAGACTCATTGCTCGCGATGAACCTGGGGATTTCGGACGAATACAACATTGTCGTCACCGCTCGCCCGCGTGGCAGCCTGCCCACGGCGCTGTGGAACTCCTCGTACTTTGTTTTCACCGGCGATGATGCATTCGACAAGCGGGCGCCGCGCCCTTAGATTTCCGGTGGCCATTCGTAAGGAAAAGCTTTACCTGCGTCTTCCGCGTTGATCTTCACACCCAGTAACTCGGCCGCGTGCGCCAGGACCGGATCGCTCCCATTGGCGATATCCTGGGCTGTCGGCAACGCAACCTCATCGGGCGTGACTCCGCCATGTTCCAGGCTCTTTCCATCGGTCATAATCAGGTTCGACTCGGTGATGGAGGCTCCGTAGAAAATCGCGGTCTCCGTTCCCGTTTGTTCCTCGTAATGCCTGGATTCCATGACGCTGCCGGAAGAATGGTCGCCGACCACAATTCCGCGTTTCTCGAGTTGGATGATCCGGGCAAACAGCTCTGAGGCCGAAGCCGACTCCGCGTCTACAAGGACCACAATTTTGCCCTGAAATGGATCGTGCAGCGGCTTGGCAACCTCAGGCTTGGAGTCTTTGCGTCCAATTCGATCCGCGATTTTCACTTCCTTGTCAAATACGCCCCCGACCAGATGTTTGAGTGTTTCAACGGCGCCTCCGGGATCGCCCCGCAAATCGATGATCAGGTTCTGATGCTTGCGCGCCTTGGCGATCATGTCTGCAATCTCGACTGCAGAGAAGTTGAACTCGGGTATCTTGAGAACCATCAATTTGTCGCCGTACTCCTGGATGCGTGCGCGCATCAGGTGTCTCTCGGTTTCTCCTTCGCGCACCAGATCAAAGATGTTGACCCCACCACCCTCCCAGGTCAGATCGGTTAGTTTTTTTCCTTCGCGTATTTTCGCCGCGATCTCGACCTGGCGTCTCGCTCCCGCGGGATCCTGCAGTTCCAGTTGCAGCACTGGTTGTGGACGCAAAATTGAGAATACATATTGCACCTTCCAGAGATCTTCCCGATTCACGTTGTAACTGTTCAGCGTGAGAATTTCATCGCCCGCCTTCACGCCCTTGGCTTCGGCGTCGCTTTTGGGGCGAACTCGGGTCACGAAACATCGATTGCCGACGATCTGATACTGCAACCCATACTCATGGCGATAGGCGTGTTGCGGAGGCAGAAAGAACGTGTGCGAGTCGTTGAGCGTGTCCAGCGCCGCAGCGATATGCGACATGGCCATGTTCATGGTTGTCGTCTTCTCGATCTTCTGCTTCGCCTCGGCAACCTTGGCGTCCCAGTCCACTCCCTGAAACTTGGGGTCGTAATAGTGTTTGCGGACCTCATTCGCGATGATCTTTAGCATGTCCTGAGCGCGGCCGCGATCCAGGTTGGATATCAGCGGCGGTTGCTGCTGCGACCCTGCTACGGTCGTCAGCAGGAGGACGAGGATGATTACGGCAAGAGACCTAGCCGCGCGGATGGCTCGTGCGATGAACATGCTGCTCCTTGGAGGTCCAGTCGGACGCGACTGCTTCTGTGTTCCAGGACTGCGTTCCAGGCCCTCGGAATCGAGCGCGATTGTACACTGGGGCCCTCCAGAATTGGAAAGCTCCATAGGAGCTACGGGAAACCTCCCGATTCGGGCCAATTTGCTGTTCCAGCCTGCCTTTTTCCCTTTATTTCCGTCTTGGTTTCAGCATATACTCTCGGCCCGGTAGATGCTTTTGGACAGCTCGGAACGTTGTAGGCCGGGAGGTGTCAAATGCGTATCTGCGACCTGATCAAACATCAGGATACCTATCGGGCGGAACTGGGCCATACTGTGCTTGAAACCGTGCGGGCCATGGTTGAGCGCAACATCGGCGCGGTGCCAATTCTCCACAGCGGCAAATTGGTTGGAATCTTTTCTGAGCGCGACCTCATGCGGCGCGTTGTGGCCGAAGGCCGCGACCCGCGCAGCACCTGCCTGGCCGAGGTCATGACCGATGACCCCCTTACCATCAACATGAACGAAGACCTGGAGACCTGCCTGGCCCTGATGCGGCGCCACGGCTTCCGCCACTTGCCGGTTTGCCACGACGGGCAACTGATTGGCATGGTGTCGCTGCGCGACATTCTGCTGCATGATTTGGATGAGAAGGACGATGAAGTGCGCATGATGCGCGCTTACATTCACTCCATGCCCGACGCGTAAGACCACTTACGACGCGGTTGAAGCCATGTCATTTCAAAGCAGGGTAGTGGCCTAAATGCAAGATTAATTCAGCGATGTCATTCTGAGCGCGGCGACAGCCGGGCGAGGGACCTTACGCCGGCCGACGCTGTTGATGCCGTTGCTGGAACTTCCTGCGCTTCATGCAGTCCGGGAGCTCCTGGCGTCAGTACAACCGACGTCTGGGTTTCGTAGGGTCCTTCCGGAGCGCTAGGGCGCGCTCCGGCGGGATGACAGCGGTTTGTGAATCCGTAAGTGCTCAACTTCAACTTGAGCACTTGGAGTTTTTCAGACTTCCATCCGAGCCTTCCCGTTTCGCCCTGCCTTCGCTCTAGCACGAAGGTAACCTTGCGCCTTAGTACCTTCGGGGGTAACGTTACTTTGGAATTACCACGGTGCATTGAACGCTCGGTTAGGACAGGCTAACTTTAATCTAACCAGCTTTGTGTGAATGCACTGAGTCTGGCGGGTGCGCGTTCTTGTCGTTACGCGCCGCAGCGTGGCCGTCAGCGAGACCGAGACGATGATGAGCGAGAAGATTAGACTTCTTTATTACGCGCTCTGGATCGCACATCCCGTCTTTGAGACGGGAATCGCGATCCTCATGTTCCGTCGCGGGCTGCATCGCAAGTTCAAGTTCTTTTTCGGTTACGTTCTGGTGCAACTGGTTAGTTTTGCCGTGGTTTTTACCGCATACCACAGCAGTTATTCCGCCTTGTTCTACCTCTACTGGATTTGCGACGCGCTCAGCGTGGTTTTCGGTTTCGCCGTAATTCATGAAATCTTCGTCGACGTTTTCCGCGCGTTCCATATCCTGCGCGATCTCGGTACGGTGCTCTTCAAGTGGGCGGGGCTGGTCATGTTGCTGGTGGCCGGAGTGGTCTCAGTTTCCACCAATTCGTCGCAGGTGGCGCCGTGGATGCAGGCCATCATCACTTCGCAACGATGTGTGCGCATCATCCAAGTTGGAATGGTTCTGTTTCTGCTGTTCTTCGCGCACTATGTGGGCGTGAGTCGCCGCCAGCACAGTTTCGGAATCGCTTTGGGCTTTGGCTCCTTCGCCGTCGTCGAACTGGTGCTAATCTGCTCGTGGGTGGGGAATCATCTGGGAGGCGCGTGGCTGAGCATTCTCAACATGGCTGCCTACAATGCCAGCCTGGCGGTGTGGTTCGGCTATGTGGTGGTGAAGCGGCCGGCTCGCGACGCCTCAGTGTCTCTGCTGCAACCGCAGCGCTGGGAGCAGAGCCTGTACGACATTCATCATCCGTTGCCCGCCGACTCGCTGATCCCGATGTTTGAGGGGATGGTGGACCGTGCGATTTCCCGGACCCGGCAGGATCTAGCCACTAACGAGAATCCGCAGGCCGCTGCCCCTGAGCGCGCGGCGGCCGCAGCCGCCGGCTTCGGCATTCCCACCGTGCCCTTGAGTCCCAAGCCGTAATTCAACAGTTCTCGCTCGATCCATCCAGTTTTCCCAACCTGCTTTTTTCCAACCTGGGCAAGTGTGTCGCTGGCTGTTCCTGAAATCGTAACGCCGATCTGCGGGCGGGGCTGCTCTATGCGTCTGTTCAGCACAGCGAAACCAATACTTTATTGATTGATTGCAAGTCTATGCTGAGGATGGATTAATGTGACTTATCTTGCAGCGTGTCGGGGCTCCGCGGATGCGGGAGTGTTTCTCCAGAGGAAAATTCTTGCACACTACAGTTGACAGGTGTCTTATAATGCCCGTCCGCGAAAAAGTTTCCCACGGGGGAAATCCTACGCGGACATAGGAGAACAACCCATGAAACGCACAATCAGGATTTCGATCCTGATGGTAGGACTAGTGGGCACATTTCTTGCAGCCGCCGTCCAACAGGTTCCCGCCCTGGACGGTGGCCCACTGATTCTGTGCCCACCCAGAACACCTAACTGCTCAACAACCCTGCCACCGCAGTAGAACCGGGAGCAGGCGGTGACCGCAAGGTCACCAAAGTAACCTGTAGTAACTGCAACTTGGGCCGAAAACTGGGGCTCGCAATATTTGGGCTGTCGGGACTCATACTAACCCGACGGCCCCTCTTTTTTCGTGGATGATCATGGGTCAGGATCCTCGGTCAGACGACGAAGGACATCGCGAAATTCCCGTTCTCGCCAGACAAACCTAGAACCGCAATCGAAACAAAAATCGTCAGCACTCGCCGGCGGTTATCTTCTGGTAACTGCGACTCCCTTGCATATTACTGCCGTTACTAGCCCAGGGAGTAAAAGCAGCCCGCAGTCCGTTCCTTTCATCTAACATTAACGGTTGGTGAATAAATTCGCCGCATCGCTCTTATTACTCCTATCGCACGGGCGATCGGGACTAGCATGAAGGGGTCGAGTCTGCTTCCGTTCCAACCCCCAGGTTCTGCAGCAGGATGATTAAGCAAACGCTTCGCAATCCGGCCCTTCGCAAGCGCGCCACCCAGTTCGGCCGCCTGGTGCGCCGCTCCGCCGTGACTCCGCGCTGCGGTGAAACTTATAAGCCTCGCCTCGCCACCAACGGAGAGCTCGGCGTAACTTTCATCGGCCATGCCAGCTTCTTCGTTCAGATCGGCGGGCAGAATGTCATGATCGATCCCAACTTCGCGCGCTGGCTTTTCGTGCTGAAGCGCCTGCGCCGTCCCGGCCTGCGCATCGCCGATCTGCCGGCCATCGACCTGGTACTGGTTTCGCACGCCCACTTCGATCACCTGCATCGCCCGTCGCTGCGCGCTATTGTGCAAAACAATCTGCGCGCGCGCGGGGTTGCGCCCGCCATTATTATTCCGACTCATGTTTCCGATCTGGTCTCCGACCTCGGGTTCTCCGAGATTATTGAACTGGACTGGTGGAAGAGTTCGCGACACCGCAACTTGTTAGTCACCCATGTGCCGTCGCGCCACTGGGGGGCGCGCATTCTGAAAGATTCGCACCGCGGCTACGGCGGTTTTGTGTTGAAGGCCGGCAAACACTCCGTGTATCACGCGGGAGACACTGCCTACTTCGCCGGATTCAGCGAAATCGGACGCCGCCTCGCTCCCGAGCTCGCCTTGCTCCCCATCGGCGCCTACAATCCGCCGCAGTTTCGCAACGTCCACACCAATCCCGCCGACGCCATGCGCGCCTTCATTGATCTCAAATCGCGCTGGATGGTCCCCATGCACTACGGCACCTTCCGCCTCTCGCATGAGCCGGTGGACGAGCCGTTACAACTGCTCGCTGAGGAAGCCCGGGCCGCCGGAACCAAAGACCGCGTGGTGGTGATGGAAGAAGGCGTCACCCGATTCTTCTGAGACTCGGATTCTTCTAACAAGTGCTCAGGGCTACTCAATCCGCTTGATTGAAATGTCTTTCCCATCGGTGTGCAGAACCATCGCGGTCACCTTCCCGTTGCTATCACGCTCGAAGGTGTACTTATCGTCCGCCGTGGCCGAGAAGAAGTCGGTTTCGCTCTCGGGCAACAAATCCTGTTTCGGCTCGGCAGCCCCGTCCACGGATTCCTGCACGGAAAGATGATCGCCTTCGCGGCGCACCGTCTCAATCACGTTTGGCGGGAGCGCGTAGCGTCCAACATACCGGTCTAATACTTTCCCATCCACAGCTACCTGCTTGTGCTGCTTGATCGGCGGGCGCGGCGGCAGTTTGTCATAAGGGGTGTAGTTTTCCCATGCGATGGGGGCAAAAGTGTTCTTCAGCAGCGTTTCCTGCAGATATTCAAAGATGCCTTCTCCGTTCCCGCTGTTGGTCATGATCACGATTCCAGTCTTCGGCTGGTCGAAGCAGACGGTGTAATGCCTCCAGCCATCGTCATGGCCTCCTTTGGTGAACGCCTCGCCGTAAGGCGTCCAGTAAAGGGTCCACCCCAGTCCAGCGCTGAGCCGGATTCCCTTGTTCTCCTCGGTAGTCTCTTCGTTGAGCGTGGGGAACATGTGCTTCGACACGATTTGGATTTGCGGGCTGAGCATCAGCTCTCGCGTCTTAGGGCGCAGCAGTTGGCCATCCAGCACGGCCTGCATGAACTGCGAAAAATCGGCAAGCGTGGTTGACATGGAACCCGCCGCACCCGCCTTGTGCCACTTCAGCGGGCCCAGCGAGCGTCCGTATTCGTCATAACCATTGGCATAGTCGCTCTCGAAGCGGTCTTGCCAGACCATGCTGGTACGGCTCATGCCCAGGGGCCGAAAGACGCGCTGCTGCATGAGGTCTTCCAGTGGAGTTTTCGTGGTGGTTTCCACTATGAGTTGCAGCAGGCTGAGTCCCTCGCCCGAGTACGCGTATCGCGATCCCGGCTCGAAATGGATTCTCAGTTTGCGGTCGTCCTCAAACCAGCGCCAATTCGCAAAGCCACTGGTGTGGCTCAACAACATGCGCGCCGTGATGCGCTTGTAACGCTCGTCGTTCGCCAGGTCGGCATAGTTCGGATATTCCGGCAGCGGCTTGGGCAAGTATTGATAGACCGGCTTGTCCAGATCGAGCGTTCCTTCATCGACCAGTTGCAACACCAGGTAGGTGAACGCCACTTTAGACAGGGAGGCCGCGGACATCACCGAATCCACGGTCAGCGATAGATTCTTCTCTTTGTCACGGAACCCGTAGGCCTTCATATAAGCGATCTTCCCGTGGTTGAAGACCGCAATCCCCGCTCCGGTCACCTCGGCCGCCTTCATCAATCGGGTCACGGTTGCATCGATTTCCGCCGCCGAGATTGTGCTGCCGTCCAGCCGCGTGATCGACGACTGTTGTGCAGCTGCCAGCGACGCGGTCAACAGCGCCAACGTCAGCCACAGAAGTGTTCGCCTCATAGAATTTTCCTCAATTTCATCGGTCAGACTGATTCACGATGCGAGGAACGGGTGCGCTTCATTCAGCGCCGCCACCCATCCACGGCATCAGCAAGCTTTAGCGGTCGTAAGATCCCTCGCGCGGCTGTCGCCGCGCTCAGAATGACATCGGTCCGAGTTTTTGAAATTCAGCCACCACCCTCGATCATTTTCCCATGACACATCGCTCCCTTTGGTGTACACTCACTTTCGCTAAATGTTCTCCCTAAGGAGGTAGTATGCCTGTAAAGCCAGTTCCCGATGGTTATCACACCATTACACCATTTCTCACCGTGCGCGATGCTGCTCGCGCCATCGAATTCTACAAAGCAGCCTTCGGAGCGCAAGAACGAGGCGTCATGAAAGGTCCGGACGGCAAGATCATGCACGCTGAATTAAAGATCGGCGACTCCATTATCATGCTGAGCGACGAATTCCCTGAATACGGCGCCGTCTCTCCGCTAACCAACGGCGGAGCAGGCGTGGGCCTGCATATCTACCTCGACGGCGTCGACGCCGCTTTTGATCGCGCCGTTAAAGCTGGAGCCGAAGTTGAAATGCCCGTGATGGACCAATTCTGGGGCGACCGCTACGGCAAACTGAAAGATCCCTTTGGCCACAAATGGTCGATCGGCACCCATGTGAAAGACTTGTCGATGGACGAGATGAAGCACGGCATGGACGAAGCCATGGAAAACAGAAAATGCAAAAGACCGCGTAGCCGGGCAATAAGAAGCTAGCGCTGCTCATGTGGCGACGGGCGCCTTCGCCCGTCCCGCGTGGGCGAAGCCCCGCGGCACCCATCCCATAGTAGTAAGCGAGTCTAATAAGCCAGCAGGATTCTCAAATCGCGCAGATTATTCCCCGTCGGCCCGGTTTCGATCGCATCTCCCAGCGCCTTGAAAAAATGGTAAGCATCGAAGGCGGCGAGCGCGGCGCGCACGCCCAGCCCCCGGGCTCGTGCACGCTCCAGAGTCGTACCATCCGCAATCGCTCCCGCCGCTGGACTGTTTCCGTCCACGCCATCGGTCCCGGCGCTGAGTACGATGATGTTCTCACCAGCAATCTTCTCCGCGCACGCCAGCGCGAACTGCTGATTGCGCCCGCCCACTCCGCCGTTCGTGACCTTTACCGTAACTTCCCCGCCGGAAATCAGACACACCGGCGAGAACTGTTTCCTCAACTCGCGCACTCGCAGCAGTAAATAGTCGGCGGCCTTTTCGTAATCCCAGTCATCGCAGGAATTGTCTACGTGCACGATGAAGCCTGCGCGTTCCGCGGCGGCACTAGCCTCTTCAATCGCGGTTTGGTTTGAGAGCACGGGCCACCAACGTGCGTGAACAAATGCCGGATCATCCGCCTTGGGCGTTTCCTCGAGGGCATGGCGCTCAAACAGTTCGCGCGTCGAAGGTGGGAATTGTTGCAGCAGTTCGTACTTCTCCGCGATGCGGTAACAGTCGTTGACGGTTGTCGAATCGGGCATGGTCGGCCCGGAAGCGAGCGCGTCGGGCGTGCCGTCCGGCACATCCGACACCAGCAGCGAAACCTGCTTCGCCGGAAACGCCGCTTGCGCCAAACGTCCACCTTTCACCGCGGAAAGATGCTTTCGCACCGCGTTGATCTCGGCGATGGGCGCGCCGGAATGGACCAGCGCGCGATAGGTGGCGACGAGATCGTCGAGTGAAATCTCATCGTCAATTGGCTTCTCGACAATCGACGACCCTCCGCCGCTGAGCAGGAATATCACCAGCGCCGAAGCCGGCTGGGCTTCGAGCGCGCGCAATATCGCGCCGGCCGCCCGAATGGATTCCGCATTCGGCGTCGGGTGCCCGCCGCGAAAATAGCGGAACCCATGAAGCTGCGCCGCAGGCTCGACTGAACTGGCCACGATCCCTTCCAGCGAAGCTCCGACCTGTGCAGACAAGGCCTCGACCATCGTGTGTCCGGCCTTGCCGAGCGATACCACCAGCACGCGCGAATACAAGTGCAAATCGTAAAGATCATCGCGCACGCGCAGTATTCCGCGCTCGTAATGCACGTGCCGCGCGAAGCCGGCTCCAATCGAGGCCTCGGCCAGAGCCTGTTGGAAAATCGCGCGCGCTTGCTGGCGCATGCTTCGAAACTGGGATTCGCGATTGGGATCGGGCATGGTGGGGATTATAGAGACACAGCTGTCAGCTATCAGCTATCAGCTTTCAGCTGGACCATTCGGAGGACCTTCGAAGCAGTCACATCGGAGCGCTTAGTTGAAAGCTGATGGCTGAGAGCTGACAGCTGACAGCTTTCTTTACCCCAGCGTTTCCCGCACCCACGCTTCAATTGCCTCACGTAGTTCGCGCAGTCGTCCTTCGAAAAAGTGATCCGCGCCTTCGATCACCACCAGCTTTTTCGGCTCCGGCAGCGACGCGACTAAGGCTTCCAGCTTGGCGCGCGGGCCGAACTGATCGCGAGCGCCACTGACGAACAACTTGGGTTTGGCACAATCCCGCATGAAGTCGAACGTGTAAACCCGCGGCTCTTCAGCTTCGGCAGCAACCGGAGCGACGGGCGTTCCGACGCCGATGACCGCGCGTACTCGCGCGTCCGGGCAAGCCGCGCGGAGTCCAACCGCCGCGCCAAAAGAGAATCCCGCGAACAAAAGAGGGAGATGATACTCGGCGTCGAGCCAGTCGAGCGCGGTGCGAACATCGTTCGCCTCCCCGTTGCCGTGGTCGTGTTCACCCTGGCTCAAACCAGTTCCGCGAAAGTTGAAGCGCAGCACGGGAAAGCCAAAACTGTTTAGCGCCTTCATGGTGTGGAATACGACTTTGTTGTGGAGGGTCCCGCCAAAAACCGGATGGGGATGGCAGACCACGGCCGCGTGCGTCGCATTCTCCGCGCCGGCGTTGAGCAGCGCCTCCAGGCGTCCCGCAGGACCGTCAAGGAACAGCGATCGAATGGATGAGTTGGGAGGGAACACACCTTCAGATTACATGATTGGCAATAATTGGCTGCCGTTCCCCGCTCCCATTTGTCATGCCGAGCGAAGTCACTTGTCAATCCGAGCAACGCGAGGGACCTTGGTGCTTGGCGGCATCATCGGTGTCGCCGGCGAAAACCCAGGTCCCTTGCCTTGCTCGGGATGACAGACTGTTCCGCTAGATGGCGCATGTGTCCGCAGCGCGAGCACGGCCTGGGTTATCCTTACCTGCATGGACGCTGTTACGCTTACCCGCCAACTCGTGGACATTGAATCCATCAGCGGCAATGAAGCTGCGGTCGGCAACTATCTTTACGGAGAACTCTGCCGCCTCGGCTATCAGACGATCAAGATGCCGGTCGAAGGCGAGCGCTTCAATGTGTACGCGACTTCGCGGGAGCATCCGCATCCCGCAGTGGTGTTTTCCACGCACATGGACACGGTTCCTCCCTTCATTTCGTCGTCGGAAGACGCGGGCCGCATTTACGGGCGCGGGTCGTGCGACGCCAAGGGAATCATCGCGGCGCAAGTCGCGGCCGCGGAGCGATTGCGGCAGCAAGGGACCTATGTCGGGCTACTGTTTGTTGCAGGCGAAGAGCGCGACAGCCTGGGCGCGCAAATGGCTAACGAATATGCTGCGAACGGGAAGGCTCCCGGTTGCCGCTTTCTGGTTAACGGCGAGCCCACCGAGAATCACATTGCGCTGGCGTCGAAAGGAACGCTGCGCGTGGAAGTCACTGCCACGGGACGCATGGCGCACTCGGCGTATCCGGAACTGGGCGAGTCGGCGATTGACAAACTGATTCCCGCACTCACGCGTTTGCGCGCCATGCCGTTGCCTTCCGATCCGGAGATTGGACCGTGCACGCTGAACATTGGGCTGATCGAGGGCGGGCGCGCTCCCAATGTGATTCCTGATTACGCGCATGCCGATTTGCTCTACCGTTTGGTCGGTCCGTCGGAGGAATTGCGGCAACAGATCCGCACCTCCGCCGGCGACTGCGTGCAGGTGACGTTTCCGCTGGAACTACCTTTTCTTCGCCTACGCACCGTCGACGGCTTGCCGACTATGATTGCCGCGTTCACCACTGACATTCCCAAACTCACCAACTGGGGCGAACCGCTGCTGCTGGGTCCAGGATCGATTCACGTGGCCCACACCGACGGCGAGTACATCGAGAAGCAGCAACTCGCGGAGTCGATTGATTTGTACTTCCGGATCGCGAAGCAGCTTCTGGCCTGAAGGCGTCACTCCTGGCTCCACTTCATCTCCACGTGAATTGGGATTTCGTTCTTTACCGGAAGCGTCAGCAGCGACGGTGGGTCGATTTTGAAATCGGTGAGCGTAGCGGGAATTATTCCGGAGATCTGCTTCTCGTTTCCCTGCGTGACCACCTGGAATGAGACCTGCTTGAAGTGCGCGGTCTGGCCGGCGAACTCGATTTCCAAATCCGCCATGATCGTCTCCGATGCTGACGCTGCCTCGGGCAGACGGGTGCGGACCGTGACCATGGGAAACTCCGCGCCGCGCGTGACCTGAATCATGTGCAGGTCGCGGTTGCTGTCGCCGGAATCGAACGTCTTGACCGGAACGGCGATCAGAAAATCGCACTGGCCCTCGTGGCAAATGCCTTTGCCTCGCGCGCTATGGCTGACCCCTTCGCTCTGATGCAGGGGATGCGAGACGTGGTAGGTCAGTGTGCTCTGCTTAAGCACCCATTGGTGATCTGCCGCGAAGAGATTCGACACGGCCAGCAGCAGAAACAGCGGCAGCATTTTCGTGTTCATAAGCTCATTTCTGAATCGGTTCAGAATTTTAGAGACACCGACACGAGCGCGGCGCCAAAGGCTCCCGCGGTGACGATGGCGACCGGGCCATGCGCTTGGGCGATGCCATGAACTTTTTCTCCATCGTTCTTCTGTTCGAAAGCCATCGCACCCAGAATCGGAGTCAGGATCATGCCGGGGCCATGAATCCAGGCCATGGCTTCATGGAAACGAATTGGGCCACGCTTTCTTGTACGGTCGATTCTCGGCGCGCGGATCGCGTACCAGGCGGTAATCCCGTACAGGTCGCCAGTCAGGGAGCCCAAAGCCACATGCAGATCGCGAGAAGCTGTGCCTTCGCTTTTGCCGCCGGCGTTCAACGAAGTGACGACGGTTGCGATCAGGGGGATCGTCGTGATCAAACCCATCCGCTGGTGGATCTTCAGCATGCGGGTGCGCTTATCGAGCAGCGCCTGCTGCGCGGCGTTGCTTTGAATCTCAGTCTTGGAGAATCCCAGGTCTTCGAGCGATGGCTCGGTCTTGCTGGTGGAAGGAGCATTCGGCAGCGTGGCGGCAGGGGCGGCGGCCGGGTTGCCGACTTGCACTTCGCTCGACGGCGGCGTGACGTTCAGAACCAGATCGACCTTTTGGCTGGCCCCGGCAGCCAACGTCACGCTAGCCGTGTTCGCGCCCTCCGCCGCTGACACGGAGACTTCGTAATCTCCAGGCGCGAGATTGGAAATGGTGTAGATGCCGTCCGAGTTGGCCTGGGTTTCGGCCGGCTGACTGGTGGCCAGGTTCTTGACGGAGACCTTTACATTCGGCACGACGCGACCGGTGTGATCCGTGATGGTCCCGGAAAGCGTGGAGCTTGCGTCCTGTGCGCGTAGTGGACTGGCAATCAGTGCAAGAATCAGTGCAACTGCAAGGCAAAGCGTTGCGGCTTTCGGACCCATTGGAGATCTTCCCCTTCCGCGATATTACAGAGTACTTTATGGGCAAAAGATGCCGCAACTCGGGCTAAGGATGTCTCGCTGTTCATCTGCCGACCAGTGGCCCAGGGAAGTGGGGAGTTCCTACGCGAATTCCAGCCGTTTGAGCTTGATGCGATCGGCACGGACCTGTGCCAGATCGTAATGCGCCTGCTGCGTGAGCCAGGTGGCCGCGCTGCCTCCGAAGACCTTGGAGAGGCGAACCGCCATTTCGGGAGATATGCCGCGCCTCCCGTTGACAAGCTCCGACAGCGTAGTGCGCGTAACTCCGAGAGCAGCGGCCGCATCCGTTATGCTCAGCCCCAAGGGCTCAATGCACTGGCGCAACACAAAACCGCCTGGATGTGGCGGGTTCTTCATCGGCATAGTCAATCTCCTTCAGTGATAGTCGACATAATCAACATCGTGCACGTCGCCGTCTGAAAACCGGAAAATCACCCGCCAGTTCGCTCGTATCGTCACAGCCCAGAAACCTTCGAAGTCGCCTTTGAGCGAATGCAGCCGGAAGCCGGGCAAATCCATATCCGCAGATGCACTGGCAGCGTCGAGTCTGGCCAGCACGTCTCGCAGCTTGGCTGCGTGTTCCGGTATCACCCCGCGGGCCTTGCCGTCCTCATAAAGGCGTCTCAGCCCTTTGTGACGGATCGACCGGATCATGTGTAATCGTAATGCGTTACGTAACGCAGGTCAAGTTGGGAAAACCTTTCTGCGACGATTCCAGATAAACTGAATCCCATGACCACCACAACTCTCAACTCCCTCGCCCGCGCTTCCTCCGCCTACCTGCGTTCTGCCATGCATCAGCCGATTCAGTGGCACGAGTGGGGCGCGGAGGCCTTTACCGCGGCGGCGCGCGACAACAAGCCCATGCTGCTCGACGTTGGCGCGGTGTGGTGCCACTGGTGCCATGTGATGGATCGCGAGTCCTATGAGGATCCTGAAATTGCGGCGATTGTGAATCAGCATTTCATAGCGGTGAAGGTGGATCGAGACGAGCGTCCCGACATTGACAGCCGGTATCAGGCGGCGGTGCAGGCGGTGAGCGGGCAGGGCGGGTGGCCGCTGACCGCGTTTCTTACGCCCGACGGAAAGCCGTTTTATGGCGGGACATACTTTCCACCCAACGATGGATACGGGCGTCCTAGTTTTCGACGCGTGCTGTTGAGCATTGCCAATGCTTACGCGGAGAAGCACGGGGACGTGATCGAGCAGGCCAAGATGGTGGAGAGCACGATTGCGCAATCGGAATCTTTCGCGGGAAAAGACGGGCGAGTATCGGCGGCCGTGATCGCCGCGATTCAGACTTCGGCGTTCCGCATGTTTGATCCGGAGAATGGAGGGTTCGGGCAGGCACCAAAGTTTCCGCATCCCTCGGCTCTGGATTTGCTGATCGCGCGGTATGCCGGCACCCAGCATGCCCGGACTACGAGCGGAGCTACGCTCCGCGGGCCGGACGAAGGCGTCCACCCCTCCACGAGCAGCGACAATTTGCGGAGCATGATCGTCAGCACGCTCGAGCACATGGCCAACGGCGGCGTCTACGACCAACTGGCGGGCGGGTTTCACCGCTATTCGGTGGACGAACGCTGGGTGGTGCCGCACTTCGAGAAGATGTGCTACGACAATTCCGAGCTGCTGAAGAACTATGTGCACGCGTATCAGGCGACCGGCGAAGAGTTCTTCGCAGATGTGGCGCGCGACATCATTCGCTGGATGGACGAGTGGCTGAGCGATCGCGAGCGCGGAGGGTTTTACGCGTCGCAGGACGCCGACATCTCGATGGAGGATGACGGCGATTACTTTACCTGGACGCTCGACGAGGCACGCGCGGTCCTGACGGAAGAAGAAGCGCAGGTCGCGGCCCTGCATTATGACATCAACGAAGTCGGCGAGATGCATCACAATCCGGCGAAGAATGTGTTGTACGTACGGGCGTCGGTGGAGGAGATTGCGCGGCGCATGAAGCTGGCTCCGGAACGAGTGCAGGAACTGCTGGTGTCGGCGGAGAAAAAAATGTACGCGGCGCGCCTCGATCGGCCGACTCCGTATGTGGACAAGACCGTGTATGTGGGATGGAACGGTTTGTGTGTTTCGGCGTATCTGGAGGCGGCCAGGGTGCTCAATCTCGACGGCGCGCGGCGCTTTGCGCTGCGCTCGTTGGACCGGGTTCTGGGCGAGGCTTGGAAGTCATCCGCGCCCATGCAGGCGCTACTGCTGCACGTGGTTTCCTATTCGGATCCTGCGGCTTCGCATCGTGAAGTTGCGGGGCTCCTCGACGACTATGCTTTTACCGCGCTGGCTTGCCTGGATGCTTACGAAACAACCTCCGACCTCAGCTACTTCAAGTTTGCGCAGGCGATTACGGATACCATGATCGCCCGGTTCTACGATCCAACCTCGGGAGGATTCTTCGACTGCGAGCCGGCCGCCGATGGAAAGAGCCTGGGCGTGCTGGCGACGCGGCGCAAGCCGCTGCAAGATTCGCCCACTCCAGCGGGAAATCCGATGGCAGCGATCGCGCTGCTGCGATTGCATCACTACACCGGCGACTCCGAATATCGGGACAAGGCAGAGCAGACGCTGGAAACCTTTGCAGGCGTGGCCGAACAGTTCGGAATCTTCGCCGCAACCTACGGGATTGCAGTGGTGCATTTGCTGGAGAGCGCGGTGCAGGTGGTCGTGATTGCTGAGGACGGGGACGAGGACACAGCCCACAAACTATACGGTGCGGCCGTTGCGCCCTTTGCTTTTCAGAAAACTACGCTGCGGCTGGCGGTGAATCAGGCGGTTGCGGAGAATCTTCCGCCCGCTCTGGCGGAGACCATCCCCAACCTTCCAGCCCTGGGCTCGGGGAAATCCTTTGCGGTGCTCTGTTCGGGATTCGCGTGCCAATCGCCAATTTTCGATACGGAGGAATTGCGGCGTGCGCTCGATTTGGCACTCGCACAACCTTGAGAGATCGCCGCTGGCCCAGCCGATTAGTCGGAGCCGCGGTACCGGGGGTCCCCGCCGGCATTTCGGGGACTATAACGTGTAGTGGTGTCGACGCGAAGGATTTTGCACAGTGGGAATCGTCGGTTCAAATGGCTTGAGAGTGGTCCCTTGCTTGACCTTGATCGCGCCGGTCATATCTAATCCGAGGACGTTCTGTTTGACGTTTTCTTCCGGACGACGGGTTCTTCAGGAACGTATTCAGGAAAAAAGGAGAAGTCCGCATGCGGGTTGCATTTCTTGGATTGGGAATCATGGGGCACGCCATGGCAACGAACCTGGTCAAGGCTGGCCACGAAGTGACGGTGTGGAATCGCACTCCGGGGAAACTGGTGGAGGGGGCGGGAATGGCTCCGACTCCGGCGGCGGCGGCGCAGGGCGCGGAAGTGGTGTGGATGTGCGTCGCTGATACGGATGCGGTCGAGAGCGTGATCTTCGGGACCGACGGCGTGCAGGCGTCGCTGACCGAGGGCATGATCATTGCGGACTCGAGCACGATTTCTCCGTCGGCTACGGTGAAGTTCGCGGAACGTTTGAGCACGAAGGGCGTGGCCTGGGTGGATGCGCCGATGACCGGGTCGAAGATCGGAGCGCGCGACGGGACGCTTGTGTTCATTGTGGGAGGAAGCGAGGCTCCGGTGGAGCGGCTCAAGCCCCTGTTCGCGGCGATGGGGAAGAAGATTTTCCGCATGGGCGATACCGGCAAGGGGCAGGCTACAAAACTTGCCATGAATTTGCAGATCGCCCTGATTTTTGAGGGTTTTGCCGAGGCGTTGACTCTGGCCACCAAGCTTGGCGTGGACACGCAGCAGTTGCTGTCGCTGATCGAGGCCACGATGGTGCGGTCGGGGGTGGTGGATTATAAGGGTCCGTTTATTTTGCAGCGTGATTTCACGCCCAATTTTCCGCTACGGCTCATGCACAAGGACATCAAATTAACGCTGGAGGCGGCGAAAGAGGCGCGGGTAAAGCTGCCGGCGCTGGAGACGGTGGAAGAGGTGTATGAGATGGCCTCGGAAGAAGGGAATCGGGACCTCGACTACGCCGCCACGCTGATGCTGCTGGAGAAATGGGCAGGTGTGCAGGTCAAGGGCAAGGCTGCCTAGGTCGCTCCGTTCGGAAAATTCTGAAATCAAGGATTGGAATTGGCTGCAAGGCAAGCTCTGCAAATCAGGCTTGCGATTACCCGTTCGTTACCGCCGTAATCCCCAAAAAATCGTTATTACACAAGTATTACAGTGAACTTGTGCCTCCTCTTGGTAGGTTAGCTATGGGGCTGATCGAACTCCAACAACCACGAAACGGGGATCTTCCTTGGAAACGGATATGGACCTTAAGGATCTGGAAAGACGACAAGCGGAAAAAGGCGAAGTGAACTGGATTACGGCGGCTTTCATGTTGGCGTTTCACATCGGGGCGATCGCTGCGCTCTTCTTTTTCACGTGGAAGGCATTGTTTGTTGCGATGTTCCTGTGGTGGGTTTCGGGCAGCCTCGGCATTGGAATGAGTTATCACCGGCTGCTGACGCACCGCGGGTATAAGAGTCCCAAGTGGGTGGAGTATTTTCTGACGATTTGCGCCACGCTGGCGCTTGAGGGCGGGCCGATTTTCTGGGTTGCGACGCACCGCATTCATCATCAATATTCCGATCTAGAAGGCGATCCGCATTCTCCGATCGACGGCAAGTGGTGGGCGCACATGGGGTGGATTCTCATGGGCAAGTCGATGCACCATGACACGACCACACTGGCGCGTTATGTTCCCGACCTGGCTAAAGACAAGTTTCA